>NZ_JBFBHK010000005.1:0-293004 GCF_040685235.1 Curtobacterium sp. NPDC089185 | reverse complement strand
TCGTCCGAGTCGAAGATCCCCGCCCCGGTCGCGTCGGTGCCCGAGGTCCTCGGCGGCAACACCTCCGTCGCCCTCGACAGCGGCTTCACCGACGCGCTGACCGCGCTGAAGCTGACCCCGGGTGTCTCCGGCAACGCCAAGCTCGAGAACGGTGCGGTCTCGTTCCCGATCACCTCGGGTTCGGTCACGTACTGGAGCCCGGACGGCAACTACCGCCCCTACGTGCAGGGTCTGCTGAACCACGACGACTCGGGTCTGACGCTGCAGGCCGGTGACACCACGGTCACGCTGGAGAACTTCGTCGTGAACCCGGGCTCGTCCAAGCTCTACGGTGACGTCCTGGTCAACGGCAAGGTCGCCGTGTCGAACGCGTACCTGTTCTCGCTGCACGGTGGCACCCTGAAGCCGCTCCAGCTCGAGGGTGACAACGCCATCCTCACCGGCACCACCGTCCACGTCTCCGACGACGCCGCGAAGCTGCTCAACGACACCTTCAAGACCGACGCCGTCAAGGGTGGCCTGCTCGTCGGTACCGCCACCATCACCGCCCAGATCAAGTAACACCCAGCACCACCAGCGGGACACCACCGCAGCACCACGACGCGAAGGCGCCGCCCCCGAACCCGGGGACGGCGCCTTCCGTCGTCCCGCCCCGCGGGCGCCGGACGAGCCGTGGTCAGCGCCGCCGCCACCACCGGCGCGGTCGGGCTGCAGCCTCCGCCGCCGCACGCTCCGCGGCGGCCTGCTCGTCGGCGGCGCGCCGGGCACCGCGACGCTCGCGCCACCGCTCGACCTCGGAGTCGACGTCGCGCATCGGGGTCACCACGGGCGGCCCGCCGAGCAGCTGCCGTCGAGCCTCCTTGACGCGCGCGTTGAAGTCGACGACGACCGCGCGGACGTCGTCCTCGACGGCGAGGGCGTCGAGGTGGTCGTCGAGCTCGGCGTCCTCGGTCCGCAGGGCCAGGGCGGGCGGGGCGATGCCGCGGATGTCCTCGCGCTCGATCTTCGCCTTGATCCACCAGTCGGGGTCGTGGCGTCCGTCGTTCCCGGGCAGGGGCTTGCCGTGGTACGGGTTCCCCTCGAAGAGCCCGCGGCGCTCGGCTTCCTCGATCCGGGCGCGGGCGTGCTGCTCGACGTCCTGCAGGCGCAGGAGACGGCGTTCCTCGCGGACCTCGTCCGGGTCGAGGGAGCCGCGCTCGATCTCGCTGTCCACCAGCTGCTGGTACCGGTACCGGGCGGCTCGTCGCAGCCGGTCCATGCGTGCGTCGACGTCGTTCATCGCTCGTCCATCATGCCCCCGACCGCCGACGGACGGCCGGGAACGGTCCGCTCAGCCGTTCGACGCGGGATCGGAACGTCCGAGGGTGACGAGGTCCACCGTCGAGTGCATGGCATCGCTCCCGCTGTGGGCGCTCGTCCTGATCTTCGTGGCCGGCGCCGCGGTGATCTGGGTCGCGGGCATCCAGCTCTCCAAGACCACCGACGTCCTCGACGACCGCCTGCACCTCGGCAGTGCGCTGGGCGGGTTGATCGTGCTGGCGGTCGCCACGAACCTGCCCGAGATCGCGATCACGGTGAGCGCGGGCCTGTCCGGCAACATCGAGGTGGCCGCGGGCAACATCCTCGGCGGCATCGCGCTGCAGACCGTGGTGATCGCGATCCTCGACGCGTTCGGCAAGCGGGGGAAGGGCGTCAAGCCGATCACCTGGCGCGCTGCGTCGCTGACCCTGGTGCTCGAGGCGGTCGTCGTCGTGGCCGTGCTCGCCGTGGTCGTCGCGGGCAGCCAGCTGCCGCCGGATCTCGTCGTCGCTCGGCTCACCCCCGACGTCGTCCTCATCGCGGCGATCTGGGTCGTCGGACTCCTGCTCGTGCAGCGCGCCGGCAAGGGACTGCCGTGGCACCAGGACGGTCGGGCGCCCGACGCGTCCCCGCACGCGTCGGGCCACCGCACGCGGAAGCAGGAGCAGCCGCGGATGAGCACGCGGAAGGCCGCGGTCGTCTTCTCGCTGTCGGCCCTCGCGACGCTGGTGGCGGGCGTCGTGCTCGAGCGCGCCGGCGACGCCGCGTCCGAGCAGATCGGCCTGTCCGGGGTGCTCTTCGGCGCCACCGTGCTCGCGCTCGCGACGAGCCTGCCCGAGATCTCCACCGGCATCCAGGCGGTGCGGCAGGGCGACGACAACCTGGCGGTGTCGGACATCTTCGGCGGGAACGCGTTCCTGCCCGTGCTCTTCCTCGTCGCGACGGTGCTCTCGGGCAAGGCCGTCCTGCCCCAGGCGAACGCCAGCGACGTGTACCTCACCGCGCTGGCGGCCCTCCTGACGATCGTCTACGCGGTCGGCCTGGTCTTCCGGCCGCAGCGTCGGATCCTCGGGATGGGCGTCGACTCGTTCGTCGTGGTGGTGCTGTACCTGCTCGGCGTCGCCGGCCTCGTGGCCATCACCCTCGGCTGACCGCGGTCGGCCCGCCCAGGGTCAGGCCTCCTCGGCGACCTCCTCGATCGTCAGGGCCGCCTGGATCAGGGCGAGGTGCGACAGCCCCTGCGGCAGGTTGCCCATGAAGTCGCCGTCCTCGCTGATCATCTCGCTGAACAGGCCCACGTCGTTCGCCTGCCCGACCATGTCGTCCATGAGCGCCCGGGCGTCGTCGACGCGGCCCGTGCAGGCCATCGCAGCCGCCAGCCAGAAGGAGCACGCGACGAAGGGGGACTCCTCGGCGTCCATGCCGGTGTAGCGGTAGACGAGCGGTCCGCGCTGCAACTGCTCCTCGACCGCGCGGATGGTGGACGCCATGCGGGGTCCGCGGTCGAACGCCGACATCGCGTGGATCAGGATCGAGGTGTCGAGTGCCGTCGATCCCGGGTACATCACGTAGTGGCCGAGGTCCTCGTCCCAGCCGTGCTCGCCGACCCACTGTTCGATGAGCTCGCGGTTCTCGATCCACTTCTCGCGGGGGCCGTCGATCATGCCGGCGTCGTGCAGCTCCACCGCGGCGTCGAGCGCCTGCCAGCAGCCGATCTTGCTCGACGTGTAGTGCTGCGTGTCCTCGAGCTCCCACATGCCGGAGTCGGGCTCCTCCCACCGGTGGCAGGCATCGTCGGCCAGGCGCTCGAGCACCCCGGCCGTCTGCCGGTCGAGCACGTTCCCCGCCTTCACGTACTGCCGGAGGATCTCGAAGACGTCCCCCCACACCCCGAGCTGCAGCTGGTCGCCGGCACGGTTGCCGATCGTGACCGGCCCGATGCCGTTCCACCCGGGGACGTCGCGTTCCTCGACCCCGTCGGTCTTCTTGCCGTCGAGCTCGTAGAAGATCGGCATGGTCTCGTCGTGCTCGGCGATGGTGCGCATCACCCACGAGACCGCCGCGTGCGTCTCCTCGCGCAGGCCGAAGCGGGTCAGCGCGTGCACCGTGTACGACAGGTCGCGGACCCAGGCGAACCGGTAGTCCCAGTTCTTGCCGCCGGTGCGGTCCTCGGGCAGGCTCGTGGTCGGCGCGGCCGCGATCGCTCCGGTGGGCGAGTAGATGAGCAGCTTCAGGGCCAGGGCACTGCGCTGCACGGCGTCCGACCAGGGGCCGTCGTAGGAGAACTCCTCGGACCACGTCGACCAGTTCGCGATCGTGCGGTCCACGGCGTCGAGGGTGCGCTCGGGCTCGGGCAGGAAGATCGGTTCGTCGTGCGTGCCGACGATGGTGAGGATCGACTTCGACCCCTCGGTGGCGGTGAAGCGCCCGGAGAACCGGGGCCCGTCGTCGTGCACCGGGTCGAACCCGTGCTCGACGATGGCGATCGTGACGCCGTCGATGCCGATCACGGTGCCGTTGGCCGTGTCGAGGCGCTTCGGCTCGGCCGTGTTCAGCAGGGTCCCGGGGACGACCGCCCACTCCATTTCGACCGAGCCGCTGACGCCCTGCACGCAGCGGGCGACCTCGGCCCACGGCAGCCGACCGGCGACGCCCGTCACCATGGCGTCGGTGACGGTGCAGGACCCGGACCCGGTGGTCCAGGTCGAGACGAGGACGTTCGTACCGGGCAGGTACTCGCGCTCGACCGTGGCCTCGCCCGTCGGCCGGAGCGCTATGTGTCCGCCGTGCTCCGGGTCGAGGATGCTGGCGAACACCGGCGGCGAGTCCATCGACGGGATCGGCAGCCAGTCGATCCGTCCGTCCTTCGCCACGAGCGCCACGGTGCGACCGTCGCCGATCGCGCCGTAGGAGCGCAGGGGCACGTAGCCGTCGGTGCGTTCCTCGTTGTCGTTCGCGTCGGGGGTGTCGCGTGTCCGCTCGGTCATGGTGCCAGCCTGCCCGGTGGACGGACCCGGCCATCAGCCGGACGTACCCCGCTGTGGACGGGCGAGGTGCGCCTCCCGGCTGTGCAGGAACGCTCCGCCGGACCGCGACACGCCCGGCCGACTTGTGCAGCCCGGGCGTGTCGCACTACTGTCGGTCCTCCTGCCCGACGGGCGGGACCGCCCGCTCCGGGCACCCGTGGAAGGACCGCGATGCACGCCGCACAGCACAGCAGCCGCACCGAGCGACAGCTCGGTGCGCTCGTCGTGCTGTCCGCAGTGCAGTACGCGAACCAGTCCCTCCGCGAACCCGCGTAGGCACGCGTCGTCCCCGACGTCCCGTGCCCACCCGGCCCGGGGCGTCCCTCCCGTCGTTCCCCTCGTGTCCGTGCAGCCGCACCGACCGGAGGACACGGGTCCCGTCCGCCCCGGACCGTCACCGACGACCACCGGTCGTCACCACGACGACCACCGGTCGTCACCACGACGACCACCGGTCGTCACCACGACGGCCGACCGGCCGTCGTGGCACCGTCACGACGAAGGACGAGACCGTGAAGAAGATCAACGACAAGCTCCTGAGCTGGGCATCCCTGCTCGAGGAGAACACCGAGCAGCAGGCGCGGACGACGGCACGGATGCCGTTCGTGTTCCCGCACCTCGCGCTCATGCCCGACGCCCACCTCGGGCTCGGTGCGACCGTGGGGTCGGTCATCCCGACCCTCGGCGCGGTCATGCCGGCGGCCGTCGGCGTGGACATCGGCTGCGGCATGATCGCGGTCCGGACGCAGTTCTCGGCCGCCGACCTGCCGACGGACCTGCAGCCCCTGCGCGAGCAGATCGAGCGGGCGGTCCCGCTGTCGGCCGGCGCGTCGAACCGGAAGGTCGTCGCGACGGCGGCACCGCGGATCGCGGAGCTCGAGACGATGGCCGAGGCGGCCGGGTTCGACCCCGCGGGCGCCCACGGCGGCTGGCGCAACCAGCTCGGCACGCTCGGGTCCGGCAACCACTTCATCGAGGTCTCCCTCGACGAGGAGGACCGGGTCTGGCTGTTCCTGCACTCCGGGTCGCGGGGCGTCGGCAACAAGATCGCGCAGCGGCACATCGCGGTCGCGAAGCGGCTGATGCAGCGCTGGTGGATCGAGCTCGCCGACCCCGACCTGGCCTACCTCGTCGAGGGCACGCCCGAGTTCGACCGGTACATCGCCGAGCTCCGGTGGGCGCAGCACTTCGCCCTGCTCAACCGGGAGGAGATGATGGACCGCGTCGTCCGGCAGCTGTCCGAGGTGCTCGGGACCGCGGTCGACGAGCAGGAGCGGATCAACTGCCACCACAACTTCACGCAGCGCGAGACGCACTGGGGGAAGAGCGTCTGGGTGTCCCGGAAGGGTGCCATCCAGGCCGCCGCCGGGCAGCCGGGGCTCATCCCGGGCTCGATGGGCACGGCGTCGTACGTCGTCGAGGGCCTCGGGAACAAGCCGTCGCTCGAGTCGTCGCCGCACGGCGCCGGTCGGCTCTACTCGCGGTCGGCGGCGCGGCGGACCTTCACGCACGACGAGCTCCGCGCGGCGATGGTCGGCATCGAGTACCGGGACACCGACGCGTTCCTCGACGAGATCCCGGCGGCGTACAAGCCGATCGACCAGGTGATGGCCGACGCGACGGACCTGGTGCGGGTCCGGCACACGCTGCGGCAGGTCGTCAACGTCAAGGGCGACTGACCGCCGGACGGGAGGCGCGGTGCGGGCCCGCACCGCGCCTCCCGTCCGCCGCACGGCACGCCGGGGCGCGCACGCTGCGGACACCGCTCCACGCGTCGGGCACGCTCGAGGGGTGAGCGACCAGGCGGAACGAGCAGCACGCGAGACCGGACGACAGGCGAGGCGCATCGCCGACAGCAGGTGGTTCGAGGCGACGGCCCGTGCCGGGTACGTCGGCAGCGGTATCGTCCACCTGCTCATCGGCTACCTCGTCGTGCTGCTCGGCCTCGGCGACGCGTCGTCCGGCAGCGAGACCGACCAGTCGGGTGCGCTCCAGCAGCTCGCCGCGGTGCCCGGGGGCATCGTCCTGCTCTGGGCGGTCGCCGTGGGCACCGCGGCGCTGACCCTGCGACTCCTGCTCGAGGCGGTCGTCGGCGGCCGGTCGGACAGCGCTCGCGGGTGGGCCGCCCGGGGCAAGGACGTCGGCAAGGCGGTCGCCTACGGCGCGGTGTCGTACTCGGCGGCGTCCTTCGCGCTCGGCGCCGGCCGGAGCTCCAGCGGGTCGAGCCGCAGCGCCGCGGCGCAGGCCCTCGCCACGCCGGGCGGGGTGTTCCTGCTGCTCGCCGTCGCCGCCGTGGCGATCGGGATCGGCATCGGGCTCGTCGTGATCGGCTGCCGCCGGTCCTTCCGGAAGCACATCGTGCGGCCACCGCACCACCTCGACCGACCGGTCACGGTGCTCGCGGTCGTCGGGTACGTCGGCAAGGGCTTCGCGGTGGCCGTCGTCGGCGTGCTCGTCGCCGTCGCCGCGCTGCGCAACGACCCGGAGCAGGCCACCGGGCTGGACGCCGCGTTCGACGCGGTCCACCGGCTGCCGGGCGGGACGGTGCTGCTCGTGGCGATGGGGGTCGGGTTCCTGGCCTACGGGGTGTGGAGCTTCTTCCGGGCACGGTTCGCCCGCCTCTGAGCGTCCGTGCACGTGGCGGCCGGTAGACGGGGGGCATGCACACCGACGCCGTGACCGGCCCCGTGACCGTCTTCTGCGACGAGCAGGCGGTGCTCGCGGAGAGCATCGTCTGGGACCCGTCCGCCGAGCGGCTCCGGTGGACGGACATCACGCTCGGTCTGCTGACGATCGCCCGCATCGACGGCACCGTCGAGTCGAGCGTCGCCCTGCCGCCGCCCCTGGCCAGCTTCCAGCCGCGCGCCGGCGGTGGCTTCGTCGCGGCCCTCGGCGACCGGGTCGTCCTCACGGACGAGCGCGGTGTCGTCGAGCGCGAGCTCGTCCGCGTCCAGCACGCGACCGACGCGATGCGGTTCAACGAGGGCAAGTGCGACCCGTTCGGCCGCTTCCTCGTCGGCAGCATGGACCTCTCCGACCAGGACCCGGCCGGGGCACTCCACTCCGTCGAGCCGGACGGCACCACCCGCGTGCTCCGTGGCGGCTTCGGGGTCACGAACGGCATCGAGTGGTCGGCCGACGGCAGCGTGATGTACGTCACCGACACGAGCACGTCGACGATCTACCGCGGCTCCTACGGGCCGGACGGCGAGCTCGGCGAACTCGAGCCCTTCGTCAGCGGCGCCGCCCACGACGGGCTCGTGCGCGACGACGAGGGGTGCTTCTGGACCGCGGTGTACGGGTCCGGGCGGGTCGAGCGGTGGGACGCGGCCGGTGCGCACCTCGAGACGGTCGAGGTGCCGGCCCCGAACGTCACCTCGGTGGCGTTCGGCGGACCGGACATGTCGACGCTCTTCATCGCGTCCGCCCGTGAGAACAGCACCGAGGAACAGCTCGAGCAGTACCCGCACTCCGGGGCCGTCTTCGCTGTGCAGACCCGCGTGCACGGCAGCCCCGCTTCCGCGTTCGGCGGCTGAACGGACGGGTATCGTGGGCGGTCGCCGAGATCCTGGAGGCCGACGTGCACGATGCCGACGACAGCTCACCCGAGCCCGCGCCCGACCCCGCCGGCGAGCTCTCCCGGTCGGAGGACGCCGACGTCACGGTGCGGGTGGACCGGATCGCGGTCGACGGCACGTACGTCCGGGTGAGCTCCATAGGTCAGCCCGGTGACCGCGCGTTCGTGCTCGTCGCGGGGCTCGGGATCGCGGCGACGTACTACGAGCGCCTCGCGCCGCACCTCAACGAGAACGGTCCGGTGCACGCCCTCGACCTGCCGGGCTTCGCCGGGGTGCCGAAGTTCGGGGGAGCGGTGTCGATCGAGCGCTACGCCGACGCGGTCGAGCACGTCCTCCGGGAGCTCCGGCTCGCGGACCCCGTGCTGATCGGTCACTCGATGGGCACCCAGGTGGTCACCGAGGTCGCCGCGCGCAACCCGCACATCCGTGACCTCGTGCTCATCAGCCCGGTCACCGACGACCGTGCGCGCACGATCCCGAAGGCGGCGTTCCGCTTCCTCCGCTCGGCCCTGCACGAGCCCGCCGCCGTCCGCTGGCACGCCGTGTCGGCCTACGCGCTGTGCGGCTGGCACTGGTTCCGCCGGGTGCTGCCGCAGATGATCGCGTTCCCGATCGAGGACCGCGCACCGCACGTCCGTGCCCGGACGCTGATCGTCCGCGGCGAGCACGACGCGCTCGTGCCCCGTGACTGGATCCGGTCGCTCGCGCGGGTGTTCCCGCACGCGGTGCTCCGCGAGGTCGTCGACGGAGCGCACTCGGTCATGCACGCGCAGGCGGACGCGGTCGCCCGGCTCGCGGTGGCGCACGTCGAGGGACGCATCACGGACCGCGGGGTCGGGTCGCTCCGGCGCGTCCGTGACGACACGACGTCGTCGGACCTGGCGCGCCTCGGGCCGAAGGACGCCTGGTTGGTCGTGAAGTCGCGCTTCACGGAGCTCTTCGGCATGGCGGAGGGCGACGACGAGCAGCTCGAGCGCGCGAAGTCCGCGCACGCCGTGGCGATGGCGGACGGCGACGGCATCCCGGTCGACCCGGACGACCGCCGGGCGGTCGTCGACGAGGTCGCGCCGGAGGTGCGGAAGCACGACTGAGCGGCGCGTCCCGCGCCCGACGCGACGGCCTGGAGGCGCGACCCGCCTCCGCAGGCCAGCGCCGCGCCTCCATGCCGTCGCCGTCAGCGCCGGGTGGTCCCGCAGGCCGCAGCTCCAGCCGCAGCCGCGGCGGCTACGCCGCGATGCGCCCGGGCAGCATGTCCCGCGTCAGCGCGTTCGCCTCGGCGAGGACCGCGCGCGCCTCGTCGGTCTTGTCGGACACGTTCCAGAGGAGCACCCCGCGCACGGTGTCGTCGTCGTCCAGGTAGTAGACGACGCCCGTGGTGAGCGGTTCCTGCCAGTCCTCGACCGTGTGCAGCTCGGTCGAGACCTGCCCGACGGCCTCGTACCCGGCGTCGAAGACGTTGCTGTAGAACATCGGCGTGTGGTCGTACGTCTCGTCGGCGTCGGCCAGGTTCCGGCCGGCCTGCCGACCCTGCTCCTTCGCGTTGTCCACGTGCTCGACCCGACGGGTGCCGAGGATCCGGTCCGGGTACTCGGCGACGTCGCCGGCCGCGAGGACCGCGTCGTCGTCGGTGAGCAGCGTGGACGAGACCACGATGCCGTCCCGCACGGTCAGTCCCGCGTCGGCGGCCAGGTGCGTCTGCGGCTCGATGCCGAGGCCCGCGACGACCGCGTCGGCCTCGAGGACCGAGCCGTCGTCGAGGGTCAGCACGACGCCGTCGCCCGACTCCGTGCCGGACTCGACGCGACGACCGGTCCGAAGCTCGACCCCGTGGTCGGTGAAGCGCTGCTGGAACGCCTCGGCGAGGTCCTGCGGGAACATGTGGCCGCCGAGCACCTCGTCCGGGGTCACGAGCGTCACGCGGGCACCGTTCTGCACGATGCCGGCCGCGATCTCGGTGCCGAGGTAGCTGCCACCGACGACGGCGACGTGTGCCCCGGCGTCGGCGAGCTCGCGGAGTCGGCGGTAGTCGTCGGCGCTGCGGAAGTCGAGCACGCGCGGTGACGGCGACAGGCCCGGCAGGCTGCGCGGCTTCCCGCCGGTGGCGATCAGCAGCCGCTCGTACCCGTGGGTCTCGCCGTCGTTCGTCGTGACGGTCTTCGCGGCACGGTCGATCGCCGTCACCACGGTCCCGAGCACGAACGTCGCGCCGGTCTCCTCGGTGTGCAGGTCGACCTTCTCGTCCCAGCTGAACTCCGGGTCGGTCCAGAGCTTCTTGGACAGGGCCGGACGCGCGTACGGCCGGTCGTGCTCCTCGCTGACGATCCCGATCGAGCCGTCGGCGTCGATCTCGCGGATGCCGCGGGCGGCCGCGTCGGCGACCATCCCGCCCCCGACGATGAGGTAGCGGAAGTCGGTCATGGGTCTCCTAGATGGTGGCGACCGAGCCGGAGTCGACCCGGTAGTTCGAACCGTTGACGAAGCTCGCCAGGTCGGAGCACAGGAAGGCGACGACGTTCGCGACCTCCTCGGGCTCACCGCGGCGGCCGAGCTCCATGTACGGACGCTCCTCGTCGAGGAAGCTGGTGATCGCGTCGTCGAACGAGGTCCCGAGCTGCTTCGCGCGCTTGTCCATCATCGCGTCGGTCATCGGTGTGTGGATGAACGCGGGGCTGACGGTGTTCACCAGCAGGCCCTCCGACGCGTACGAGCGCGAGAGGCCCTTCGCGAACGACAGCACGCCGGCCTTCGCGGCACAGTAGGGCAGTTCGTCGTCGTACGGCTGCGAGGCGTCCTCGGACACCAGGTAGACGATCCGACCCCAGCCGCCGTTCCGCAGGTCCGCGATGAACTCGCGGGTGATCCGCACGGGGCCCATGAGGTCGACGTCGATGGTGTCGAGCCACCCCTGCTCGTCGATCTCGTGGAACATGCCCTGGGCGCCGGTGACGCCCGAGGACTGCACGAGGATGTCGATCTCGCCGACGGCGTCGCGCACCTTCGTGTGCAAGGCGGCGAGGCTGTCGGCGTCCGTGACGTCCGCCGCGAAGGCGAACAGTCTGCCGTGCGGCGCCTCGAGCTGGTCCGCGCTCGTGTCGAGGCGTCCCTGGTCGAGGTCGGTGACGACCACGGTCGCACCCTCCGCGAGGAGGATGCGAGCCGTGTTCCAGCCGATGCCGGAGTCGCCACCGAAGACGAGCGCGACCTTGCCGGTGATGCCGAGGTCCACGGAGTGGGTCCTACTCGTGCTCGGAGGCCTCGGCGACGGCCGGGGTCGTGGCGGCGGCGAGGGGCGTCCGCGGCTCGCGGTTCTCGGCCGAGACCATCCAGGCGAGCTGCTCGAGGCGCTCGATGAAGCCGTGGAGCAGGTCCGCGGTCGTCGGGTCCTCGTCGTCGACCTCGTCGTGCACGTCGCGCATGGTGCCGGTCGTCTGGTACAGGCGCAGCGTGATCTCGTCGATCGCGTCGTGCGTGTCGATCTCCCCCTCGGGGAACGCGTCGAGGTGCGTGCCGGCGGCGACCGTCGCGGAACGGCCGTCCGGAACGGCGTAGAGGGCGCGCATGCGCTCGGCCGTGTCGTCGGCGAACTCACGGGCGGCGTCGACGATCTCGTCGAGCTGCAGGTGCAGGTCGCGGAAGTTGCGGCCGAGGATGTTCCAGTGCGCCTGCTTGCCCTGCAGGTGCAGGTCGATGAGGTCCACGAGGACCTTCTGGAGGTTTGCGGCGAGCGTGTCCGATGCGTGCATGATCGGCTCCTTTCGCGGTCGGTGACCCTTCCGGTCTACGCGGTCACGTGTGGAGCACTCTCAGAGCACGTGGAACCGGGGTGTCCCCCGCGGTGCCCGTCGAAGGCGTCAGTGCGGGGGTGTCGGGTCCACCTGGTCGACGGCGTCGCGCATGCGCTCCAGGAAGTGGGCGACCACGCGGGCATCGTCGGCGGACAGGCCCTCGGCGATCGACATCATCCGTCGGTGCATGATGCCGAGGGTCGCCCGGACCTCGTCGTCGGTCTCGGTGGTCGGGGTGATGACCAGTGCACGACGGTCCGTGGGGTGCGGATCACGGCGGACGTGGTTCGACCGCACGAGCCGGTCGATGAGGATCGTCGTCGAGGCCGACGAGATCTTCAGGTACGCGGACAGGTCCTTCGGCTTGACGATCCGTCCGGCGCGCTGCGCCTGCAGCAGGTAGCGGACGGCCAGCAGGTCCGTCTCGCCCATGCCCATCGAGTCGCGCGTCCGGCGACGCATCGCGGTCTCGGCGGACCGGTAGCGGCGCAGGGCGTTGAGCACCGCGACACCGCGCTGGGTGGCGTCGTCGTCGGGGAACCAGTACCCCGACGGCTCCGTGATCTCCTGCGTCGACATGCCGATCAGGGTAACCCGTCTGGTATCTCGGCTGTCTAGTGGCCGGGCGATCGAGGGACGGACTGGAGGCGCGGTGCCAGCCGGCACCGCGCCTCCAGTCCGACTCCTGTCGCCTCTCGGCGACCGGTGCGGCTAGGCCGCTGCGCGCTCGTCCGCCGCGTCGGCCAGGGCGCGGAGTGCGCCCTGCACGAGCTCGACGACCTCGGCGTCCTCGCGCGGGTGGGTCTCGGCGAACCGGACCACCGACTGCGGGATGGCGACCTTGACGTCCTCGAGGACCTTCGCCCCGGCGATGCCGGCCGACTTCCGTGCGTCGTCGTGGGCCCAGACGCCGCCGTACTGACCGAAGGCCGAACCGATCACCGCGAGCGGCTTGCCCGACAGCGGCGAGGCGCCGAACGGACGCGAGCCCCAGTCGAGCGCGTTCTTCAGGACGGCGGGCATCGTGCCGTTGTACTCGGGCGTGACGAGGAGCACGGCGTCGGCGGTCGCGACGGCGTCGCGGAAGGCGACCGCGGCGGCGGGCGGGGTGTCGCCGTCGATGTCCTCGTTGTAGAAGGGCAGGTCGACGATGCCGTCGAAGGTCGTGAGCGTGGTGCCCTCGGGGGCGTGCTGCTCGGCGGCCTCCGCGAGCTTCCGGTTGATCGAGCCGGCGCGCAGGCTGCCGACGAGGACGAGGACGTTCGTCATGGGGATCCCTTCTCCTTCGTGACCGTACGGTCACGGAATGGTGTCAGCGACAACCAAGGCATCTCCTGGGCGTGGCATTCCCGGCGTCACCCGGTCCTGTTCCCGCCGCCGGGACCGATCGGTACGGTGGCCGGGTGAGCACCCCCCGGACGCCCGCCAGCAGCCCGCGCACGACCGACCCCGACTGGTGGCGCCAGGCCGTCGTCTACCAGGTGTACCCGCGGAGCTTCGCGGACACCGACGCGGACGGCCTCGGTGACGTCGCCGGCATCACGAGCCGCGTGCCCTACCTGGCGTCGCTCGGCGTCGACGCGGTCTGGCTGTCGCCCTTCTACCCGTCGCCCCTCGCCGACGGCGGCTACGACGTGGCGGACTACCGCGACGTCGACCCCCGGCTCGGCACGCTCGACGACGTCGACGCGTTCATCCGGACCGCGCACGAGCACGACATCCGCGTCATCGTCGACGTCGTGCCGAACCACACCTCCGACCAGCACGAGTGGTTCCGTGCGGCGCTCGCCGCGACTCCGGGGTCGCCCGAGCGTGCGCGGTACGTCTTCCGCGAGGGCAGCGGCGAGTCCGGCGAGCTGCCGCCGAGCGACTGGGTGTCGAACTTCGGCGGCAGCGCGTGGACCCGCGTGCCGGACGGGCAGTGGTACCTGCACCTGTTCGCACCGGAGCAGCCGGACCTCGACTGGACGAACCCCGAGGTGCGCGCGGACTTCGAGCACACGCTGCGCTCCTGGTCGGACCGCGGGGTGGACGGCTTCCGCGTCGACGTCGCCCACGGGCTCGCGAAGGACCTGTCGACGCCGTACCGGCCGTCGAACGAGCAGGCGCTGCCGCTCGACGGCTCCGACCCGCTGTACGACCGCGACGAGGTGCACGAGATCTTCGCGACGTGGCGTGCCGTCCTGGACGAGTACGACCCGCCCCGCGCCGCGGTCGCCGAGGCGTGGGGTCCCGCTCCGCGACGCGTGCTCTACGCACGGCCGACCGAGCTCGGTCAGGCCTTCAACTTCGACCTGCTCGAGTCGCCCTTCGACGCCGGGTCGTTCCGCGAGATCATCGAGCGCAACCTGTCGGCGTCGGAGCAGTCGGGTGCGTCGAGCACCTGGGTGCTGTCGAACCACGACGTCGTCCGGCACGCGACGCGGTACGGGCTCCCCGAGGGCACCGACACCGACGCATGGCTGCTGACCGACGGCACCGACCCGGTGCTCGACCGCGAGCGGGGCGTCCGTCGTGCGCGTGCAGCGACCATGCTCGTGCTGGCGCTCCCGGGGTCGTCGTACGTCTACCAGGGCGAGGAGCTCGGGCTGCACGAGGCCCCCGCGATCCCGCACGCACTGCTGCAGGACCCGAAGTGGATCCGGACCGGGCACACCGTCAAGGGGCGGGACGGCTGCCGCGTGCCGATCCCGTGGACGCGCACCGGGCCGTCGTTCGGCTTCGGGGACGTCGCGCCGCACCTGCCGCAGCCCGACGACTTCGGGGCCTCGTCGGTGGAGGCCGAGGAGGACGACCCCACCTCGACGCTGTCGATGTACCGGGAGGCGACCGCGGCGCGACGGCGGCTCCAGCGCGGCGAGGAGCTGACGTGGACCGAGGCCGGCGACGACGTCGTGGCCTTCGCCCGGCACGACGGGTGGCGTTCGGTGACGAACTTCGGCACGACCCCCGTGGCGATGCCCGAGGGGGACGTGGTGCTCGCGTCCGGGCCCCTCGACGCCGGCGACGGACTGCTGCCGGGGGAGACCACCGTCTGGCTCGGCTGACCGGAGCCCGTTCCTGCACAGGGTCGTCCTGACGAGGCACCCTCCCCAGGGTGTTGCGTCGGCGTCCGGCCGCGGTGGGCGGCTCGCAACGATCGGGGCATGACAGCAACCGAGCAACGAGCATCCGCCCCGCCGCCGCCGACCCCGACGCCCGTCCAGCGGTGTCGGGGTCGGCGGACCGCCGCCGTCGTCAGCGTCCTGACGGCGGTCGGCGTCCTCGCCGCCCCGGCCCTCACCCCGTCGAGCTCCTCCGCCGACACGCTCGCGTTCCCGTACGTGCACGACTTCTCGTCGAGCGACGGCGGCACGCTGAGCGGGGACGCCCGGATCGTCGACGACCGACTCCGGCTCACCGACGACGCGCAGAAGCAGGCGGGTGCGTGGTCGACGGACGACACCTTCCCGTCGGACCTCGGTCTCGAGGTCGAGTTCGACTACGCGATGTACACGACCTCGACGGACGAGGGGGCGGACGGGCTGCTGCTCTTCCTGGCGGACGGCGCGGCACCCCAGGGCGTGGGCGCCTACGGAGCCGCGCTCGGCTACGCGTGCCGCTCCAGTGCGACCCAGGGCGACGTCTACCCGTGCGACCTGCCCGGCGTCCCGGGCGGTGTCGTGGCGGTCGCGCTCGATCGGTACGGCAACTTCTCGAAGGCCCTGAACGAGTCCGGTCCCGGTCCCCGTCCGGACTCGGTCGTGGTGCGGGGTTCCGGCGACGACGTCACGGGGTACCGGTACGTCGAGGGCGTGTCGGCGCCCGGGGGGACGCGGACCGCGGGCCGCGGCACCCGCAAGGTCCGGGTCACGCTCCAGCCGGACGGTCCGGGGAACCTCGCGATCTCCGTGCGCATGGAGGTCAACGGCGTGATGAAGACGGTGCTCGACCGGGTCCCGCTCGCCGGCGACGGTCAGGCACCGCTTCCCGCGACCCTCCGCCTCGGGTTCAGCGCGGCGACCGGCAGCCACGTCGACGTGCACGAGATCGACGCGTTGCGGGTGTGGCAGCCGGCCGATCTCGCCGTCTCCCAGGACATGCCGGCGAGCGCGGTCGCGGGGAGCGAGTTCCGCTACGAGGTGCACGCGCGCAACGTCGGCGTCAACGACTCGGACCCGAGCCCGCTCCGCGTCGAGGTGCCCGACGGACTGCAGGACGTGTCGTGGACCTGTGCACCCGAGGCCGGGTCGGGCTGCGTGACCGCGAGCGGCACCGGCGACGTCGCGACCGGCCTCGACCTGCCGCGGGGTGGTTCCGCGGTCGTCACCGTCACAGGACGGGTGGCGCCGGACGCCACCGGTCCGCTCGAGAGCACCGCCACGATCGCGCCCGCGTCTCCGCTGGCCGACTCGGACGAGACGGACAACACCTCGGTCGTGTCGGCCGACGTCGTCCAGCCGCCGCCCGCCACGAACGCCCAGGTGGAGACGGACAAGTCGGTCACGCCGTCCGTCGGTGTCGCCCCCGGCGACGCGCTCGAGTACGTCGTCACCGCGCGGAACCGTGGTCCGGCGACCGCCGCCGACGTCGGGGCGGTCGACCGGCTGCCGGACGCCGTGCGGTTCACCGGCTCCGACGACGGCTGCACGGCCGACGGGCAGCTCGTGACCTGCCGGTCCGGTCGTGCCCTCGGCGTCGGCGAGTCCGTGGCCTTCCGGATCCGCGCCGTGCTGGACCCCGACTACCGCGGTGACGGCTCGGACGTGGTGAACGTGGCCACGGCGACGTCCCCGAGCGACCAGGACGGCGGTGATCCCTCGCCCGAGGTGAGCATCGGCGTCGTCGTCCCGGGTGGCGACGGCGGTGGTGGCGACGGCGGTGGTGGCGGTCGCCCGTCTCCGACCACCGGGCCGTCCGCGAGGCCCACGACGGCGTCCGGCGTCGGGGGCGACGGTGCGGGCGGCGGTCCGGCGTCGGCGGGTCGCCCCGGCTCGCTCGCCTGGACCGGTGCCGATGGACTCGGGCTGCTGGGCACGACCAGCGCGGCGGCGGTGCTCCTCGGCGGTGCGGTCTGGTGGGTGCGGCGACGGCGGGCCGCGATCAAGGGCTCTGCCGGATCGAGCGAGTAGCTGGCGGGGACCCGGACCGGGCGGTCGGCGCTCGGTCCGGGTCCAGTCGCCCCGGCGGTAGACTCGGGGTCACGATCCGCTCGCCCGAAAGAGGTCCCGTGTCCGACTCCGTGGACGACGTCGGCCAGCGCTCGCGGTACTGGCCGATCCCCGTCCTCCGGGCAGTCCCAGCCGCGATCGTGGCCGTCGTCATCACCTTCTCGTCCAACCACGCCGCGGGCTACGGCCTGCTGCTGTTCGGCGCGTTCGTGCTGGTCGACGCCCTCGTGCTCGGGTTCGCCGGTCTCCGGCGGCTGCCCCTGGACGGACGCTCGCGGGCGACGACCCTGGCGCAGTCGGTCGTCGGTCTCGTCGCCGCCGTCGCAGCGTTCGCGACGAACGGCATCGGTCTCCCGGCCTTCATCACGATCGTGGTCGGCTGGGCGGTCCTCGGCGGTGGACTCGAACTCGCACAGGGAATCCGGTCGCGCGGCCGGTCCCCGTTCACCCGTGACTGGACGACCGTCGGGGGACTGACGCTGCTGCTCGCGGTGGCCTTCCTCCTCACGCCGCCCGACTACTCCCAGCAGCTCGGTGGTGTCGAACGCGTGACCGGGACCCTGGACGCGGCGATCGTCCTCGTCGGCCTGCTCGGCGCGTACCTCGCCATCGCGGCGGTCTTCCACGTGATCGCCGGACTCTCGCACAAGTGGGGAACGGCAGCCCCGGCTGCCGCCCCGGACGGAGCACCACACGCATGACCACTCCCAGCCGTCGCGACCGCCTGCGTCCGGCCGAGCTCCTCGTGATCTCGGCGATCGTCGCGGTGTTCATCGGAGCGGTCGTGCTCTTCTCGACCCGGGAGTTCGAGCTCGCCCTGGTCTTCCTCGGGATCGCGTTCATCGTGGTCGTCGTGGTCCTCGCCATGCTGCAGCTCGCGACCTCCAGCGACCAGGACGACAACGACATGCTCGGCGGCCACAAGTCGCCGAGCGAGCGGACCGAGGGCGACGAGTTCCACTGACGCAGACAGCGTCGCCCCGTCGACGCTGACGCGCCCGGGATCACGATTCCGCCACGGTCTCGTCATGATCGCTGCGTCTGCGACACCTCTGGAGTGAAGGGGGTGGGATGTGGACGTGACCACGGAGACGGACGAGGCGATCGTCCGCGGCATGGCCTCGGGCGACCGAGGGGCGCTGGCCCGTGCGTTCGACCGGTACGCCGCCACCCTCACCCGCTACGCGTGGGCGCTGGTCGACGACCGGCAGGACGTCGAGGAGATCGTGCAGGACGCGTTCCTCACGCTCTGGCAGCGCGCGGCCACGCTCGAGCTCCCGGCGGACACGATGCTGCCGTGGCTGCTCGTCGTCTGCCGGAACCACGCGTTCAACGCCGGACGGAAGCGCACGAAGCACCGCGCCGACGAACTCCCCGAGACGCTGCCGGCTCCCGAGGACCACTCGGAGGCCCGTGAGCGACTCCGCTGGGTGCGCGACGAGATCGCCGCGCTCCCCGAACTCGACCGACGGATCTGCGAGATGTGCCTGCTGGACGGACGCTCGTACGCCGATGCCGCGGCGGCCCTCGGCCTGAGCGTCGGGGCCGTCACCCAGCGCGTCTCGCGAAACCGACGCCGACTCAGGAAGGTGGTGATGCAGGATGAACACTGAACCCCCCGAGGGGGACGAGCTGCAGCGGATGCTCGTCTCGATGAAGCAGACCGTGCTCGAGCGCGCGGCACCGCGCCCGAGGCGACGCCACGGCCGTGCCGGCGTCGCGGTCGGTGTGGTCGCCCTGCTCGCACTGGGGACCGCGACCGGTGCGGTGGCGCTGACGCTCTCGCAGCAGGACCGCCCGGCGGCCGCTCCCGCACAGACCACGGAACCGGTGCCCGTGCCGTCGGCCACGACCCCGTCGTCGGCGCCGATCACCGGCCGACCGACTCCTCGACCGGTCCCGACGCCGACCGCGCCGACCGTCGCGACCGTGCCGACCTCCTGCCGCGACACGGTGCCGGCGGAGGACTACGACCGGCTGTTCGGTGCGACGCCGCTGACGGAGATCGTCGCGTCCGAGCAGGCCAGTACCGGCACGGACGATCCCGAACTGGCGGACCTCGGCGAGGCCCCGGCGATCACCTGTCGGTGGATGGACCCGCGGGCCGACGTCAGTGGGCTCGAGATGCGGATCGGCCCGGCGCTCCCCGACGCTGCCGACGTCCTGCGCGGCGGTCCGCACCAGTGCGCGGAACAGGACCAGGGGCTGGTCTGCCGGGCCACGACCCCGGCCGATCCGTACCCGGTCGACCGCATCACGACCTGGTTCGTGCGGGACGACACCTACGTGATCGTGTCGCAGACCAACTTCCCGACGAACGGGCTCCTGCCCGCCGTCGTCGGGGAGATCTGGGGGGACTGACGGCCTGGAGGCGCGTGGGGACCCGACCCCGCGCCTCCAGTCCGTCGGTGGGACGCGCACAGCGCGACCTTCCTCGAGATCTCAGCCCACTCTCGCCGCGACGATGTCGCGGGCCAGCGTGCGCGTCGCCCGGTTCGGCTCCGCGCCGGACCGCATCGCGAGCCCGATGCGCAGCGGCTCGACCTCGTCCTCGAGCTCGATGACCGCGCCGTCGTGCCGGACGCCCGAGTCCGGGACGACCCCGACGCCCAGACCGGCGGACGCGAACCGGATCACCGCCGGCATGTCGTTCATCTCCGCGACCACCCGTCGCCGGATGCCGAGCCGATCGAGTGCGGCGTCGAGGATCATCCGGTTGCCGAACCCGTGCGCGGTGTCGATGAACGGCTCGCCCGCGAGTTCCGCCAGCGACACCGACGCCCGTCCGGCGAACGGGTGGTCGGCGGCCGTGAACACCCGGAAGGGCATCTCCCGCAGCGGTTCGACCACGACCCCGGCCGGGACCGACGGCAGCCCGGTGTAGGCGAGGTCGAGCCGACCGGCCACCAGGTCCTGCACGAGTCCGGTCGTGCCCGTCGGCGAGGTCATCAGCTCCACCGCGACGAGCGGGTGCCGCTGCCGGAAGCGCCGGAGCACCCCGGTCAGGTCGACGATGTCCATGCTCGTGAAGATGCCGAGTCGCACGCGCCCGCGGAGGTCGGCGTCGTCGACGGTCGCGAGGTCGCGCATCCGGTCGAGGGCGTCGAGCACGGTCCGTGCGTGCGGGAGCAGGTCCTCGCCCGCGGTGGTCAGCACGACGCGACGGCCGCTGCGGTCGAAGAGCCGCACGCCGAGCGAGCGCTCGAGCGACGCGATGCCCGCCGACACCGTCGACTGCGCTGCCCAGAGGCGTTCCGCGGCGCGCGTGACGCTGCCCTCGGCCGCGACGGCGACGAACTGTTCGAGCAGACGGGTCTCCACCTCCCGAGTATCGATCGGATCGATGGTCGCCATCAAGAGCATCCATTGGACTCGATGTTCTGCGGCGGACATCATCGGAGCATGTCCCCGACCGCCGTCCCCGCTCCCTCCGTACGCACACCCTCCGAACCGGCCCCCGCGCCCCGCGGGCACCGCGCGCACTCCCGCCGTCGGCACGGCGCCGGTGCCTGGGCGGTCGCGTTCGCGTTCCTCACGGTGATGGCCTTCGCGACGGTCCCGGCGCCGCTCTACGTCGTCTACCAGGCGCGCGACGGCTTCCCGACGTTCACGACGACGGTGGTCTTCGCCGCGTATGGGGTCGGCGTCGTCGTCTCGCTGTTCCTGGCCGGACACCTCAGCGACGTGCACGGACGACGGCCGCTCGTGCTCGCGTCGGTCGCGATCGAGCTCGTCGCGGCCGTGCTGTTCCTGGTGTGGAACGACGTCGCCGGGCTGGTCGTCGCCCGGCTCGTGACCGGCCTCGGCGTCGGGCTCGTCACCGCGACCGCGACGGCGCACCTCGCCGAGCTCCGGGTCCGGGCGACGGGCTCGTCCGACGCCGCACGGGGCGCGAGCGTCGTCGCGGGCGCGGTCAACCTCGGCGGTCTGTCGCTCGGCGCGCTGGTCGGCGGCGCCCTGGCGGAGTTCGTCGGGCAGCCGCTCGTCGTGCCGTACGTCGTGTTCGTCGTCGCCCTGGTCGTCGCGTTCGTGGTGGTCCTCGCCGCTCCGGAGACCGTCGACCGGCCCGAGCAGCCCGTGCCGTACCGGCCGCAGCGGATCGCCGCCCCCGAGGGACAGGCGGGCGCGTTCTGGGCCGCCGGGGTGGCCGCCTTCGCCGCCCTGGCCGTGCAGGGGCTCTTCACTTCGGTCGCCCCGACGTTCCTCGGCACGACCTTCCACGTGACCGACCGTCTCGCGGCCGGCGCGACGACCTTCGGGGTCTTCGCCGCGAGTGCGCTCTCGCAGATCGTGTTCGCCAGGCTCTCGCAGCAGCGGCAGATCCGCCTCGGACTGGTGCTCCTCGTGGCCGGTCTGGTGGTGCTCGCCGGGGCGGCGGTGTTCCTGCAGGTCGCGGGCTTCATCGGCGGCGGGGTCGTCGCGGGGGCGGGCGTGGGGCTGCTGTTCCGCGCGGCGATCGGCCGCGCCGGCTCGCTGGTCGGACCGGAGCAGCGCGGCGGGGTCCTGGCGGCGACCTTCCTCGTCGCGTACGCGGGCCTGACCGTGCCGGTGGTGGCGGTCGGGGCGGCGCTGCTCGTGCTGCCGACGCTGCCGGTGCTCCTCGGGTACGTGGTGTTCGTGGTCGTGCTGGCGCTCGTCGCGGGCACGCGGTTGGCGTCCCGCGCCGGGTAGGGGCAGCGCGCGACGAACCACGATCGCGACGTCGAACCAGCACGGGGGCCTGGTTCGACGTCGCATCCGTGGTTCGACGCACCGCCGCGCCGCCATACTGGAGCGCATGCCCCAGCAGCGCCGTCGTCCGGTAGTCACCGCCGTCGCCGCACTGATCGCGGCCGGGCTCGTCGCCGGCGGCTTCGCCCTGACCGCCCAGCGCAGCGGCGAGGACCCGGTGATCGGCCCCGGCGCGGCCACCGTGACCCCGAGCGCCACCGCGGCCGACGGAGCACCCGCAGCCGACGGAGCACCCGCAGCCGAGGGTGCCCCGCGCGACGGCACCGTCACGATCACCCGCACGGGGCCGGACCTGCCCGGCGCCGACGTGCTCGACCGCTGCGACACCGACAGCCGCGCCACGGTCGCCCGGTACGACACCGCCGCGCTCGGCCAGGTCGTCCTGCAGTGCGGCACGTCGGGCCAGGGCTACGAGCACATCCGCGTCCGGCACACCGCCGACTGGCGGGACGTCCTCGGCTCCCGGAGCGATCGCGACTGGGACGACGCGATGCTCACCGCCGTGCAGTCGGTCCTCGAGTCGCCGCCCTCCGGCTACCCGCAGGACGCCGGCGACGGCAAGGTCTGCTACGCGGCACCGGTCCGGTTCGACGACGGATCACGACCCGCGGCCGAGCCGAACGTCCGCGTGATCGTCTCCGCGACGACCGACCGGGTCATCACGGCCTTCCCCACGGACGACGGCGGCTGCTGACCCGAGCCCCACGAGGCGCTCCTACGCGTGCACCTCGTGCTCGTGCCGTCGGTGCGACACCGGTTCGAGCTGGAAGGTCGAGTGCTCCACGGGCACGTCGAAGTGCTCCGCCACGCACCGCTGCAGGTCGTCGAGGATGCGCGGGGCGTGCGCCGTCGAGAAGCAGTGGTCGTCGACCACCACGTGCGCGGTCAGGTTCGGCACGCCGGTCGACACGAGCGTCGCGTGCAGGTCGTGCACCTCGATGACGTGGTCGAGCTCGAGGATGTGCGCCCGGACGTCGTCCAGGTCGAGACCGGGCGGGGTCGACTCGAGCAGCACGTTCGCCGTCTCGCGGAGCAGTCGGACGGCCCGCGGCAGGATGAGGAGCCCGATCAGGATCGCCGCGATCGAGTCCGCGCGCTCCCACCCGGTGACCATGAGCACGACGGCCGCCACGATGACCGCCACCGAGCCGAGGGTGTCGTTGAGCACCTCGAGCCGTGCGGCGCGCGAGGTGAAGCCCTCGCCCGAGGCGCGCAGCAGCACGGCGTAGGCCACGAGGTTGCCGACGAGTCCGACGACGCCGAACACGAGCAGCGGCCCGGCGTGGACCTCGTCGGGGACGAACAACCGCTGCACCGCCGAGATCACGACGTAGACGCCGACCGCGAGCAGGATCGCCGCCTGCGCGGTCGCACCGAGCACCTCGGCGCGCTGGAACCCCCACGTCCGCTGCGCGGTGGGGCTCCGGCGGGCGAGCCGCGTCGCGACGAGACCGATGCCGAGGCCGCCCGTGTCGACGACCATGTGCCCGGCGTCGACGAGGAGCGCGAGCGACCCGGTGACGACGGCGCCGACGACCTCGGTTAGCAGGATCGTCGCCGAGATGCAGAACGCGACCAGCAGTGCGCGCTCCGAGGCACCGGCGTGGCCGTGCGCGTGGCCTCCGCCGTGGTCGTGTCCCATGCCTCGATCGTAGGCAGTCGCACCGACGACGTGCCAGGCTCGAGCCGTGACCCCGTCGCCGTACCAGCTGACGACGCCGTCGCACGTGCTCGACCGGTTGCACCCCCGTCTCCGCGCGTACTTCGGCCCGGTCCCGCCCGGCAGCGTCGGCCGCGGCGAGGGCGTCTTCGACGTGGTCGGCACGCCCCGCCGGTGGCTGTGGCCGGTCCTCGCCTGGCTCGCCCGTGACGGGATCGTGTTCCCGGTGTGGGAACGGGCCGTCCCGTTCACGGTCGAGAACCGCCCGGCGCGCGTCGGGCGCAGGTGCGGCACCGGCCGGGAGGCGCACCCCACCCCGGCGGGACGGCCCGCCTCGACGCCGACCGCCTCCCACCCCGGGGCGGCGGGCAGCGTCGCCGTCCGCGCCGACCGCACCTTCCGGTTCCGCTCCGGCGACCGGACCATGGTCGACGCGATCACCGCCGAGCCGGAGGGCCTCGTCGACCACCTCGGGCACCGCGGCCGCCTGAGCGCCACCCTGCGGGCCGAGGTCGACGTCGACGGCCCGGACGCGGGCGCCCTGCGCCTGGTCTCCACGCGCGTGACGGTGCGTGCGCTGGGACGCGACCGGAGCCTCCCGTCCGTCCTCGCACCGCGCGTGACGCTCGTGGAACGATTCGATGACGATGCCGACGTGCAGCGCGTGTCCCTGGTGCTCAGCGCCCCGGTGCTCGGCACGCTGTACCGGTACGAGGGGGCGTTCCGGTACGAGATCGCGCCGGACACAGGACGGGGATGAGATGAGCGACGAGCAGCGCCGTGTCGTGATCGCGGGAGCGAGCGGGTTCGTGGGGCGGTACCTGCAGGACGCCTTCCGCGACGAGGGGTACGAGGTCGTCACGGTCGGGCGCACCGGCGACGCGGTGTGGGGCAACACGGTGCGCATCCGCGCGCTGGTGGACGGTGCCGCGCTCGTCGTGAACATGGCGGGCAAGAGCGTGAACTGCCGGTACGGACGCCGGAACCGGGCGGAGATCGTGCGCTCCCGGGTCGACACGACGCTGGAGCTCGCCGAGGCGATCCGCGGCGCCGAGCACCCGCCGCCGCTGTGGGTGAACGCCTCGACCGCGACGATCTACCGGCACGCCGACGACCGGCCGCAGGACGAGGTCACGGGTGAGCTCGGCGAGGGCTTCTCGGTCTCGGTCGCGAAGGCCTGGGAGGACGCGCTGTTCACCGCCGACCTGCCGCACACCCGCCGCGTCGCACTCCGGATGACGATCGTGTTCGGCGACGGCAGCGCCCTCGTGCCGCTGCTCCGGCTCGCACAGGCCGGGCTCGGCGGGCCGCAGCTCGACGGACCGTGGTTCCCGACCCGCGCACGACTCCGTGCCGGCACGTACCACCGCGACCGGCACACCCACGGGCGCCAGCGCTTCAGCTGGGTGCACATCGCGGACGTCCTCGGGGCGATCCGGTTCGTCCGCGACCACGAGGACCTCGACGGACCGGTCAACGTCGCGAGCCCGGAGCCGTCGGACAACCGCACGGTGATGGCGACGATCCGGGAGGCGGTGGGTCGGCGTTTCGGGCTGCCCACGTGGCGCTGGATGCTCGAACTCGGGTCCTTCGCGATCCGCACCGAGACCGAGCTCGTGCTGAAGAGCCGGTGGGTGGTGCCGACGCGGCTCGTCGAGGCGGGCTACGAGTTCCGGTACCCGGACCTCCGCGGGGCGCTCGCCGGGATCATCGCGGAGCGCCGCCAGCACCGGGACTGACCGCGGGCGACGCCCCCGTCCGCGCGAGACGGTCCTCCGGCGCCGAGACGGTCCCGGATCCGGCGGCGTCTCGGGCAATCGACGGCGTCTCGGCGGCACCGGCACCGGCAGCGGCACCGGCGACCGGGAGCGCCCGTGGTGTCCTCGACGACCAGAGCACGGCGGCGACGACCACCGCGCCGGCGACGACCTCGACCACGTCCGGCACCTCGCCGAAGACCGCCCACGACGCGAGGACCCCGACCACGGGCACGAGCATCGAGAACGGCGCGACCGTGCTCGACGGGTACTTCCCCATCAGCCGCGACCAGATCCCGTAGCCGACGAGGCTGCCCGCGACGACGATGTAGAGCAGGCCGAGGTCGGCCGGCAGCGCCGACGTGGTGAACGCGGTCCCGAACGCCTGCCCGACGCGGGCCGGGCCCTCGACCAGCAGGGACAGCGCGAACATCGGCACCGGCGGCACCACCGCCCACCAGAGGGTCAGGTGCAGCGGGTTCACCGGTCCGGTCCGTCGCGTCGCCACGTTGCCGAGCGCCCAACCGAGGGCACCGCACAGCACGAGCACCACCGGCAGCAACGCGGCGGTCTGCGCCCGGTGCACGGCGATCACGCCGAGGGCCGCCACGGCGACGCTCACCCCGACGACCTGTCGTGCCGTCAGACGCTCGCGGAGCAGCACCCCGGCGAGCACGACCGTGAACGGCGCGGACGCCTGGATCACCAGCGAGGCGAGCCCCGAGGGCATCCCGGCGGACATGCCCAGGTAGAGGAACGCGAACTGCAGCACGCCGAGGGTCGCCCCGACGAGCACGATCCACCGGAACGGCACCTTCGGCCGCGGCACGAACAGGATCGTCGGCACCGCGAGCAGCGTGAACCGCACGGCTGCGAGCAGGAACGGGGGCCAGTGGTCGAGCGCGATCGCGGTCGCGGGGAAGTTCAGGCCCCACGCCACGGCGACGACGAGGGCGAGGAGACGGTCACGGAGGAGCACGGTCCGATCGTGCCGGAGCGGAAGCGGTAGCACCAGCGCAGGGTTCGACAGCATCGTTGTAGGGTCCCTGCATGGTCGGCTTCGACATCGCCCTGCTGCCGGTCCTCCGCGAGCTCGCCGAGCGGGGGAGCGTCACCGCGGTCGCCGCCGCGACGCACCGGACGCCGAGTGCGGTGTCGCAGCAACTCCGGACGCTCCAACGGCAGGCCGGTGTCCCGCTCGTCGAACGCGTCGGCCGCGGGGTCCGGCTCACCGCGCACGGCCGGGCGCTGGCCGGCATGGCGACCGGGGTGGCGACGGCACTGGCCACGGTCGAGTCCGCCTGGGCGGAGCACCTCGCGGGCGCGACGGGCACGGTCGACCTCGCGGTGTTCCCCTCGGCGGCCGAGCTCCTGCTCCCGGGCCTGCTGACCCGGATGCGGGACCACCCCGGCATCGTGCTCGAGCTCTCCGACGTCGACGTCAGCGAGGGGGAGTTCGCACCGCTCACCGCCGACCACGACGTCGTCATCGGGCACCGCCCCGACGGCGCACGACGGGCGGACGGCGCCGTGGTCGAGACGGTCGCCCTGCTCCGGGAGCCGCTCGACGTCGCGCTGCCCCTCGACCACGCGCTCGCCGGACGGGAGCGTGTCGGCGTCGAGGACGTCGTCGACGAGACCTGGATCGGCGTGCCCGAGGACTACCCGATCGACCGGGTGCTGACGGCGCTGGCGGCGGCGTCGGACGTGCCACCGTCGGTGGCGTTCCGCACGATCCACCTGCCGGTGATCGAGAACCTGGTCGCCGCGGGGCACGGGATCGCGCTCGTGCCGCGGTACACCTCGGGGACGCGGGCACCGGGGCGGTTCCGACTGGCGACACTGGCCGACGTGCGCGCGGGGCGGCGCATCGAGGCGCTGGTGCGCCCGGACCGCGCGGTCCGACCTGCGGTCCGCACCGTCCTGGAGGCGCTGGTCGCCGAGGCGCGCGCCGTCACCACCTGAGGTGGTGCGGTGCGCGGCGGGGCCGCCCCGCGCCTCCCGTCCGCCCCGCGCCTCCCGTCCGCCCTGTCGTCGCCACCCGCGAGCGGGCTCAGACGTCCAGGTGGTCGACCAGCTCGTCCGCCAGGCCCGTGTAGGTGCCCGGCGTCAGGTTCGTGAGCCGCGCCTTCGCACCCGACGAGATGTCGAGCCCGTTGACGAACGCCACGAGCTCGGCCTGCCCGATGCG
Organism: Curtobacterium sp. NPDC089185; assembly: GCF_040685235.1. NCBI lineage: Bacteria > Bacillati > Actinomycetota > Actinomycetes > Micrococcales > Microbacteriaceae > Curtobacterium > Curtobacterium sp. NPDC089185. Next base: position 265,827 of record NZ_JBFBHK010000005.1, on the reverse strand, counting down.
CTTGCCGCGGGTCAGCTCCTTGAGCATCGCGTAGGGGTCCTCGATCTCCGACTGCCCGGCGGTGACCTCGGCACGGATGACGGTCTGGACCGCCTCGCCCAGGACCTCCCAGTTGTGGTCGAGGTCCTCCGCGAGCCGACCCTCGTTCACGGCGATCTCGCCGAGCCCGCGACGGAGGTTGTCGAGCGCGAGCAGCGAGTGCCCGAACGCGACGCCGATGTTCCGCTGCGTCGTCGAGTCGGTGAGGTCGCGCTGGAGGCGGCTGGTCACGAGGGTCTCGGAGAGCGTCGAGAAGAGCGCCGACGAGATCTCGAGGTTCGCCTCGGCGTTCTCGAACCGGATCGGGTTGATCTTGTGCGGCATCGTCGACGAGCCCGTCGCACCCGCGACCGGGATCTGCGTGAAGTACCCCATCGAGATGTAGGTCCACACGTCCGTGGCGAGGTTGTGCAGGATCCGGTTCGCGTGACGCACCCGGTCGTACAGCTCGGCCTGCCAGTCGTGCGACTCGATCTGCGTGGTGAGCGGGTTCCAGGTCAGGCCGAGGCCCTCGACGAACTCCTTCGACAGCGCGGGCCAGTCCGCCTCGGGGTCGGCGGCGAGGTGCGCCGAGAAGGTGCCGGTCGCGCCGGAGAACTTGCCGAGGTACTCGCCGCCCTCGATCTGCGCGAGCACCCGCTCGAGGCGGTAGACGACGACGGCGAGCTCCTTGCCGAGGGTCGTCGGCGTCGCGGGCTGACCGTGGGTGTGGGAGAGCATCGGGACGGCCCGGAGCTCCTCGGCCATCGTGCGCAGCGTCGCCAGGACGGCGCGGTACGCCGGCAGCCAGACCCGGTCGACGGTGTCGCGGACCGTCAGCGCGTACGAGAGGTTGTTGACGTCCTCGCTCGTGCACGCGAAGTGCGTCAGCTCGGCGATCGCGTCGAGCCCGAGGTCGGACAGCCGGCGGCGGACGAAGTACTCCACGGCCTTGACGTCGTGGCGCGTCGTGGCCTCGATCTCGGCCAGCTCGGCGATCTCCTGCTGGCCGAAGGTCTCGACGACCCGACGGAGTGCGGCCTTGTCGTCGATGCTCAGCGGCGAGGTGGTGAACATCGCGTGGTCGGTCAGGAAGATGAGCCACTCGACCTCGACCACGATGCGCGCGCGGTTGAGGCCGGCCTCGGAGAGGTGCTCGCCCACCGTGTGCACGATCGGGTAGTAGCGCCCGTCGAGCGGGCTGATCGGCTGCGGGGGAAGGGGGGTCATGGGGCTCCCTGACGGACTGCCGGTTCGAGTTGGCGGAAGAGCGCCCGGCAGGCCCGCTCGACGGTCGAGAGCACTCGGTCGAACTCGTGCCGGTCCGCGTAGTACGGGTCCGGCACGTCGGTCTGCTGGGGCCAGGCGTCGTCGTACCGCAGCAGGAGCGTCACCTTGGCGGCGTCGTCCATGGTCGGTGCCCACGACCGCAGGACGCGTTCGTGGGAGCGGTCGAGTGCGACCACCAGGTCGAGGTCCGGGAACCGGTCCGGGTCGAACTGGCGGGCGCGATGCCTGCTGCCATCGTATCCGCGTGCCGCCAGCGCCGCGATCGTGCGCTCGTCGGCGGGTTCGCCGACGTGCCAGTCCCCGGTGCCGGCGGAGTCCACCTGGAAACGGTCGGACAGCCCCGCGTCCTCGGCCATCTGGGCGAACACGATGCCGGCCATGGGCGACCGGCAGATGTTCCCGCTGCAGACGAACGACACGCGGAAGGGAGCAGGGCCGTCCTCGGTCATGTGCACATCATGGCGCAGCCGGGTGTCGTCCGCGACGACGGTGCGGCCGGGGGCGACGGTCGGTCACGGACGCGAGCGGCGCAGCACCGGGCGCACGATCAGCCCGATCAGCCACGAGAACACGGCGAGCACGAACGCGCCGACGATGCCCCAGCCGAACGACTCGACCTGCAGCCCGAAGCCGATCGCGTCCGAGATGCCGGCGACGATGAGCAGGAGTACGGCGTTCACGACCAGCGAGATCAGGCCGAGCGTCAGCACGTACAGCGGGAACGCGACGATCCGGATGATCGTGCCGACGACCGCGTTCACGAGCCCGAACACGAACGCCACGAGCAGGAACGTGAGCACGACGGCGGTGGTGTCGCCGTCCCCGAAGGGCGTGACGGTGACGCCGCTCACGAGGAGGGTGGTGAGCCACAGCGCGACGGCGTTGACGACGAGGCGGACGAGGAATCGCATGCGGCCATGATGCCCGCGGACGCCCCCGTCACGCTGGGTCCGCGCGGTTACGCTGACTGTCGTGACTGACGAGCGCGTGCACATCCGGCCCGAGGTGGCGGTCCTCCCCGCCTACAAGCAGGGCCGACAGGCCGCGCCCGAGGCCTTCAAGCTCTCGAGCAACGAGAACCCGTTCCCGCCGCTGCCCGGCGTCGTCGAGGCCGTGCAGGCGCAGACCGCCTACAACCGCTACCCCGACGCCACCGCCCTGGCCGTGCGGGCCGTGCTCGCGCAGCGCGCCGGGCTCACCGTCGACGAGGTCCACGTCGCACCGGGCAGCGTCGCGATCCTGCACGAGCTGGCGAAGGCGACGAGCGGCCCCGGTGACGAGGTCGTCTACGCCTGGCGCTCGTTCGAGGCCTACCCGGGCGTCGTCACCGTCGCGGGCGCCACGAGCGTGCAGGTGCCGAACCGCCCGGACGGCGGGCACGACCTCGACGCCATGGCCGCGGCCGTCACCGGGCGCACCCGCATGGTGATCGTCTGCACGCCGAACAACCCGACCGGCCCGGTCGTCACCGCCGCCGAGTTCGACGCGTTCATGGCCCGCGTGCCGTCGACCGTGCTCGTGGTGCTCGACGAGGCCTACGCCGAGTTCGTCACCGAGCCCACCGCGGTCCGCGGGACGCCGCTGCTCGAGCGGTACCCGAACCTCGTCGTCCTCCGCACGTTCTCCAAGGCGTACGGACTCGCGGGCCTGCGCGTCGGGTACGCGTTCGGTCCGGCGTACGTGCTCGATGCGGTCCGTGCCTGCGCGATCCCGCTGTCGGTCACGGCGCAGGGGCAGGCCGCCGCGCTGGCGAGCCTCGAGCGTGAGACCGAGCTGCTCGAGCGGGTCGCCGAGCTGGCCGCCAGCCGCGACCGCATCGTCGCCGCGCTGCGGGAGCAGGGCTGGGACGTGCCGGACGCGCAGGGCAACTTCGTGTGGCTGCCGACGGGCGACCTCACGGCCCACGCGGCCGAGCGCTTCGAGGCCGCCGGCATCGTCGTCCGGGCCTTCGGGAACGAGGGGATCCGGGTCTCGATCGGGGAGCACGAGGCTGTGGGAACGCTCCTCGAAACGGCGGGGTCGCTTGTGGGGGACCTCCAGGCGGCCCGGTAGCCCCTGGCGTTACGCTGACCGACATGTCATTCCACGCCGCGGCCCCCGCGACGGCCACCGTCCGGATCCTCGACCTCGAGGGCCGGTTCGTGGAGACCGACGAGAACGCCGAGTACGCCGCCGTCGCGCGGGCGATCCCGGACGAGACCCTGCTGGCGATGCACCGCCGCATGGTGCTGACACGTCGGTTCGACCACGCGGGCCACAACCTCCAGCGCACCGGACAGCTCGGCCTCTGGGTCCCGAGCCACGGACAGGAGGCCGCGCAGGTCGGTTCCGTCTTCGCGCTCCGCGACCAGGACCACGTCTTCCCGTCGTACCGCGAGCACGCCGTCACGATGCACCGCGGCGTCGAGCCGATGGAGATCATCGCGATGTACCGCGGCCAGACGCACGGCGGCTGGGACCCGGACGAGCGTGGCAACACGCACATCTCCACCCTCGTGATCGGCTCGCAGACGCTGCACGCCACGGGCTACGCCCTCGGCCAGAAGCTCGACGGCGACGTCGGCACGGGCGACCCGGACCGCGACGCCTGCACGATCGTGTACTTCGGCGACGGCGCGACGAGCCAGGGCGACGTGAACGAGGCGTACGTCTTCGCCGCGTCGACGCAGGCCCCCGTCGTCTTCTTCCTGCAGAACAACCACTGGGCGATCTCGGTGCCGGTGGCGGTGCAGTCCCCGACGCCGCTCGTCGACCGCCCGCGCGGCTTCGGCATCCCGAGCGTCCGGGTCGACGGCAACGACCTCCTCGCCTCGTACACGGCGTCGCTCGTCGCGACCGACCACGCGCGCAGCGGTCAGGGCCCGGCATTCGTCGAGGCCGAGACCTACCGCATCGGCGCCCACACGAGCTCCGACGACCCGACCCGCTACCGCCTCGACGACGAGCTGGCCTCGTGGGTCGAGCGCGACCCGATCGCCCGCTCGGCCGCGTACCTGCGCAGCCGAGGTGTGACGGACGAGCAGCTCGCCCGGTTCGACGAGGAGGGCGAGGACATCGCCGCCGACGTCCGCCGCGCGACCGTCGCCCTGACCCCGCCGTCGGTGGACGTCATGTTCGACAACGTGTACCGCGAGCCGCACCCGGTCACCACCGCGCAGAAGGCCTGGCTCGAGCAGTACGAGGCCGGTTACGAAGGGGGCTCCCACTGATGAGCACCACCGAGCAGCTCTTCGACTACACGCTCCGCGCCCACCCGGGCGCGGGCGAGGTCCCGAGCGAACCCGTGCAGACCCTGCCGATGGCCAAGGCGCTCAACGCCGGCCTGGCCGCCGCGATGGCCGCCGACGACAAGGTCCTGCTGATGGGCGAGGACATCGGCCAGCTCGGCGGTGTGTTCCGCATCACCGAGGGCCTGCAGGAGCGCTTCGGCGCCGAGCGCGTCCGCGACACCCCGCTCGCCGAGGCCGGCATCATCGGCACCGCGATCGGCCTGGCCCTGCGCGGCTACCGCCCGGTCGTCGAGATCCAGTTCGACGGGTTCGTCTGGCCGGGCTTCGACCAGATCACCTCGCAGCTCGCCAAGATGCAGAACCGTCTGCCGGCGCACATGTCGCTGCCGGTCGTCATCCGCATCCCCTACGGCGGGCACATCGGCGCCGTGGAGCACCACCAGGAGTCCCCGGAGGCGTACTTCGCGCACACCCCGGGCCTGCGCGTCGTCAGCCCGAGCACGCCGAACGACGCCTACTGGATGATCCAGGAGGCGATCGCGTCGAAGGACCCGGTCGTGTTCCTCGAGCCGAAGTCCCGCTACTGGCCGAAGGGCGAGGTCGACCTCGTCGACGGCCACGTCCCGATGCACACGACGCGCGTCGCCCGCACCGGCACCGAGGTCACCCTCGTGGGGCACGGCGCCATGGTCGCCACGCTCATGCAGGCCGCGGACATCGCCGAGGCCGAGGGCACCAGCTGCGAGGTCATCGACCTCCGCTCGATCTCCCCGATCGACTGGGAGCCGCTGCTCGCCTCGGTCCGCAAGACGGGTCGCGTCGTCATCGCGCAGGAGGCCTCCGGCTTCGTGAGCGTCGGCAGCGAGATCGCCGCGACCGTTGCCGAGCAGTGCTTCTACACGATGCAGGCGCCGCCGATCCGGGTCTCCGGGTTCGACGTGCCCTTCCCGGTGTCGAAGCTCGAGCACCTCCACCTGCCGGACGCGGACCGTGTCCTCGAGGCCGTCGACCGCGCCCTCGCATACTGACCGAGCCGACCAGAACGTTCGAAGGAGCCGCAGTGCCCGCCGCCGAATTCCCCCTGCCCGACGTGGGCGAAGGCCTGACCGAGGCCGAGATCGTGCAGTGGCGCGTCGCGATCGGGGACGAGATCGCCGTCGACCAGGTCCTGGTCGAGATCGAGACCGCGAAGTCGCTCGTCGAGCTCCCGTCCCCGTTCGCCGGCACCGTCACCGGACTGCTCGTGTCCGAGGGTGACACCGTCGAGGTCGGCAAGCCGATCATCCGGGTCGACTCCGACGCGCAGGTCGCGTCGGGTGCGGCACAGCCGGGAGGCACGGCGCCGGTCGCCGACAGCGTCCCGGCCTCGCCGGACGTCCAGGCCACCCCGCCTGCCGCGGCAGCCGCGCCGGCTCCCGTCGCGCAGGCTCCCGTCGCGCAGGCTCCGGCCGCTCCGGCCCCGGCGCAGCAGGCCCCGCGCGCGGCCGCGGCGCCCGCTCCCGCAGCAGCGCCCGCCCCCGCCCCCGCCGCCCCCGCCGCCTCGCAGCCGAAGCACGCCGCTCCGGCGCAACCGGTGGCGGACCACGCCACCGTCGTCGGCACCGACGAGTCGTCCGGCGCCGTCCTGGTCGGCTACGGCTCCGCGACCACGTCGCCGTCCCGCCGGAAGCCGGGCGCGCGCCGGGCCGCAGCGCTCGCGGCCGAGGCGAGCCGCGCCTCCAGTGCGGACGCCGTCGCCGCGGCCGAAGCGGCTGCCGACCCGGGCGAGGACAGCATCTCGCAGGCCGTCGGCGAGCAGGGCTCCCGACCGCGCAAGGCCGTCGTGTCGGGCATCGTCCTGGCGAAGCCCCCGATCCGCAAGCTCGCGAAGGACCTCGACGTGGACCTCGCCGAGGTCGTGCCGACCGGCCTCGCCGGCGAGGTCACCCGCGACGACGTCATCCGCCACGCCAAGCAGGCCGGCGTGTTCCGCAACATCGAGACGCCGGAGTGGGGCGACGTCCGTCGCGAGACGATCCCGGTGAAGGGCGTCCGCAAGGCCATCGCGAAGGCGATGACCACGTCGAAGTTCACGGCACCGCACGTGTCCCTGTTCGTCGACGTCGACGCGACCCGCACGATGGAGTTCGTCAAGCGCCTGAAGTCCTCGCCGACGTTCGCCGGGGTGAAGGTCTCGCCGCTGCTCGTCTTCGCGAAGGCCGTGATCTGGGCCGTCCGGCGGAACCGGTCGGTGAACTCGACCTGGACCGACCAGGAGATCATCGTCCACCACTTCGTGAACCTCGGCATCGCCGCGGCGACCCCGCGTGGGCTGATCGTGCCGAACATCAAGGACGCGCAGGACATGTCGCTGTTCGAGCTCGCGAAGGCGCTCGAGGACCTGACCCTGACCGCCCGCGACGGCAAGACCACGCCGCAGCAGATGGCCGACGGCACCGTGACGATCACGAACATCGGGGTGTTCGGCATGGACACCGGCACGCCGATCCTCAATCCGGGCGAGGTCGCCATCGTCGCGATGGGCACGATCAAGCCGAAGCCGTGGGTCGTCGACGGCGAGGTCCGCTCGCGCATGGTGACCACGATCGGTGCGTCGTTCGACCACCGGGTCGTCGACGGGGACGTGGCATCGCGCTTCGTGCACGACATCGCCTCGGTGCTCGAGGAGCCGGCGCTCCTGCTCGACTAGCCGGCGCTCCTGCTCGACCAGCCGGTCAGGCGTTCCGACGCCGGCGATCGACGCGGCAGACGAGCTCGCTCCGGAGCGCCGCGACCGCGACGAGCGCGTCCAGGGCGAGGCTCTCGGGGGCATCGGTACTGCCGGCCGCCGTGGAGAGTGCGGCGAAGGCACGGCATCCTGGATCGTCGGCAGTTGCGTAGAGGTCGCAGACCGCGATCACGGCGTCGGTCCGGTCGCGGTCGATCGCCGGGTCGAGGACCTCGAGCAGGGCGTCGGCTGCCTGCCGCGAGCCCGATCGGAGGTCGGCGACGACCACCCACGCGAAGTCGTAGAGGTCCTTGTCCGCGCGCCGCCAGAACGCGCTCGCGCCCTTGGCGGCGAGGTACCCGCCGAGACCGGTGACCGAGGCTGCTTCGCCACCGATGGTGGTCGAGTGCACGTCACGGAGCGCTGGTCCCGGACCTCGGAGGTTCTTCGCGCCGAGGGAGCGGGTTCCCGGCAGCGCGATCTCCTGGTCCTGACTGTCGCTGACGTCGACGAGGAACTCCACGAGGACGGGGAACCCATCGACGTCCTTCATCCAGCGCCACCCGGTGTTCGGGGTGGCCGTGACGAAGCCGGCCACCGCCAGTGCGTGCTCCAACCAGCCGAAGTCCATCTCGTCACGGTCGAACACGAGACCGATGTCGAGCAGGACGTCGACGTCGTTGGTGCCCTGGTGGGGCTCGTCGGAGTCGACGACGTGCTCGGGCACGAGTCCTCCGATGAGGAGGAGATGCCGTCGGTGCTCCCCGACTGCGAGCAGGAGCGAGGCGTACGCCGCTTCCGCGATGCGCCTCGCGCTCCGGCTCCGGGGGTTCGGAACCGCGTTCACGAGACGGTTCCCAGCGTTGCGTCCCGGAAGAGCTCGGCAGCCTCGCGCTCGCGGTCGGACCCGGAGACGAGGTCCGCGTAGACCCGAGCGGGAGATGCCACCCGGAGTCCGCGCACGACCGTCGACGTGTTCTCGACCACCGCCGGAGCCGGGGCCAGCCGGATGCGCGGAACCGCGGACGGTACGAAGCGTCCTCCCGTCGTGGTGTCGATGCCGGTCCAGCCGCTTCGGCCGGCGACGTAGGCCGTCACGACCCAGCCGCCGGTGAGTGTCGGACGGATGGTCTCGCTCGCCGCTGCGCCGGTCAGGACCAGGTCGTTCCCGAAGGCCTGCAGCAGTTCGTCGACGATGTCGGCGGGGTCGCGACGGACCGAGTGGAAACCGTCGAACCGTCGACGTTGCGTCGTGTTCCATGCGGCCCATGAGTCGAGCATGGCGGGGCCGTTCGCCAGGACGCGGCTCCGCGCCTGGCGCCCCCGAGTGGTCCAGCCCTCCGCATCGAGGAGCGCGAGCGTGTTCGCGGCGGTCCCCAACGACCGTTCCGCGAGCCGTGCGATCGTCTCGACGTCGGGTACGGCATCGGCTCCGGGTGAACCACGATCACGCCCGGCGACGACGGAGAGGAGCGCCTCCGCGACTTCCGCTCGTGCCGGACTCCAAGCGATCGGGCGCTCGACCGCTCGATGACTCGCAGAACCGTCGCGATCGACCCAGACCGTCCCGAGCCGCAACTCGGCGGAGCCGTCGGAGCCGACCCACGAGATGCCTTCGGCCCGCAGGAGCTGTCTCGCCCCGCTCGACAGGGAGTGCGCTGCGACCACGACCAGGTCGTCGCACTCGCGGGCGGTGACGACGGTCGGGTCGGCCAGTACTCGCTGCACGTCGCGGGGGAACCCGTAGCCGGCCCACCCGATGACGAGGCGACGGCGGGAGCCGTCCGGAAGGCTCGCCACGAGGTGCCCGTCGGCCTGCTCGGTCACGTCCACCGAGCCAGGTGGCAGGACGGTCGTCAGCGCCTGGAGGCCCCTGTTTTCATTCTGCGGCACCCTTTCACTGTACAGTGAAGAACTCCACTCGCTGAAAGACTGCTGGCGATCGGTGAGCCGTTGCGCGATGCCGCAGCGCCGGGCCGGATCGCGCGGACGTCGCGTGGTGTTCACCGGCTTGTCGGCGGTGCGGGTGATGATCGGTGCATGGCCCACCAGCTCCTGACCCCACAGCAGGAGATCCGGACGGATCGCCTGGTGCTCACACCGCTCACGCCCGCCGACATCGACGACGCGCACGCGGTCTTCTCGGACGCCCGCACGTGGGCGCACCTGCCCTCCGGTCGGCACGTCGACCGTGCGACCACGGTCGATCTCGTCCAGCGGAAGATCGGCGGCCGCGCACGGCACGGTCTCGGCTCCTGGGCCGTTCGGACACCCGATGGCACCTTCGTCGGGATCGGTGGCGTCGACATGACCGCAGCGGGGGTCTGGAACCTGGGCTACCGCCTCGCGCCGTCGGCGTGGGGGCACGGCTACGCGAGTGAGATCGCTGCCGCGGCGGTGGCCCAGGCGAACCGGGTCGCCCCGTGCGCGCCGGTCACCGGGCGGGTGCTGACGAACAACCCGGCCTCGGCAGCGGTGCTGCGGAAGGCCGGGCTGTCGCTCGTGTGGCAGGGGCCGGCGTCCGTGCCGGCACCGGGCGGGGTGTCGGGCCAGGTGTGGACCGACCGGGAGCTCACCGACGACCAGTTCGCCTGGCTCGTCCGCAACGCCTGACGCGGGCATCCAGCACCGCCGCCCGAAGCCGCAGGGCGGGTCAGGCAGCGCCGCGATCCCGTCGGTCGTGGAGCGTGACGACCCGCGTGGCGCGCGCGGTCACCGACGGCGCGTGCGTCGCGATGAGCACGGCAGCGCCGTCGGCGGCGAAGGCTTCCAACCGGTCCAGCACCATCGCGGCGTTACCGTCGTCGAGCGCACTGGTCGGTTCGTCGGCGAGGATGACCGACGGCTCCTTCACCAGGAGCCGTGCGAGGGCGACGCGCTGTTGTTCGCCGCCGCTCAGCTCGTACGTGCGGTGGGTCGAGCGGCCGCCGAGGCCGACCTGCTCGAGTGCCGCGGCGGTGGACGTGCTCCGGCGTCGGCCGCGCCCCGTCGGACGGGCCAGGTCGACGTTGGCGCCGACGGTCGCGTCGTGGACGAGACCGAAGTCCTGGAACAGGTACCCGATGTGGTCGCGTCGGAGCAGTCGCGCGCGACGCGCACTCCGCCCGGCGTCCATGCCACCGATGGTGATCGTCCCGGAGTCGACCCGGTCGATGTGCCCGACGCAGTCGAGCAGTGTCGACTTGCCGCAGCCGCTCGGCCCCGTGAGCGCCACGACCTCGCCGGGCGCGACCGCGAAGGAGAGGTCCTCCCAGAGCGTGCGACCGCCCCGCTGCTTGCTGACGGCCAGGACGTCGATCATCGTGCTCCGTCTCCTCGGGTCCTGTCGGTGCCCCGAGCCGTGCCGAGGACGATCCCGGTGCTCACGAGCGACACCGCCATCGCGGCCGTGATCGCGAGCAGCGCTGCCGGCGTGGCGGTCTGCGTCAGCGGGTCCAGCGTCGAGACCTGCCACGTTGCATCCGGCCTGAGCCGGGACCACGCCGCACCCGCCGCGACCGCTGCGACGGCGACCGACACCACCTCCACGGCGAGCAGGTCGGCGTCCGCTCGCACCGGGTGGACGCCCGCGACGGTCTTCGCGAACCTGGCCCGTCCGTGTCGGCGACGGTGTGCCGACGTCGCCAGTACGGCGAGCGCGACCGCCACCACGGCGCCGCTGACGACGGCAGCGGACTGGGCCACGACCGTCCGTCCGGCACCGCGTGCCGTCTCGGCTGCCGCTTGTCCGACGTCGACCACGGCACTGATCTCCGAGCCGACCCCGGCAGCGTGGATCGCCCGCTCCGCGCGCGCTCGGTCGCGGAACACGACGTCGCCGGTCGACAGCCACGAGCCGAGCTGGTCCGCCGAGAACATCGTGGCCGGCGTCGGGACGACCACCAGGACGGCGTCGTCGACCCACCCCCGGACCCGACCGCCGTCCGGGTACGTCCAGAGCTCCGGCGTGCCGAGCCGCCCGACGGTGACGTCCTCGGTGGCCGCAGCGGGCCGGTCACGGAAGTCCCAGTCGGTGAGTGAACCGACGAGCGCGTCCGGGTCGAGGCTGCTGCGCTCGGGCAGCCAGACGGTCGGCGTCGCACCGGCACGGATGCGGGTGCCGTCTACTGCGCGGACGTCCTGGAGCCGGAGGTACTCGGCATCGACGAAGAGCGCGGACACCCCCGCGCCGCCCTCGCCGGTCGAGACCTCCTTGAGCGCGGTGAGCAGTGCGTCGTGGTCCTGCAGTGCGCCACCGACGAACCGGCCGAGCCGGTCCCAGTACGCCTGCGACCCGATCGGTCGGGGGTCCGGCGTGATCCAGAGCTGCACGGCCGTCCCAGCCGCGCGGAGGTCGCGTTCGGCGCCGGACGTCCGCGCCACGACCTCGGCGCCGACGAGACCGCTCACCGCGGCGACGAGCAGCAGTGTCGCCGCCAGGCGTGCGGCGTGCGCGAGGCCGACGACGCCACCCGGTGGCCGCGACCCACGGAGGGCGTCGACGAGGGGGCGTCGGCAGGCGAGGAGGACGCCCGTCGCGTGGGCGAGCAGCACCGGCACGAGCAGCGCGGCGCACAGCAACGCGGACGCGGCGACGAGTGCCGGCCACTGCGCTGCGCCGTTGACGACCCAGGTGCCGACGCCGACGAGTGGCGCGCCGACGAGCGCGACCGCCGCGCTCGTCCGCAGCGCACCGAGCTCCTGCCCCAGGATCCGCACGGTGCTCTGCCCGTGCAGTCGGGGGACCGCACAGCGTCGCGGTGAGCCGACCGTCGCCACCAGGCACGCGGTGGCCGATCCGAGCACGAGGACGCCGACCAGACCGAGGGTGCCGTCGACCGTGTCACCGATGCCGAGCCGGGCGAGAGCCGGGGTCAACTCGGTCGTCGCTCGGTATCCGACCGAGTCGAAGGCGCGGACCAGGTCGTGGCGGGCGGCGTCGTCACCGAACAGCTCGTACGTGCCGGTCGGATCGACGCGGTCGAGGTCGGACACGGGCCGGACCCGGGTCGACACCGCACGGGAGAAGTCCGGGTAGCCGTCACGGAGCCACCGCTCGCCGAGCGTTCCCGGAGCGTCGGTCACGAGCGCTGTCCGGCGACCGTCCGGGTCCGCGCGGTCGGCGACCATCCGGACGACGGTCGCGTGGTGTTCCACGGCGACGCGGGTGATCGCTCCGGCGACGATCCGGTTCGACCGCGCCGCGCCGTTGAGGGAGACGGTGACCGAGGACGTCGCCCCGACCACGCTGGTCTCGTCCGCCACGGTGAGTCCCACGAAGGCGAGGACGAACGCGAGGACGGGCGGGATGGCGTAGGCGAGTACGAGTGCGCGAGATCGCATGCGTCCTTCCGCTCCGCTGACGTGTCCGATCAGCTTGGTGGAACTGCAGCACCGCAGTCAAACATAGGATGTACGATATTTTGTTCCGCGCTAGTCCTCCGCCGCGAACAACGCATCCGCCAACGGCCCCACGTCCGTCCGGAACGACCACTGCACCGTGTTCCAGTCGTGCCCGCTCCCCGGCGCCACCCCGATCGACACCCGCGCCCCGGCCGCACGAGCAGCCTCCCCGAGCCGCCGCGCGTTCTCGCTGAACTCCCGGTCGGCCGACCCCGCCGTCAGCCACAGCGCGTGCCCGTCGAGCCCGTTCGCCCGCATCTGCGCGATCGGCGCCGCGGCCCGCCACGCCGCCAGGGACCCACCGAACGCCTGGTCGGCGCTGTGCTGCGGGCCCTGGTCGACCGGCTGGAGCTCGCTCGACACGGCCAGTGCCGCCCCGAAGTCCGCCGGGTGTCCGGTGAGGAACTGCATGGTGCAGGTGGCGCCCTGCGAGAAGCCGGTCAGCCCCCAGGCCTTCCGGTCCGTGGTGGCGGGCAGGTTCCGGGTGATCCACGCGGGGACGTCCTGCGTCACGTACGTCGCGACGTCACCGAGCCGGGAGTCGACGCACATCGTGTTCCGCCCCGGCGCCGAGAGCTGGTCGACGCTGACGACGATCGGTGCGCGGCCGCCGTGGGCACGGGCGTAGGCGTCGAGCGGTTCCGCCAGGCGACCGGCGGTGAACAGGTCCCCGGGGGCACCCGGCTGCCCGGAGAAGGCGATCACGACGGGCAGCGGCCGGGGGTCCCGGACGAGGGCGGCGGGTGGCAGCCAGACCACCGCGCGCCGGGCCGCGAAGTGGGAGCGGGTGCCGGGGATCTCGGCGGTCCGCACGATGCCGGCCGCCGGCGGTGCGGCGAGCGGCGCAGCGTCCGGGTCGTACGCGGGCCAGGGGTCGCTCTGCACGACGGTGCCGAGCGTGGGGTACTTGGCGAACTCGACGTTGATGCCGAGTGCAGGCACGAGCAGCGCCGCGGGCACCAGGACGACCGCGAGGGTCCGACGCCACCGGCCGCCCTGCACGAGGCCGGTGACGGCGAGGGCGAGTGCCGCTCCGGCGAACGCGCTCCACATCTGCGTCACCGGGCTGAGGGCGACACCGAACAGGTCGACGACCTGCGTGGTGAACCAGCACGCGCCGAGGACCACGAGCGCGGCGGCACCGGCGATGGCCGCCCGGAGGCCGACCCGTCGCCACGCCTGCCGCGACCGCCACTGCCGGACGGCGGGGAGCAGGACGGCGACGGCCAGCACGGTGAACGCCAGGTCGGCCGGCACGAGCTTCGACGGCGCCTGCAGTTGGGTCGCGAGCAGCCACTCGGTCGGGCTCACGGACGGGCGCCGACGCGCGAGGAGCCCGCGCCGACGTGCGCCTGACGGAGTGCCCAGAGGTGCTTCGGGCGGAGGCCGGGCACGTACGCGGTGGTCAGGGCGCGCGCGACCCGGGGTGCCTGCAGGGCGCTCGGCACGACGAGCCAGAGCGGCTCGTGCGCGGCCCCGAACTTCTCCTTGAACCGCTGCAGCGACCGGAAGCCGTACACGGGCTCGAGGGCACGGGCGACGAGCGCCGACCCGCGCGCGACCCACGACCCGGCGTCGGCGTGCGGAGCGAGCGGCGTGCCGGAGAGGCTGATCGTGGTGAGCCCGGCCTCGCGGGCACGCAGGGCCGTCCGTGCGATGAGGAACTCCATCACGCCGGGCATCCCGTCCTCACCGCGTCGCATGACGTCCAGTGTGTACCCGGTCAGCGTCCCGTGCTCGTGGATCGGCAGCCAGCTCGTCACCGCCGTCACCCGCCCCTCGGCGGTCACCGCGAGCAGCAGGCGCACGTCCGGGTCGTCGAGCTCGTGGAAGCCCCCGAGGGTGAAGCCCATCTCCGGCAGGCGCCGGTCGGCGGCCCACCGGGTGCAGATCGCCTCGACCTGCGCGCGCCGCTCGGCGTCGAGTGCGGCGAGCGTCGTCCACTCGTCGCGGAGGCCCTCGCGATCGGCGCGGTTCGACGCGGTGCGGAGGTCCTGTCGCTTCTTCCCGCGCAGGTCGAAGGTCGTCACGTCGAGGACCGACTCGACGCCGACCGGGAACGACGCCCAGCCCTCCGCCGCGAGGATCGCGCGCACCGGCTCGTGCACGCTCGTGAAGGCCGGGACCCAGCCGTTGCGCTCGCAGGCGCGCGCGAAGGCGGCGACGACCTCGGCCCGGTCCGCCGCGGCGCAGGCCGGGTCGGAGACGGTCAGCGCGACGTCGCCGTGCACCCGGTAGGCGACGGCGCCGAGTCCGTCCGGGTGGGTCCAGGTCGCGTTGCCCTGCCAGGTGCCCATGTGCCCGAGGCTGCCCGCGTCGCCCTCGCGGAGCATGCCGAGGTACGTCTCCGGGCAGGTCGCACTCGCGGTGAAGCGGGCCCGCACGAGCCTGCCGCGGAGCACCACGATCGCCAGGAGCACCGCCGCGGGCACGGCCCACGCGCCGAGCAGGGTGACCTGCCACTCGACCTGGTCGGTCGTCAGCCCCTGCCACTGCACGAACCCGTCCTGCAGCGGTTCGATCAGGAACACGTCCGCGAGCACGGCCGACAGCGTCACGAGCAGGCCCGCGGCCAGGACGATCCCGGTGCGACGCCCGCGCCGGACCAGGCAGGCCGCCCCGACGAGGAGCACGCCCACGAGCACGGTCGCGCGGTCGCTCATGGCGTCGGCGAAGGGGGAGAGAACACCGTCCGGGTCCGGGACGACGAGCGTGACCAGGGTGCCGGCTCCGAGCGCGACGAGCGTCGCGACGACGACCGGACGGGGCTCCGCGACGACGGTGCGGTCGGCGCGGGGTGCGGTCGGGGCCGGCCGGGAGGCGCGGCGCACCACGAGCGCGCCGGCTGCGGTCCCGGCCAGGGTCGCCAGGGCGCGGGCGGTGTCGGACCCGTGCCCGGCGAACAGCACCAGCGTGAGCACGACCGTCCAGAGGACGGCGCGGACGCGCCGCCGTCGGGCCGGCGGCATCGACGCCGAGACGGCCGCCAGGAGTGCGGTCGCGACCGCGGACGGCGCGAACAGCGGTTCGCCGGAGGCGGCCTGTGCGTGCGCCTCGCCCACGGCGACCCCGACGGTCACCGCGAGGGACGTGACGCCGACGGCGACCAGGGGTGCGCCGGCACCGATCAGCACCGTGCGCAGCGGGCCGAGGGTCCGTTCGGCGAGCAGGGTCGCCGCGACGACGAGCGCGAGGGCGAACCAGGCGACCGGCGGGTGGTGCGGGAAGTCCGGTTCGGCGTGCGCGATCCGTGCGGTGACGGCGAGCAGGACCGCGACGACGGCGACGCCGGTCGTGACGGGGTGCCGACGGAGGGCGGCGACGAGAGCTGTGGGGTCCACACTGCCATCACAGCCGGGTGGCCCGGATCGGGACATCGGGCGACGGCGTGAACCGCGGTGGCCGGTCGGCCACCGGGCATCCCCCGGGCGGTGGTGGTCCGGCCCGGGTGCGACGTCAGGGGACGGGCACGCCCGGACGGTGCTCGACCGGCAGCCGCAGGTGCAGCGCGAACCCGTCGCCGGGCTGCGGGCCGGACTCCAGGTGGCCGCCGAGCAGCGAGGCGCGCTCGCCGAGGCCGATGAGGCCGAGCCCGGAGCCGGGGAGCTCGAGCCGCTCGGCCCGCGCCGGGCCGTTGACCAGGTCGACGAGGACCTGGTCGCCGTGCAGCCGACCGCTCACCCGGACCCGGGCGCCGGGGGCGTGCTTCCGGACGTTCGTGAGCCCCTCCTGCACGAACCGGTAGACCGCACGCTGCACGGGCAGGGGCAGCGTGTCGGGCAGGTCGACCGCCACCTCGGTCTCGAGCCCGCTCGCCGCGACGAGCCGGTCGAGGTCGGCGAGCACCGGCTGCGGGGCCGTCTCGCGGTCGGTCCCGCCGGACGCGCGCAGGACCAGCACCATCTCGCGGAGCTCCTGCAGGGTGACGACGCAGAGCTGACGGATCGTCCTGGCGAAGGCGCGCTCGCGCTCGTCGCGTCCGGCCATCTGCACGCCGCCGGCCTGCACCGCGATCAGCGTGACCTGGTGCGAGACGACGTCGTGCATCTCGCGGGCGAGCAGCGCGCGCTCGCGGGAGAGCGCCACCGCCGCGGCCTGGCGGCGTTCCTCGCTCCGGGACGCCCGCAGTTCGGCGATCCGGTCCACCAGGTCCGCCCGCGTCCGGACGAGCAGCCCGATCGCGAGCGGACCGAGCGCGAAGATGAGCGCGTAGACGACCGAGACGACGATCTCGTCGAGCTGCTGCGGCGGCCCGACGACGAAGCCGCTGAAGCCCACGAACTGCACCGCGGCCGCCAGGAGCATGAGCCACCGGCGGTCCGTCCGCTCGCCGAGGGTGAACAGCGCGACGCTCGCCGCCACGACCCCGGACCCGAAGAAGAGTGCGGGCATCGTCAGGGCGAACGTGAGGACGGGCAGCCGGCGCCGCAGGACCAGGGCCGCGGCGGCGACCACGGAGACGGTGACCTCGGTCGCCGTCGCACCCGCGATGTCGAGCACCGCGTCGACGACGGCGGCCGCGAGGAAGAGCGCGTCCACCAGCCACCAGGGGGCGGGGTGCGCACGCGCACGGCGCAGGCCGGCGTCGACGAGCGCGTCGAGCCTCCCGTCCGTCCGCGCCAGCAGTGCCCGGACGCGCGCGACGCGCGTCCGCTCAGCCATCGAGGAGCCCGGCCTCGGCGGCGCGCAGCGCGAGCTGGACGCGCGTCGTGACGCCGAAGGCGGCGAGCAGTGCGCGCACGTCCTCCTTGACCGTCCCGGTGCTCACGCCGATGCGCTGCCCGATCTCGGGGTTGCTCGCGCCCGCGGCGACCAGGCGCACGACGTCGTGCTCCCGGGCGGACAGCGCGGGCGCCTCGACGGTCGGGCGGGGCGCGAAGAGCCGCGTGCGGTCGAGTCCGGGCGCGAGCACGATCCCGCCGCGGGCCAGGGCGCGGACGTACTCGGCGAGCGACTCCGGGTCGGTGTCCTTGAGCAGGAAGCCCGCCGCGCCGGACTCCATCGCCTGCGCGACGACCTGCGTGTCGGTGTCGAAGGTGGTGAGCATGGCGACCGCGGGCGGTTCGGGCAGCGCGCGGAGGGCGTCGAGGACCTCGAGCCCGTTCACCCGCGGCATCCGCACGTCGAGCAGCACGACGTCGGGACGGTGGCGACGGACCGTCTCGACGGCGTCGACGTCGCCGCTGGTGGCGACGACGTCGATGTCCGCCGCCGCGCCGAGGATGAGTTCGAAGCCGTACCGGACGAGGGTCTCGTCGTCCACGATCACCACCGAGGTCACGGTCGTCATCTTGACACGCCGTTGGCGAACGCGGACCGACTCGCTACTGTGAGGGAACTGGTCATGTCCGCGTATGACCACCGGCACGACCGGTCACGACGAGCGACGGAGCACGGGGACCCGCATGACGACCCGCATCACCGAGGGCGCCGAGCCGAAGCACCAGCAGCTCCGCCGGATCCTGCTGGACCTCGCGACCACGCGGCTGGCCCCCGGTGCGGCGATCCCCTCGGAACGGCAGCTCATCGCGGAGTACGGCGTCTCGCGGATCACGGTGCGCGAGGCCCTCGGGCAGCTCGTCAACGAGGGCTACCTCGAGCGCGTGCGGGGCAAGGGCACGTTCGTGGCGCGACGTCCGGTGCAGTCGACGCTCCACCTGGCGTCGTTCACCGAGGAGATGCGCGCGCTCGGGCACGTGCCGACGACGGTCGTGCTCGTGCGCGAGGAACGCGTGCCGCCGGCGGACACCGTCGCGGCACTGCGGCTGGCCGACGGGGACACGGCGCACCACCTCAAGCGGCTCCGGATGGCGGACGGGGTGCCGGTGTCGATCGACGACGCCTGGCTCTCGGCGTCGGCGTTCCCGGGGCTCCTCGAGCAGGACCTGTCGGGGTCGGTGTACTCGCTCGCGGCGGACGAGTACGGCACGCCGATCGACCGGGCGCGACAGACCGTGGCCGCCAAGGCAGCGGCCGACGACGTGGCCACCCTGCTCGGGACGCGGACCGGCGCACCGGTGCTCGAGTTCGACCGGGTGTCGTACTCGGGGGACCGGCCGGTCGAGCACGCACGCTCCTGGTACCGGTCGGACCGCTACCGGGTGCAGATGGAGGTCACGGCGTCCCGTCCCTCGGCGTGAGGCGCCGCGCCGCGAGCCTCGGCTCCGCGGACATCTTCGCGGTCACCGGACCGCGAAACTGTCCGCAGGGGCGAGGCTCGGCAGCGCCGCCCGGGCCGTCAGACCGTGAAGAGCGTGGCGCCGTCGGTGAGGGTCGTGCCGACCGTGGACTGCTCGACGGAGTCCGGCGCGCTGCCGAGCACCACGACCGGGCACACGGGCGAGTAGCCGGCGGCCGAGATCGCCGCGGGCGTGAAGCGCACGACCGGGTCACCGGCGCGGACGGTGTCGCCCTCCGCCGCGAGCAGGTCGAAGCCGTCGCCGCGCAGCTTCACCGTGTCGATGCCGACGTGCACCAGGACGTCGGTCCCGGCGGTGCCCTGCAGGGCGAACGCGTGCGGGTGCAGCTTGACGATCGTGCCGTCGACCGGGGCGACGGCGGTCACCGCGTCCTCGACACCGGTCGGGTCGACCGCGACCCCGGCGCCGACGAGCTGCCCGGCGAACACCGGGTCGGGCACGTCGGCGAGGGCGACGACCGGCCCCGCGAAGGGGGTCCGGACCGTCGTCACAGCTCGTCCTGGATGTCCTGCGCGAGGTTGTCGGCCACGGTGCCGACGATGACCTGCCAGCCGGTGCCGCCACCGACGACAGCCTGCGCGCCCGCGGCCTGCAGAGCGGCCTTGTCGACGAGGTCACCGTCCTCGACCTCGACACGCAGTCGCGTGATGCAGCCCTCGACCTCCTCGATGTTGTCGACCCCGCCCAGCGCGGCGATGATGTCGGCTGCCTTGATGTCGGCCATCGGTTCCTCCTCGTTGCGGTTTCCGTGCCGGGTTGACACACATCCGGTCACCGGTTCAGACTACGGAACTGGTCATGACCGGACAGGACCGGACCCGGCGGTACCGCCGAGGCTACCCGCGCCGGGCGCGTGACTCAACCCACCCACCGCCGACAGCTCCACCCGATGACGAGAGGACCGCCGATGAGCACCGCTGCTGCAACGGACGTGCCGGAGAAGAAGACCCCGAAGAAGCAGTCCAGGCTCTTCGCGAACGCTCAGCGCCTCGGCCGGAGCCTGCTCCTGCCGATCGCGGTGATGCCGGCGGCCGGCATCCTCAACCGCATCGGCCAGCCCGACCTGCTCGGCGCCATCCCCGGGTTCGAGACCGGCGCCGGCGTGATCTCCGCGGCGGGCCAGGCGATCTTCACGTGGCTGCCGCTGCTCTTCGCGGTGGGCATCGCGATCGGCTGGGCCAAGAAGTCGGACGGCACCACGGCGCTCGCCGCGGTCGTCGGCTACATGGTCATGTACGAGGTCTTCGCCGTCATGTCGCCGATCGTGCTCGCGGGCGTCAAGGACGCGAACGGCGACCAGGCCACGATCAACTTCGGCGTGCTCGGCGGCATCGTGATGGGTCTCGTCGCCGCCAACCTGTGGCAGCGGTTCCACCGGACGAAGATGCCCGACTTCCTCGGCTTCTTCTCGGGGCGTCGACTCGTCCCGATCCTCACCGCGGCGGCCGGCCTGGTCATCGCCGTGCTGATGTCCTTCGTCTACCGCTACTTCGACATCGCCCTGAGTGCCGCCGGCCAGGCGGTGTCGGACAACGCCGTCATCGGCGGCGGCATCTTCGGGTTCGCGAACCGCATGCTCATCCCGGTCGGCCTCCACCAGCTGCTCAACTTCTTCCCCTGGTTCCAGCTCGGGAGCTTCACGAACGCGGCCGGGGACGTCGTGCACGGCGACATCCCGCGCTTCCTCGCCGGTGACCCCACCGCGGGCATCTTCCAGACGGGCTTCTTCCCGATCATGATGTTCGCGCTGCCGGCCGGTGCCCTCGCCATCTGGCGGAACGCGAAGCCGCAGAACCGCAAGCTCGTCGGCGGCATCATGCTCTCCGCGGCGCTCACCTCGTTCGTCACGGGTATCACCGAGCCGCTCGAGTACTCGTTCATGTTCGTCGCGTTCCCGCTGTACGTCATCCACGCGGTCCTCACGGGTACGTCGCTGGCGCTGGTGAACGCGCTCGGGATCCACGACGGCTTCTCGTTCTCGGCCGGTGCGATCGACTACGTGCTGAACTTCGGCAAGGCGGACGGGGCGATCTGGCTGATCCCGATCGGCCTGGCGTACGCGGTCGTCTACTACTTCCTGTTCAGCTTCGTCATCAAGAAGTGGAACCTGCGGACCCCGGGCCGCGAGGAGGACACGATCGCCGAGAACACGATCGACGCCGCCACCAAGGCCTAGTCGCCACCACGCGACGGACGGGAGGCGCGGTGCCGGATGGCGCCGCGCCTCCCGTCCGTCGTTCGGCTGATACTGGTTTTGACAACCGTTATCAGCAAGCCGTACGCTCGTCCCATGCAGAACCGCCGTCTCCTCGCCCTGCCGCTCGTCGCCGGCGCCGCAGCCCTCGTGCTGACCGGGTGCGCCACGTCCTCGTCCGGCAGCGGGAGCGGCAGCGACGACGGCACCGTCCGCGTCGTCGCCTCGACCAACGTGTACGGCTCGATCGCGAAGACCGTCGGCGGCGACGACGTCGAGGTCACGAGCATCCTCGACGACCCGTCGCAGGACCCGCACTCGTTCGAGTCCAGCGCGCGGACGCAGCTCGCGGTGTCCCGGGCCGACCTGCTCATCGAGAACGGCGGCGGGTACGACGACTTCATGACCACGCTCGCGAAGGCCTCGGGCACCAAGGCCGACACGATCGACGTGGTGGAGCTCTCCGGCCTCGACGCGGGCGGTGACGCCGAGTTCAACGAGCACGTGTTCTACGACTACCCGACCATGGTGAAGCTCGTGGCCGACGTCGAGCAGCGCCTGACGAAGCTCGACTCCGCGCAGGCCGACACCTTCGAGCGCAACGCGAAGGCGCTCACCAGCAAGCTCGACGACCTCGAGTCGCAGACCGCGGCGGCCAAGCAGGAGGTCGACGGTCAGAAGGTGTCCTACACCGAGCCGGTGCCCGGGTACCTGTTCGACGCGATGGGCCTCGACAACGTCACGCCGGAGGCGTTCTCGGAGGCGATCGAGGAGGGCGACGACGTCCCGCCGGCCGCGCTCAACGACACGCTCCGACTGTTCAGCGAGAAGCAGGTGAAGCTGCTCGCCTACAACGAGCAGACGTCCAGCCCGGAGACCGAGCAGGTGAAGCAGGCCGCCGACCAGGCCGGCATCCCGGTGGTCGGTGTCACGGAGACGCTCCCGAAGGGGGAGGATTACGTCTCGTGGCAGCAGGCGAACATCGACGCGATCCAGGGGGCGCTCACGAAGTGACCGCGGTCCAGACCCCCTCGCGAACCGCTGCGGCTCCCGGCCGTGGCGGTTCCGCCGTGCTCGCGCTCCGCGACGCCGCACTGTCCTACGGCTCGCGGGCGCTCTGGTCGCACCTCGACCTCGACGTGGCACCGGGGGAGTTCGTCGCCGTGCTCGGGCCGAACGGGGCCGGCAAGACCTCGCTCCTGCGCACGGTCCTCGGCCAGCAGCGCCTGACCGGCGGCACGATGTCGTTCCTCGGTCGGCCCGTCCGCCGTGGACACCGGAGGATCGGGTACATCCCGCAGCAGCGCCTGATGGAGTCCGGCACGCCGCTCCGCGCGCGGGACATGATCGCGCAGGGGGTCACCGGGTCGCGCTGGGGCGTCCTCCCCGCGAGTCGTGCCGAGCGAGCGCGCATCGACCGCATCCTCGACGAGGTCGGCGCGACGGCGTTCGCGGATGCCCCGGTCGCCGAGCTGTCCGGGGGTGAGCAGCAGCGCACCCGCGTCGGGCAGGCCATCGCCGCCGATCCGGCACTGCTGCTGTGCGACGAACCGCTCATCTCGCTGGACCTGCGGCACCAGCGCGGGGTCACCGAGCTCATCGACCGGCAGCGCCGCCAGCAGGACGCCGCCGTGCTGTTCGTCACGCACGACGTGAACCCGATCCTCGACGTCGTCGACCGGGTCCTCTACATCGCGGGCGGGCGCTTCCGGATCGGCGCGCCCGACGAGGTGCTGCGGGCCGACGTCCTCTCCGACCTCTACGGCACCCCCGTCGACGTCGTCCGGACCATGGGCCGCATCGTCATCGTCGGTGCGAACGAGGCACACGACCAGACCGGGGCGCACCACCACTGCGACCCGGACCCACACGCCACCACACCGGACGAAGGGCGGATCTGATGGACGTCCTGTCGACCGTCTTCTCGTTCCAGGACTACGGCGAGCTCCTGGTCCTCGTGCAGAACTCGATCTGGGCCGGCGCCGTGCTCGGCATCGTCGGCGGGCTCATCGGCCCGTTCGTCGTCGCCCGCAACATGCCGTTCGCGGTGCACGGCATCTCGGAGCTCTCGTTCGCCGGGGCCAGCGCCGCGCTGCTGTTCGGGGTGAACGTCGTCACCGGCTCGCTCGTCGGGTCGGTGGTCGCTGCGCTGCTCATCGGGCTGCTCGGCTCGCGGGCCCGCGACCGGAACTCGATCATCGCCGTGCTCATGCCGTTCGGTCTCGGGCTCGGCATCCTGTGCCTGGCGCTCTACAAGGGCCGGGCGGCGAACAAGTTCGGGCTGCTGACCGGGCAGATCGTCTCGGTCGACAACCCGCAGCTGACCTCGCTCGTGGTCGTCTCCGCGATCGTCGTGGTCACGCTCCTGGTCGTCTGGCGCCCGCTGATGTTCTCGTCGGTCGACCCCGACGTCGCGGCGGCGGCCGGGGTGCCGGTCCGGACCCTCGCGATCGTGTTCATGCTCGCGCTCGGCCTGGCCACCGCGGTCTCCGTGCAGATCGTCGGTGCGCTGCTGGTGCTCTCGCTGCTCGTCACCCCCGCGGCCGCCGCGCTGCGCCTGTCGTCGCACCCCGTGGTCGTGCCCGTGCTCTCGACGGTGTTCGCCGTGGTGTCGGTCGTGGGTGGCATCCTGCTCGCACTCGGCGGCGGCCTGCCGATCAGCCCGTACGTCACGACGATCTCGTTCGTGATCTGGGTCGTCTGCCGCATCGTGGGCGGACGCAAGGACCGGCGCGGACGCGACCGGATCGCGGACCGCGAGCAGACCGACGGAGGCGCACCGAGCCTCCCGTCCGGGACCGACGCGTCGACCGACGCGACCCGCAGGGAAGGAGTCACCGCATGAACGCCGTGCAGAAGCCGAAGCGGAACACCTGGCAGCGCGAGGCGGTGCGCAGCGCGCTGTCCGGCACCGAGGGGTTCGTCAGCGCGCAGGCGCTCCACCAGCACCTGCGTGACGGCGGGTCCACCATCGGACTGGCGACGGTCTACCGGGCGCTCGCCGACCTGGCGACCGAGGGAGATGCCGACTCGCTGCAGCAGGACGGCGAGTCGCTCTACCGTGCGTGCACGACGGACCGGCACCACCACCACCTCATCTGCCGGAACTGCGGCCGGACCGTCGAGATCGAGGCCGACCCCGTCGAGCGGTGGGCGCAGGACGTCGCCGCCGCGAACGGCTTCACGAACGCGAGCCATGTCGTGGACATCTTCGGCGAGTGCGCGGTCTGCACCGCGGCGCGCACCGGGGAGTAGCCTCCCGCGCATGCACGTCATCCTGGTGCCCGGGTTCTGGCTCGACGCGAGCGCGTGGGACGAGGTGACGCCCGTGCTGCAGGAGGCCGGGCACTCCGTCCAGGCGGTCACGCGGACCGGCGCGACGCTCGACGAGCAGGTCGCCGGGATCGTCGCGGTGCTCGACGAGGTCGCGACCCCCGCCGAACCCGTCGTGCTCGCCGGCCACTCGGGAGCAGGCCCGATGGTGCTCATGGCCGCGGACCAGCGGCCCTCGCTCGTGGCGCACCTGCTGTACGTCGACACGTTCCCCGGGCCCGAGGGCGGGTGCGTCAACGACGAGCTGCCCGTGGTGGACGGCGTCGTGCCGCTGCCGTCGTGGGACGTGTGGGAGCCGGCGACCGTCCGGGGGATGACGCCCGAGCTGCGCGAGGCCTTCGAACGCCGGGCGGTCCCGGAACCCGCTGCCGTGCCCTCCGACCCGTTCCACTACGCCGACCCCGCACGGCACCGGATCCCGGCGACCGTCGTGTCCTGCGAGGTCCCGGCGGCGGAGCTCGCGGCGATGGTCGCGGAGCACCACGCCTGGACGACCGAGCTCTCGGCGGTGGAGGACCTGACGATCGTGGGCCTCGAGACCGGGCACTGGCCGATGTTCACGGCGCCGGGGGAGCTCGGGGCGCTCCTGGTGCAGGCGCTCGCGCCGCGGCCGACCGCCGGGCTGTAGGCGGGCCCGCCCCGGCTTGTGACACGCCCGGTCGTCGCGTAGTGTTGACCCCTGGTCCGCCGCGTCCGCGTGGCAGACCCAGTTGTTCCAAGCCCTCCGACCGTCGCGAACGCCGCGGTCGCGCGGTGCTCGCAGCCCCTTCGACAGGGTCCGCGGGCCTGGGCGGTGCACACAACCCCCTCGCAGCCCGTTCCGACGGACCTGCGCGTGTGCGCCAGGCAAGTGAACTTGGGAGCGGCCGTCCGGTCGCTCGGTACCTCAGGAGGAAACCATGGCAGCAGTGTGCCAGGTGACCGGAGCCACCCCCGGCTTCGGACACAACATCTCGCACTCGCACCGCCGGACGAAGCGTCGCTTCGACCCGAACGTGCAGAAGAAGACGTACTACGTGCCCTCGCTTCGTCGTAACGTCACGCTCACGCTCAGCGCAAAGGGCATCAAGGTGATCGACGCACGCGGCATCGAGTCCGTCGTCAAGGATCTCCTCGCCCGTGGGGAGAAGATCTGATGGCCAAGAAGGGTCAGGACGTCCGTCCGATCATCAAGCTCCGCTCCACCGCGGGGACCGGGTTCACCTACGTGACCAAGAAGAACCGTCGCAACAACCCGGACCGCCTCGTGCTCAAGAAGTACGACCCGGTGATCCGCAAGCACGTCGACTTCCGTGAGGAGCGCTAAGCATGGCGAAGAAGAGCAAGATCGCGAAGAACAACCAGCGCGCCGAGGTCATCGCGCGCTACGCCGAGCGTCGTCTCGAGCTGAAGAAGGCCCTCGTGGACCCGAACGGCACCGACGAGTCGCGTGAGGCCGCCCGCGTCGGCCTGCAGAAGCTCCCGCGCGACGCGTCGCCGGTGCGCTACCGCAACCGCGACGCCATCGACGGTCGCCCCCGTGGCCACCTCGGTGAGTACGGCATCAGCCGTGTCCGCTTCCGCGACATGGCCCACCGTGGCGAGCTGCCGGGCATCACGAAGAGCTCCTGGTAAGCACCATCCCGCACGAACGCCCCGTCCCCTCCGAGGGACGGGGCGTTCGTCGTCCCCCCGGTCGCTGAGCAGCCGTCACGATCGTCACATCCGTCACTCGGACCCCTCGGAACCCTCGACAAGCCCGGAAATCCGGGCGAGTCGGTCGTCCGCACACCCGCTGGCTGGTAGGTTCGCTGTCGGTTCCGCCCGGCGTGCTCGCCTGTGGAGCCACCACGTCCAGGGCACCCGCTCCGGGCGGGCGGGCGTCCCGAACGTCCCACCGACACTGCAAGAAGTCCGAGGAGGACATCCATGGCTGACAAGTCACTGAACCGCACCGAGCTCGTCGCTGCCGTCGCGCAGGAGTCCGGCCAGAGCCAGGCCACCGTCAACGGCGTCGTCGACGCGCTGTTCAGCGTCGTCTCGTCGTCGGTCGCCGACGGCACCAAGGTCACCATCCCGGGCTGGATCGCCTTCGAGAAGACCCACCGCGCCGCGCGCACCGGCCGCAACCCGCAGACGGGTGACGCCATCGAGATCGCCGCGAGCGACTCGGTCAAGGTCAGCGCCGGCTCGAAGCTCAAGGCTGCCGTCAAGTAGCACCCCCGGAACACCACTCGGAAGGGACGGCCTCGGCCGTCCCTTCCGTCGTTCCCGGACGACGTCAGGGTCCACGGGCACCCCTGCACGGCCGGGAGGCGCGGGTCACCGCCCACAGGTCGGCCCACCCGCGTGCCGTGGTCGGGCGGGCAGCGCCTAGGCTTGTCGGGTGGACCGGATCGCACGCATCGCCGGCCCCGCCGTGCTGCTGCTCGTCGGGTTCGTCTCGCTCCTCGTCGCCCTCGTGATCGGCGGCGGGGCGGACCGTGCACTCATCGCGGACCCCGGCGCCGTCGTGCGCTTCGGGCTGCCGATCGCGCGGCTCGTCGTCGACCTGTCCGCCGCCGCGACCATCGGCGGACTGGCCCTCACCGTCGTCGGACTGTCCCGCAGCCGTCCGGAGTGGGACCGCGCGATCGACGTCGCCGCGGGTGCCGCCGGCGTCTGGACCGTGGCGGCAGCCGTCACCACGTTCTTCACGTTCCTGTCCGTCGCCGGGTCGCCCGTCAGCATCGGCGAGCAGTTCGGCCAGTCGATGGGGGTGTTCCTCACCGGGACCGACCTCGGGACGGCCTGGCTCGTCTCCGTGCTCGTCGCGGCCGCGGTGACGGTGCTCTGCTTCGCCGTGCGCGGGCGCGGCATGGTCGCCCTCACCACCGGTGTCGCCATGATCGGGCTCGTGCCGCTCGCGCAGCAGGGGCACGCCGCCGGGACCGCCAGCCACGACTCGGCCGTGACCGCGCTCGGGCTGCACCTCGTCGGCGCCGCGCTCTGGGTCGGCGGGCTGCTGCTCGTCGTCCTGCTGCGGAACGTCCTTCCCGGCGACCGGCTGCCGCTCGTCGTCGCGCGGTACTCGAGCATCGCGCTGGGGTGCTTCGTCCTCGTCGCGGTGTCGGGCACCGCCTCGGCGCAGATCCGCGTCGGAGCACTGTCGAACCTCGCGACGCCGTACGGGGTCCTCGTGCTCGTCAAGATCGCGGCGATCGTCGGCATCGGGGTCCTCGGCGCCGTCCAGCGCCGCCGGGCCATCCGCGCGCTCACCGATGCGCCCGACCGGCGCGGCCCGTTCTGGACCCTGGTGCTCGTCGAGCTCGCGGTGATGGGGGTCGCCAGCGGGTTCGCCGCGGCGCTCGGCCGCACGGCCACCCCCGCTGGCGAGGTCGCGCTGAGCAAGACGACGAACCCCACGCCGGCCGAGCTCCTCACCGACGACCCGCTGCCCGCCGACCCGGGTGCGTGGGGCTGGCTGACCGCGTGGAACCTCGACCTGTTCTGGCTGATGGCCGCCGTGCTCGCGGCCGCCGCGTACACGGCCGGTGTCGTCCGCCTCCGCCGCCGTGGCGTCTCCTGGCCCGTCCACCGCACCGTCGCGGCGGCGATCGCCGTCGTGTCGCTCGTCCTGGCGACCTCCGGCTCGCTGCACACCTACGACCGCTTCCTCGTGTCGGCGAACGTCGGCGCGCACGTGCTCCTCGGCCTGGTCGTCCCCGCGCTCGTCTGGGCTGCCGCACCCGTGCAGCTCGTCCGCGCCGCCGTGCACCGGCGCGACGACGACTCCACCGGCGTGCGGGAGTGGACCGGGCTGCTCGTCGACAACGGCGTGGTGCGGTACCTCGCCCAGCCGTTCCCGTCGTTCGTGCTGCTCGCCGCGGTCTGGTGGGGCCTCTACGCCACGCAGGTGCTCCGCTGGTCGGTGAGCGACCCGTCCGGGCGCACCCTGGTGGACGTGGGGCTGCTGCTCGTCGGACTGCTGGCCGTGCCCACGCTCCTCACCCCGGTCGCCGCGGGCGCCCGGTCGGCCAGCACCGGTGCCGTGCTCGTGCGGGTCGCGGGCGCCGTCGTGGTCGCCGCCGGCGCGGTCTCGCTCGGCATCGCGATGCAGGGGCCGCTCGGGCTGCTGCAGGCGTCCTGGTTCGGCGCGATGGGCCGCGAGTGGGGTCCCGCGCCGCTGGTCGACCAGGCCCGCGGCGGCGTCGTGCTCGTCGTCGCCGGCGTCCTGCTCGTCGTGACGGTCGTCGTCGTCGCGCTGGTGCGGCTGCGGCGCGACCGCGTCCGTCCCGGCGGCGTCGAGCGGGGACCGGCATCGCCGGCACCGGCACCCGCGTCCGAGGCGGCGGCACGGTGAGCATCGTGCTGAGCGCCGAGCAGCAGGCCGTCTTCGAGTACATCGAGCACACCCGCGACCACGTCTTCATCACCGGACGTGCCGGTACCGGCAAGTCGACCCTCCTGAACCACCTGTCGTGGAACACCGAGAAGCAGGTCGTGATCTGCGCCCCGACCGGCGTCGCGGCGCTGAACGTCGGCGGGCAGACCATCCACTCGCTCTTCCGGCTGCCGATCGGGCTCATCGCCGACGCCGAACTCCGCCAGGGGCCGGAGACCCGCAAGCTCCTGAACACCATCGACACCCTGGTCATCGACGAGGTGTCGATGGTCAACGCCGACCTGCTCGACGCCATGGACCGCTCGCTCCGCAAGGCCCGCGGGCGGCAGTTCGAGGCCTTCGGCGGGGTGCAGGTGGTCATGTTCGGCGACCCGTACCAGCTCCCGCCCGTGCCGGGGGACGGCGACGAGCGCGCGTACTTCACCGACCACTACCGGTCCATGTGGTTCTTCGACGCGAAGGTGTGGCTCGAGACGGAGCTGCACATCGTCGAGCTGGCGACCGTGCACCGGCAGCGCGACGACGCCTTCGCTGCCATGCTCACGGCGGTGCGCCACGGCCGCGTGACGGCGGACGTGGCCGGACAGCTCAACACCGCGGGTGCGCGGCCGGCACCGGACGACGCGATCACGCTCGCGACCCGGAACGACACGGTGGCGCGGATCAACAAGGCCGCGCTCGAGCGGCTGCCCGGCAAGGTCAAGACGGCCCGCGCCGACGTGAACGGCGACTTCGGCGGGCGGAACTTCCCCGCGGACGAGGCGCTCGAGCTGAAGCCCGGGGCGCACGTGATGTTCCTGCGCAACGACCCCGACCAGCGCTGGGTGAACGGCACGCTCGGCGTCGTCACGACGATCCGCGACACGGTGTGGGTCGACGTCGACGGCGAGTCCTTCGAGGTCCAGCCGTCGGTCTGGGAGAAGTTCAAGTACTCCTACGACCCGGACAAGAAGGAGCTCAAGAAGGACACCGTGGGGGAGTTCCAGCAGTTCCCGCTGCGGTTGGCCTGGGCCGTGACGATCCACAAGTCGCAGGGGAGCACCTACGACCGAGCTGTCGTCGACCTCGGCAACCGGGTGTTCAGCGCCGGACAGACCTACGTCGCGCTGTCACGCCTCACGTCGCTCGAGGGGCTGTACCTGACGCGACCGCTCCGGCCGCAGGACATCATCGTGGACCTGGACGTCCGGCGCTTCATGTCCGAGGCGCCCCGGATCGTGGCGACCGAACTCGAGGCCGCCCGGCCGCGCGACGCCGACGCCTGACGCCCGGCCCGGCGCCTGGCGCGCCCGCCCGGCTCCGACGCGCCCGACCGGCTCCGCCGTGCCCGACCGGCTCCGCCGAGCGGGCACCATCGGGCACGCTCCGTGCCCCCGGGCGACGAGTCCTACCCACTCGACGACCAGCGCACGGCGTGTCCTGCCCGTTCGGCGCAGCCCGCCCCGCCCACCCGGCACGACGACGCCCCGCCCACCCGGAGGTGGACGGGGCGTCGAGGACGGTGCGGTCAGGCGCGCGCGGCCGCCCGCAGCGCCCGGACGTTCTCGCGGTCCGCACCGAACGCGGTGAGGAGCAGCACCACACCGACGATCGCGTGGAAGAGGTTGTCCGCGAACGTCAGGGCGAACACGTTGGCCGAGGTACTACCCAGCGCGAAGCCGTAGACGGCCATGACGACGAGCACGACCCCGACGAGCCGGTTGCCGTTCCGGGAACCGATGGTGGTGCCGAGCCCGGTGACGAGGAGCACGACGGCGAGCAGCACCCACAGCAGGCACAGCGCCGGGTTCACGCCGAACGCGTTCCAGAGCATGCCGCCCTCACGGCTGAAGAAGCCCGGGTCACCGTCCGCGGCGAAGAAGAAGCCGAGGAAGCCCCAGAGCGCCAGGAGCGATCCGGCGGTCAGGGCGAGTGCCCGGTTCGGCGACGCCGTGATGCTCGGTTCCTTGATGGCCACTTCGGTCTCCTCCTGGTACAGGGTGGTGGCACCGGTCGGGCCGGCGACGGGAGCCGGTGCGTCCGCCCGTGGTGCACGGGCGGTGCGGCCGTCGGATCCGGAGGTCGCTGACCCCTGGTTCACAGGCGCGGACCGGCGGACCAACGGTATCGTGTCGGACCCCGACCGTCCGAATCGCAGCCGCGGCACGAGACGGACGAGGAGCCCGATGATCGCCACGCCGAGGAGGACCACGCCGGTGACCCGCACGCCCGAACGCACGGCACCCGAGTCGCGTGGACCGAGTGTCTCGCGACGGATGCGGTGGGCGCTGCTGGCAGCTCTGGGGTTCGTGATCGTGCCTCTCGTCTACGCCGCCGCCGTGTTGACGCCGATCGGGCAGCGGGTCGAGGACGCCGCACTGGGCGGGGTCCGGGAGTCCGACCTGTTCGGGTCGGACACTGCGCTCAACGTCATCTCGGTGCCGGTCATCCTGTTGCTGGTGGTCGTCATCGCCGCCGTGGGTCTCGCTCGTCGCCGTCTCGCCGTGGGGCTCGGAGCGGGGGTCGTGGTGCTCGCCTCGGCGGCCACCTCGACGCTCGTCAAGCGTATCGCCGAGCGCCCGGAGATCGCCCAGTCGACCACGCCCAACTCCTTCCCGTCGGGGCACGCCACGATCGCCCTGGCCGCGCTGTTCGCCGTGCTGTTGGTGACACCGCGACGGTTCCGCCCCCTGGTGACGCTGGTCGGGACGGGGTACGCCGTGTTCGTCGCGAACCAGACCGTCGTGTACGGGTGGCACCGGGTGAGCGACATCGTCGGGGCCTGCGCGATCGCGCTCTTCTGGCTCGGACTCGTCCGTGCGGTCGGGCCGCGTGTCGACCGTGGGGAGCGCGGCGACCGGGACGGCCGACGGGGGCCCCGGCGCGCGGTGACGGTGGTGCTCCTCCTCGCCACCGGCGTCACGCTCCTGGTCGGCGTGGTTGCGCTGGTCGTGGCGGTGGCCCAGCTCGCCGACGTGCACGGGGCCGTCCTGGTCGCGGGGCGGATGGCATCGAGTGCGAGCGTGCTGGCGGTCGTGACCGTGGTGTGGATCGCCGACGGGATGCACCACGCGGCACAGACCGACGTCGCGGCCTTGCCACCGCGCGGCTGAACCGCCGAGGAGCGCGTCCGCACTGGCGGGAATGCCTCTCGCTGCGCTACGTTGTACCCGGCAAGTCGATGCAAACGCATCGAATCGGACGGCCAGCGACAGCAGCCAGCGACGAGCGGCCAGCAGCCAGGAGGCGTGCACCATGCAGTTCGGGATCTTCACCGTCAGCGACGTCACGACGGACCCCACCACCGGGACGACCCCGGACGACACCACGCGCGTGAAGGACATCCTCACGATCGCCGAGCACGCCGACCAGGCCGGCCTCGACGTCTTCGCGACCGGCGAGCACCACAACCCGCCCTTCGTCGCCTCGAGCCCGACGACGATGCTCGGCTACCTGGCCGGGCGCACGAAGCACATCACCCTGTCGACGAGCACCACGCTCGTCACCACGAACGACCCGGTACGCATCGCCGAGGAGTACGCGATGCTCCAGGTGATCAGCGACGGCCGCATGGACCTCATGATGGGCCGCGGCAACACGGGCCCGGTCTACCCGTGGTTCGGACAGGACATCCGCCAGGGCGTCAACCTGGCCATCGAGAACTACGCGCTCATCCGCCAGCTGTGGGAGAACGACGTCGTCGACTGGCAGGGGCGGTTCCGCACGCCGCTGCAGGGCTTCACCTCGACCCCGCGCCCGCTCGACGGTGTCCCGCCGTTCGTCTGGCACGGGTCGATCCGCACGCCCGAGATCGCCGAGCAGGCCGCCTACTACGGCGACGGCTTCCTCCACAACAACATCTTCTGGCCGATCCAGCACACCGAGCAGATGGTCGGCCTGTACCGCCAGCGCTTCGAGCACTACGGCCACGGCACCGCCGACCAGGCGATCGTCGGCCTCGGCGGCCAGTTCTTCGCGCGGAAGAACTCGCAGGACGCGTGGGACGAGTTCCGCCCGTACTTCGACAACGCCCCGGTGTACGGTCACGGCCCGTCGATGGAGGACTTCACCGCCCAGACGCCGCTGACCGTCGGTTCGCCGCAGCAGGTCATCGACCGGTACGCCGCGATGAAGGACCACGTCGGGCACTACCAGCGCCAGCTGTTCCTCGTCGACCACGCGGGCCTGCCCCTCAAGACGGTCCTCGAGCAGATCGACATCCTCGCCGAGGACATCGTCCCCGAGCTCCGGAAGATCAACGAGGCGGACCGCCCGGCACACGTGCCGTCGGACCCGCCGTCGCACGCCGACCGCGTGGCCGCCGCGCTCGCCGCGGGGACCGCGGGCAGCGACCACGTCGCGGCCGAGGACGAGTTCACGGGAGCGTCCGTCTGATCCCGTGAACGATGACGGACGGGAGGCGCGGTGCCAGCGGGCACCGCGCCTCCCGTCCGTCCCGGCGTGTGACCGGATACCGAGACTCGCCTCAGCGGACGGAACTCGCGTCCTCGCCGCGCGAAGGTGTCCGCAGGGACGAGCCTCGGGGCGCCGCCGGACGCGCCGGCACCAGCTTCAGGCCGACCACGCAGCCGACGATCCCCGCGATGAAGAGCAGGCGCAGGAACGTGACCGGCTCGGCGCCCGTCGCCATCCCCCAGAGGACCGTGAGGGCCGCGCCGGTGCCGGTCCACACCGCGTACGCCGTGCTGATCGGGATGTGCCGGAGCACGTAGCCGAACGCGACCAGGCTCACGACGATGGTGACCGCGAACAGCGCCGTCGGACCCGGCACGGTGAAGCCGTCGCTCGCGCCGAGGGCGGTCGCCCACACGGTCTCGAGCGCGGCGCTGACGAACAGGACGAACCACGCCACCTCAGCTCACCACCTTGAGGCCGACGACACAGGCGACCAGGCCGAGCACGAGGGCGATGCGGGCGATCGAGGCGGCCTCCTGCCGACGGAGGATCGCGACGACGACCGTCAGGGACGCCCCGATGCCGACCCACACCGCGTAGGCCGTGCCGACCGGGATCGCCTTCATGGCGAACGCGAGTCCGACCATGCTGAGCACCATGCCGGCGACGAACACGATCGTCGGCACGACCTTCCTGAACCCGTTCGACGCGCTCAGCGCGGTGGCCCACACCGCTTCGAGCACGCCGGACAGGACGAGCACCACCCAGGCCACGAGGCTCCTCTCCGTGAGTCGCACGGTTGTGCGACTCTTGCCCGCTCGACGGTAGCACGAGTCGCACGAGCGTGCGAGTATGGATCGGTGACGACCCGTGAGGACCTCGAGCAGCGCCGGACCGACGTGTCCGAGGCCGCGTGCCGCCTGCTCGCGCGCGACGGACTCGCGGCACTGAGCGTCCGTGGTGTCGCCGCCGAGGCCGGCCTGCCGCCGAGCACCGTCCGGTACGTCTTCCCGACGCAGGCCGCGATGCGCGGGCACACCATCACGCTCGTGTTCGACCGGACGCGGGAGCGCATCGACGCCCTGCCTGCCGACCTGCCGGACGCGGAGACCGCTCGACGGATCCTGCTCGAACTGCTGCCGTTGGACGACGAGCGGGTCGTCGAGCTCGACGTCTACCTGGCGCTCGGGAACGCCGCGCTCACCGACGCCGCACTCCGGCCGGCGCTCGACCGGGTCGTCGCGGAGATGCGGGCGTGGTGCGACCGCATCGTCGCGCTCGTCGGCGTGCCCGAGGACCAGCGCGCGGACGAGGCGTGTCGGCTGCACGCGCTCGTGGACGGGCTCGCGGTGCACGTCACGCGGCTCGACGCGGGGGCGTCCCACGACTGGGCGATCGCGCTGCTCGACCGGCACCTGGCGAGCCTGCCCATCGGGTGACCCGGCCGACCAAGCTCCGGGCGGCGGAGCGGGCAGCCGGGCGAGCGGGCGCGGCTGCAGGTCCCGCAGCGGTCGGCTCGCCTATCCTGTCCCGGTGACGAGCGCTCCCACTCGCCCCGCCCCCACCCGCACGCGCACCGGCCCCGGCCTGGTGCTCGGCGCCGTCGTGGTGCTGCTCGGCGTGCGCGTGGTGTCGCCGAGCGTCGGGACCGCCGGGCTGCCCGACGTCGTGCAGGACTTCCTGACGCTGGCCATCAGCGTCGTGGTCGAGTCGCTGCCGTTCGTGGTCCTCGGCATCGTGCTGTCGATCATCGTCGAGGTGTGGGTGCCCGCCGGGGTGCTCGAACGGATCCTCCCGGAGCGGCCGGTGCCGCGGCGCGCGGTGATCTCGCTGATCGGCATGCTCTTCCCGGTCTGCGAGTGCGGGAACGTGCCGCTCGCCCGCGGCCTCATGATGCGCGGCTTCGCCCCGGCCGAGGCGGTCACCTTCCTGGTCGCCGCGCCGATCCTCAACCCGCTCGTGATCATCAGCACGGCGCAGGCGTTCGGGTGGTCGGGGTGGATCCTCGTCGTCCGGATCGTCGGCGGGTTCGTGCTCGCGAACCTGGTCGGCTGGATCGTCGCGGCGCACCGTCGTCCGGCCGAGCTCCTGCTCCCCACCTTCGAAGCCCGCTGCCGCGCGGCGATCGGTGCACCGCAGAGCCGCCACCGCTGGCGCGAGAGCGCATCGCAGTTCGGTGGCGAGACCGCGACGATGATGCCCGCGCTGTTCGTCGGTGCCGGCCTGGCCGCGGCGATCCAGGTCGCCGTGCCCCGGTCGACGCTCGTGTCGATCGGCGCGAACCCGGTGCTGTCCGTCGCGGCGATGATGCTCCTGGCGATGACGATCTCGCTCTGCTCGAACGTCGACGCGTTCTTCGCGCTGTCCTTCGCGTCGACGTTCCTGCCCGGGTCGATCACGGCGTTCCTGCTCATCGGGCCGATCATCGACGTCAAGATGATCGCCCTGCTCCGGACGACCTTCCGGGCACGCTTCCTGGTGCTGCTCGCGGTCGTCTGCGTCCTGTTCACGGCGGCGGTCGGGTTGGTGATGAATGTCCTCGTCTGAGCAGGGCCCCGCGTACTTGGGGCTCGGGTCGGTGCTCGCGGTGGCGCTCGGCATGCTGTGGCTCGCGCTCGTCGGGCACCTCGACCTGTACATCAACCCGCGGTACGACCTGTTCACGATCGTGCTGGCCGCCGTCGCGGTGCCCGCGTCCGTCGCGGGGCTCGTCGCGGTGGCACGGGGCCACGGACACGCGCACGACGACGGAGCAGGGCACGCGCACAGCGACGGACCGGCGCACGAGCACGCGCACGACGACGGACCGGCGCACGCGCGGGACGATGCTGCGGACTCCTCCTACGAGGACGGCTCGGACGCGGCCCGCGCCGTCCGCCGCGCGGCACCGACGGCCGCCCGCGTCACCCGTCGCGTGCTCGGCGTCGCGGCCGCGGTGGTCACGGTCGGGATCACCGCCGCGATGCTCGTGCTCCCCCCGACGACCCTGTCCGCCCGGACCGCCCAGCAGCGGAGCGTCGACACCCCGACCCTGTCGAACGCGACCGGGACGCAGGACGTCGCCCTGCTGGGCAGCGAGGGCGTCGACACGTCCGAGTACGGCGTGAAGGACTGGGCGGCGCTCATCCGCCAGACCACGGACACGACGGCGCTCGTCGGCAAGCCCGTGGAGCTGTCCGGCTTCGTGGTGCCCGGCGCCGACGGCTCCTTCACGCTCACCCGCTTCGTGATCAGCTGCTGCGCCGTCGACGCGCAGCCCGTCGGCCTCGGCATCGTCACGGACGGCGCGGTGCCCGACGCCGACCGGTGGGTCCGGGTCACCGGGAAGCTCGCCGCGAACCCCGACCAGTCGGCGGAGGCGCGGATCGTCGTCCGTGCGGCGTCCGTCCGGGTGATCGACCAGCCGACGGACCCGTATGAGTACTGATCCCCGCACCACCGGTGCACGGGTGGAGGGTCCGCTCCGGCGGCGTCCCCGCGACCGCTACCGCCGCCGGCTCGTGGCGTCGCTCACGGTGTTCGTCCTCGTCGGTGCGGTCGCCGCGGTCGTCGGGTCGCAGCAGGGCCCGCGGCTCCGTGACGTGACCTACGACCCGACCGGGCTCGTGTCGCGACCCGCGCAGCGCGTCATCCTCACCGCGAACCAGGCGCTCCAGCGCGTGTCCGCCGACGCGGTCACGGTGACGCCGTCGGCCCCGCACACCGTGACGTCGAGCGGCAACACGATCGCGGTCGAGTTCGCCGGTCCGCTCTCGTACGACCGGTCGTACGAGATCGCGGTCGCCGGGGTGCGCGCGCCCGGACAGCCCGCCACCGCGGACCTCCGGACGACGATCACCACCGGGAGCACCGACGTGCTCGCGCTCGTGCCCGGGACCTCGGGCGCCCCGGACCGGATCGTGCGACGGTCCCTCGACGCCGGCGGCGCGACGACGGTCCTCCAGGCGCGGGGCATCACCGAGTACGCGCGCCTCGGCCGGTCGCTCGTCGTGGTCCGCGGCGGCGACGGCAGCTCGACCGTCGAGATCGTCCCGCTCGCCGGTGGCGTGCAGGACCGGGGCACACCCGTCGAGCGACTGACGCTCCCCACCTCGTCCGGACGGGTGACGGCCCTGCACGTCGCCGACGACGGGGCCTCGTTCGGCTTCGAGTACGCCGACACCTCGACCGGGCAGTCCCGGAACGTCGGGCTGTACGTCGTCGACATGACGGGCACGCACCTGCCGACCGCCGTCGCCGAGGACGGCCGACCCACCACGGGTGCGGTCCCGATGACCGTCGCGCAGTGGGCGTACGTGCCGCGCACCGAGAGCGCCCTGGTCCGCACCGGCTCCGACGACCTCGTCCTGGTCGACATGAGCGGGCGGACCGACCCGGTGCGCCTCGGCAGCGCCACGTTCCTGCACGGCTTCGTCGGCAGCGGCACCACGGCCGTCGTCGAGACCGGCACCGGGATCGTCCGCCTCGACCTCACGGACGGTCGGCGCACGCCGATCACCGCGCCGGCTGGCAGCACCGACGCGCCGTACCTCGGTCGGATCGCCCCGCTCACCGACGACACCTACGTCCGCGTCGTGGGCGACGTGCGGGCGGACGGCACCCTCGCCCAGCGCACCGTGCGCGTGGACGGGGACCGTGCCTCCCGGCTGCCCGTCCGGGTTCCCGACGACGCGAGCGTCACCGCGGTCTGCCCGTCGCCGAACGCGCAGTTCCTCGCCGTCACGACCGCGTCGGCGTCGGGCGCCCTCGTCAGCATCGTCGACGCGACCTCCGGGGCGCTCGAGGCGAGCGTGGACGCGTCGTCGGTCGACTGGTGCGGCGCCCTGCCCTCCGGCGACGAGGTGGGCTGAGAACGGGACGCGACCCGACGGGACGCGGTGCGACGCCCCGCGACGCGGTGCGTCCCGTCCTGCCGGTCAGCGGCGCAGCGTGTGCTTCGGGTACTCGCCGAACCGCCGCAGGTACTCGCCCGAGAACCGGCCCATGTGCGTGAAGCCCCAGCGGGACGCGACCTCGGCCACCGACACCGTCGCGGGCTCGGCGCGGAGCAGGTCGTCGTGCGCCCGGCGCAGCCGGACCTCGCGGAGGTACTGCATGGGCGTCCGGTCGAGCGTGCGTTGGAAGGACTCCTGCAGCCCCCGCACGCTGAGGTCCGCCGCACGGGCGATCTCGGACACCGTGAGCGGTTCGTGCGCGCGGGCGTGGATCGTCTCGACGGCACTGCGGATGCGGGCGTTGCGGTGCTCGCCCCAGCCGACCGGCGCGGCCTCGCCGTGGAAGCGGTACAGGTCGAGCAGGGAGCGGACGACCTCGCGCTGCGACTCGTGCCACGCGAGCGACGCGGTGCCCTCGTCACGCAGGACGCGGACGGAGGACGCCACCGAGGCACGCCACCGCTCCACCGCGGCCGTCGTCGGCGGGGTGGTGCGGTCGAACGCGAGCGTGCCGTCCACCAGGTACCGCTCCGACGCGACGTCGAGCACGAGGTCGCGGTCGAGGTGCACGAGCCGCTGGTCCCAGTCGCGGTAGTCCATGTCGAAGCGCTGCTCGACGGGGAACAGCACCGGGATGCCCGGCTGCATGCGGACGGCGTTGCGACCGGTGTCCACGGTCGCGGTGCCGGAGTCGATCCACTGCACGACGACCTGGCCCTCGACGGCGACGTCGCCGCGCAGGGTGCCGTGCATCTGCGAGCGACGGACGCTCATCCGGTCGTCACCGACCGCGACGTACCGGTACCAGTAATCGTCGTCGACGTGCCCGGAGTGCCAGGTCTTGCCGGCGTACATGCCGGCCAGGTCGGCGATCGCGGTGTCGGTCTCCGTGCCGGACACCGAGACCAGGGGACGGAGTCCCTCGTTCGTCGTGTTGTCCATCCGTCAAGCCTCTCGCGTCCGGGCCGCGGCGGCGACGAGCTGCGTGACGTGGACGATGCGGTCGCGTTCCGGGGACAGCGTACGTCCGCGGGGTGGCCAGAGGAAGGACGGGAGGCGCGCTGCTCACCGGCAGCGCGCCTCCCGTCCGGTGGGGGTCACCGGACCCCCGTGGCCCGGGTCGTCAGGCGAGGGTCGCCGTGTCGATCACGAAGCGGTACCGCACGTCCGAGGAGAGCACGCGCTCGTACGCCTCGTTGATGCGGTCGGCCGAGATGAGCTCGGTCTCGGGCAGGATGCCCTTCTCCGCGCAGAAGTCGAGCATCTCCTGGGTCTCCGCGATGCCGCCGATGGCGGAGCCCGCCCAGCTCAGGCGACGCGGGATCAGGGCGAAGGCCGGCACCTCGAGGGGCTCCGACGGCGCACCGACGTTGACGAGCGTGCCGTCGACCTGCAGCAGGCCGAGGTACGCCGCCATGTCGAGCTTCGCCGACACCGTGTTGATGATCAGCTCGAACGAGCCGGCCAGCTGCTCGAAGGTCGACGGGTCCTTCGTGGCGAAGTGGGCCTTCGCGCCGTAGCGGAGCGAGTCTTCCTGCTTCGAGGTGGTCTGCGACAGGACGGTGACCTCGGCGCCGAGGGCGACGGCGATCTTGACGGCCATGTGGCCGAGCCCGCCCATGCCGACGACGGCGACCTTCGAGCCGGGGCCGACCTTCCAGTGGTGCAGCGGCGAGTAGGTCGTGATGCCGGCGCAGAGCAGCGGCGCGACCTTCTCGATGTCGAGCGACTCCGGGACGCGGAGCACGAAGTCCTCGTTCACGACGACGGCCTCGGAGTAGCCGCCCTGGGTGATCGAGCCGTCGGCCGGGTCGACCGAGGCGTAGGTGCCGATGTTGCCCTTCAGGCAGTACTGCTCCTGGCCGGCGACGCACTGCTCGCACTCGCCGCAGGAGTTCACCATGCAGCCGACGCCGACACGGTCGCCGACCTGGTGCTTCGTGACGTCGCTGCCGACGGCGGAGACGTGGCCGACGATCTCGTGGCCGACGACCTGCGGGTACTGGATCGGGCCCCACTCGCCGCGGACGGTGTGGATGTCGGAGTGGCAGATGCCGGCGTAGGCGATGTCGATCTCGACGTCGTTCGGGCCGAGGTCGCGACGGGTGATGGTGGTCTTGACGAGCGGCTCGGTGGCCGACGGTGCCGCGTACGCGTTGACGGTGCGCATTGGTCTCCTCGTGGGGTGCTGCTTGGCGGGCCGGGTGCGACCCGTCCTCCAGTCTGGTGGAGCGCTCCTGGACGAGGGAGGTTGCGATGGGGACCCCCAGGCGCGGTGGGACGGGCGTGGCGCGGGGCCGCGGCCGGTCAGCCCGTGAGCCGTGCCAACCGCTGCCCCGCGATCCGGGCGAACCGCAGCGGCTCGCGCAGGGCGTCGTCCGGTTCCCCGGTCGTCTGCGTCGCGAGCACCACGAGCGATGCGGCCGCGTCGAACCCGTCGAGCGGTGCGTCGACCTCGCCGGCGACGAGCAGGACCCGCGCCCCGGGAGCGCGCTCGGCCGCGAGCGCCCGGACGACGGACGGCACCTTCCCCGCGGCGCTCTGGTCGTCGTACCGACCCTCGCCGGTCACGACCACGTCGGCGCCGTCGAGCAGCGCGGGCAACCCGAGGACGTCGGCGACCGCACGCGCGCCAGGGGCGAGGGTCGCGCCCCAGGCGAGCAGGCCGAACCCGACGCCACCGGCGGCACCCGCTCCGGGCGTCGCCGGGTCGACCTCGGGCAGGGCCAGCGCCCAGGCGGCGAGCCGTTCCTCGAGCGCCGGTGCCAGCTCGGGCGTGACGCCCTTCTGCGGTCCGAACACGGCGACCGCGCCGTCCGGCCCGAGCAGCGGGGAGGTCACGTCCGTCAGCACCACCGCACCACCGGCCTGCAGCGGCCGCAGGTGGCTCCGGTCGACGGAGCCGTCGGCGTGCGCGGTGAGCCCGAGTGCCTCGAGCACGGGTCGTCCGCCGTCGGTCGACGCGCTGCCGCCGATGCCGAGCACCAGCCCGGTCGCCCCGGCGTCGAGTGCCGCCGCGATCGCCTCGCCGAAGCCGCGGCTCGTGGCCGTCCCCGGCTGCAACCGTCCGCCGAGCAGCGGCAGGCCGCTCGTCGCCGCGAGCTCCACCACCGCCCGCCCGTCGGGGAGGCGGAGCCACGCCGTGTCGACCGGTGTCCCCGCGGGCCCGGTCACGGTGACCGGCACGCGTACGGCGTCCGGGACGGCCGCGGCGAACGCGTCGATCGTGCCCTCGCCGCCGTCGGCCGTGGGGGCACTCACGACGTCGTCGTCGGGGCGTTCGTCGAGCCAGCCGGCACGGATCGCCGCCGCGGTGTCGGCCGCGGTGGCGGTGCCCTTCAGGGAGTCCGGAGCGATGACGACGCGCACCCGACCACCGTAGCGGGGCGCCCGGTCGTCAGAGGGCGAAGCGCGGGTGGGGCTCCCCGCCGGTCGCCAGGTCGGCGACGAGCTCGCCGAGCAGCGGTGCGAACTTGAACCCGTGCCCGGAGAACCCGGTCGCCACCGTGAGCGGCCCGCGCCGGTCGATCACGAAGTCCTCGTCCGGGGTGGTGTCGTACAGGCAGCTGATCAGGCTCGGCCGCGAGGCGTCCACGCCGGGCACCCACCGCGCGACGTACGCCTGCAGGCGCTCCACCTCGGCCGCCACCGGCCGGTGGTCGCGGGCGTCGGGGTCGACGACCGGTCCGGTGCCGTGGAACCCGACCTTCACGCCCTCGCCCGGGGTCAGGAGCCCGTAGACGTCGTCGCCGTCCGCCCAGTGCACGAACGACGGCCACGCCGTGTCCGGCAGGTGGCTGGGGAAGTGCGCGGGCTGCTCCTGCGTGACGCGGACGGCCGGGAGGCGCGCCCCGCGTGCCGCGAGCAGCGCACCCACCAGCGTGGGCGCCCAGGACCCCACGGCCGCCACCAGGCTCGGCGTCCGGACCGACGTGCCGTCGCCGAGCGACACGGTGACGTCGTCACCGTGGTCCTCGATCGCGGTGACGCGGGTGTCGAAGCGGAGCTCGGCCAGCCCGGTGCGCTCGGCCAGGGTCAGGAAGACCTCGATCGCGTCGGCGGACCGGATCCGCCCCGCGGTCGCGTGGGTCAGGACGCGGCCCTCGAAGGCGATGCCCGGCCAGCGGGCTGCGGCCTCGTCCGTGGTGAGCGACTCGTGCGGGATCCCGGCCGACGCCAGTGCCGCGGCGATCGCGTCGACCACCTCGGGTCGCCCGTGGTCCACGGCGCCGGTGCGGTCGAGCAGGGTGGTGCCCGAGCGTGCCTCGAGCGCGTCCCAGAGCGCGAGCGCCCGGGTCGTCAGGTCGACGTACTCCGGGTCGGCGTAGCCCTGCCGGAAGATCCGGGTGGCACCGTGGGAGGACCCCTCGTGGTGGCCGCGGCCGTGCTGCTCGACGAGCAGGACGCGCTCGCCGCGGGCGGTCAGGGTGTACGCCGTCGCGGCGCCGACGATCCCGCCGCCGACGACCACGTGCGGGACCTCGGACGTGGTCGGGTCGGGCTGCATGACGGCAGCGTAGTGCGCGTGGCCGTCGTCGCCGTGGTCAGTGCGCCGGTGCGACCGGGACGTCCCAGTACGTCGGCTGCTCGTACTGCTCGGCCCACCCGCGGCGCATCCGGGTCGCCGCGCGGTCGAAGGCGTCGACCACGTCGGTGTCCGTCGTCAGGAGGGACTGCAACCGCAGCCCGTCGTACAGCGCGAGCAGCTGCTGCGTGCCGCGCACCGGGTCCATCGTGGCGGGCTCCCGCCCGCTCCGGACGTCCTCGGTGAGTGCCTCGCGGACGACCTCGCGGAACTGCAGGTAGGCCGACCGGTAGTAGTCGGCGCCCGGCGCCTCCGGGTCGGTGGCGACGACGAGGCTCGACGCGATGAGCCGCATCAGCGCGGGTTCCTCCGCGTGCGCGACGAGCAGGGCGTGGAGGTACGCGACGGTGCCCTTCTCGGCGGCGAGCGGCTGCAGCGGGAGGGAGACCGCGCGGGTCCAGCGCATCACGGTCGCGGCGAGGAGCGCGTGCGGGTTCGGGAAGAGGGCGTCGACCTCCGCGACGGACATGCCGCTGCGCTCGGCGACGGCCTCGACCGAGAACCCGGCCGGACCGTGGTCGTGGATCACGGTGATCGCACCGTTGATCGCCCGGGTCCTGGGGGCCTCGTCGTCGATCGTCTGCTGCGACGTCAGCGGCGCGAGCGGGTGCTTGCGGAACCACTCGAGCAGCCCGTGCGCACGCGACGCCGCGGACGCAGGGTCGGCGGGGCGGCCCGCCCGGAACAGGTCGCTGAAGCCGGGCACCTCCTGCACGAGCGGGTCGAGGGACTGGAAGGCCATGGACCAGTCCGGGAAGGAGCGCTCGGTGATCGCTTCGTCGAGCAGGACACGCACGTTCGTGTGCCGCGGGTCGACGCGGACCTGCTCGAACCGGTCGTGCACGACGTCGTCCTCGCCCTCGAGGATCCCGATGCAGTTGTCGCCCTTGTGCGCGAGCATCCCGGTCACGCCGAGGCGCGTGTTCTTCTCGCGGCCGACGGCGAGGATCTGCGCGAGCTCCGAGTCGGTGATCGGACGCGTCTGCGTGCTGGTGTAGACGAGCGAACGCATGCTCGCACCTCCTTGCTCCGGTGGAGCCGACGTGCTCCGACCCGATCCAAGGCCGTGCACGCACGGAGGGCAACCCCGCGTTCGGGAAGCGGCTCCCTCGGGAGCGTGTCCATCTGGAGAGCGAGTGACGGGAATCGAACCCGCGCTACCAGCTTGGGAAGCTGGAGTTCTACCATTGAACTACACTCGCGCGTCCCGCCCGGCGGGACGTGGCAAGCCTAGCGGATTCTCCGCTGGACGCCAGCCGTGCGCGCGCCGCACGCGGCGCGGCGGGGGCGGGTCGGGCCTCCCGTCCGGTCGCCGTGTCTCCCCTGTGAGGTCCCCGGGTCGACGGACACGTGTCGTCGCCGTGTGTACCGTCCAGGGGGTTCCGACGCCCTACCGGAGGAGGACCCGGATGGTCAGGCATCCCCTCATCGACGACGTGGTCGGCCCCGCCATCGTGGTCCGTTCGGCCTCGCCGGTCGTGTGGCTGACGGACTCGCTC
This sequence comes from Curtobacterium sp. NPDC089185, assembly GCF_040685235.1. NCBI lineage: Bacteria > Bacillati > Actinomycetota > Actinomycetes > Micrococcales > Microbacteriaceae > Curtobacterium > Curtobacterium sp. NPDC089185. The sequence goes on along the minus strand of NZ_JBFBHK010000005.1, from coordinate 221,697 downwards.
GGCTCGCTGCTGCGACGCGCCTCGGCCTCCGGGCGGACGGTCGTGCTCCGCACCGGCCGGGAGGCGTCGCTCAGCCCCGCCCTGCGGCACGCGCTGGGCGCGCACGGAGCCGCGTGGGCCGTCGACGAGCAGGACGGCTCGCTGCGGGACGGCCGCACCGGCGTCCGCGCCGCCGGCGTCGAGGACTTCGTGCACGCCGGTCCGGAACTCGTCGGTCCGCCGTCGCCCGCGCACCCGGTCGCGTCCGGGTCCGTCCGGCAGATCAGCATCGACCTGACGCTCCGGCACCACGCCGACCGGGCGGTCGACCTCGGCTCCGCCATCGAGGCGCTCTGCGACACCGTCGGCACCTGTCCCACGCGGTGGGGCACGAGCGAACCGCTGACGGTGCCGTGGGACCGCTGGGTGGTCACGCAGTACGCCAAGCACGACGCCCCGGACGTGTCGACGTCGTACGCGGTGGGCGACGGCTTCTCGGCGACCATGACCGCGCACCTGCTCGACGGGGTCGTCGTCGAGACGATGTCCGCCGTGCTCACGATCCCCGAGGACGGTGCCGACCCCGCGCTCGCGGCGAAGCTCCTGGACGCCGTGCACCGGGTCGCCGCCGAGGTCGAGCCGGTGTTCGGCGTCGTGATGCAGCGCCGTGGGGACGCCGACCACCTGGTCCGCGCGGTCGCACACGGCGAACCGTCGCCGCTCGCGGTCGTCGTCGGTCCGGAGGCCGCCGGGTTCCTGGACCGCACGGGGGAGTGGCCGCCGGCGCGGACCTCGACGTCGGTGTTCGGGGGCGGCGGCCTGGTCGTGCGGCTCGAGGACGGGTGGGAGGCCCTCGAGGCGTTCCTCGACCGCATCGACGAGGACCGCTTCCTCCAGCTCGTCGGCGGCGCGCCGCTCGACCCCGCGCACGACGAGGGCACCCTCGACGGACACGACCGCGGCGCGCACGCGCACTCCGCCCACCGGACGGGCGGTCAGGGTGCCGCGTGACGTGACACTCCTCTGCCGCGGGCCGGTGCAGGCGCGGGACGTCGCGGAGGCGCTCCTGCTGCACGACGACGCGTGGGGCGTCCGTGCGCTCGACGACGGCCCGGTGCTGCAGGTCTGCCGCGACGCGGGGCACCCCGTGATCACGGTCCTCGGCGTCCGCCGGGTGGACTCGCTCGACGAGGTCGAGCGGATCCTGCCCGATGCGCCCGCCCTCTCGACCCCGCTGTGGTGGGTCGACACCGTCACCCCGTTCGGGCCCGAGGGAGAGCCCGGCGTCAGCGCCGCGCTCGAGGCCTCGATGGAGCTCGACGCGGTCTGCATCGTGCACGGAGACTGAGCGTCCCTCGCGGTCGGCGGTCTCCGGACAGGCGTCCTGCCCCCAGTACGGGGGTGTCCGGCGTCCTCGGTGCTCCACATCGCGCGGATCGCCCTACGGTGTGAGGACCCGAGTCGACGAGCCGGGCTGGCAGCTCCTCGTCGGCACCCCTCCTCACCGAACAGGGCTCCCTTGGCTCAACGACCTCAGCGGCGCGCCGTCGCGCGCGCTCGCAGCATCCTCGCCGGTCTCACCGTGGCCGGACTCGCCGGTCTCGCGCTCCTCGGCGCGGACGTCACCGCCGCCAGCGCCGCGGCCCCGACGCAGACGACCTTCGCCGACCAGACCTTCCGCGGCACCAGCGCGGGCGACGGCTGGGTGCTCCCGTCGACGCCCTCCGCCGCCGGGAACAGCGCGTGCCTGACGGCCGGTGCGTCGGGTGGTCCCGGCACGGGCTCGATCCCCGCCTGCGGTGACACGGCCGACGACGCCGGGTCCGGGGCGCTCCGCCTGACGTCGGCGTCGCAGGCCCTGATCGGTGCCGTCGGTGCCGTGCAGGCCGTGCCGACGGACAAGGGCCTCGACGCCTCGTTCACGACCTACCAGTACGACGGCAGCGGTGCCGACGGCATGGTCTTCTACCTGGCGGCGACCGACCCGTACAACCCCGCCGTGCCCACGAGGACCGGCTACACCGGCGGTGCGCTCGGCTACGCGGCCTACCCCGCCGGCGGTGTCGACGGCCTCGAGCACGCGTACCTCGGTGTCGGTCTCGACACCTACGGCGGGTTCGCCGGGAACTACACCGGCTGCGTCGGTGACCAGAGCCGCGGCGGTGCGGAGAACTCGGTGACCGTCCGCGGACCGGGCAACGGGTCCTCCGGGTACTGCGTCCAGTCGGTCACGCGCGCCGACCGCTCCCTCCGCGGCTCCGTCTCCACCGACCGCAGCGAGGTCGCCGTGCCCGTCGAGGTCGTCGTCAACCCGACCGCATCGGCGCTGACGGCACGCCGGTACCCGGACGTGTCGGTACCGGCCGGGCAGTACGCCGTCGTCTTCACGAGCGTGGGCGGCGCGCGCCAGGTCGTCACCGGTGCTCTGCCGAAGCTCGACCCGAGCAGCAACGTCGCGGGGATCGACCCCTCGTGGATCGACCCGGCGACCGGGTACCCCTACAAGCTCACCTACGGCTTCACCGCGGGCACGGGCGGTGCGACCGACGTGCACGAGGTCACCGACCTCGTCGCGACGACCGCCGCGGGCGCGGTCCCGGTGCTGACGGCGTGGACGGGAGGCGCGACCAGCGTCGCGCACGCCGGCTCCGGTACCGTCACGGTCACCCCGACCGTCTCCGCCGACGGCGGTTCCGAGACGCGCGCCGTCCGCACCACCACCACCTTCCCGACCGGCGTCACCCCGTCGGCGGACGGCGCGACCGGCACCGGTTGGACGTGCTCCGTGTCGGGTCAGGTCGTCACCTGCGAGCAGGCAGCCGCCGACCGTACCCCGGGCACCGACCTGCCCGAGCTCACGATCCCGTTCACGGTGACCGGCACCGCCCGCACCGCGACGGTGTCGACGGTCGTGTCGTCGATCGACGCCGAGGCGATCACCGTCACCCGCGACGTCAAGGTCGCCCCGCAGACGACCCTCGTCACGGTGGAGGACACCGCCGTCACCGTCGGCGACGACGCGTCGCTCCGCGCGACGGTGTCGTCGTCCGCGACGACCGACGCGACCGTCCCCACCGGGACCGTCCGGTTCACCGACGCGCAGACGGGTGCGCAGCTGTGCACGGCCGACCTGACGGACGGTACGGCGAGCTGCACCGTCCCCGCGACGACCGCCGGCGGGACCGTCGTCACCGCCGCGTACCTCGGTGACGCCGACCACGCGACCGCCGAGGGCACGGGGTCGCTCGTCGTGTCGAAGGTCCCGACGGCGGTCACCGCGACCGCGCCGGACGCCTCCGCGCCCGTCGCGGCCGGTGCCCCGGTGACGCTGACCGTCGACGGACCCGCGGCACGTGCCGGTCAGCCGGCACCCACGGGGACCGTCGAGTTCCGCGAGGGTGACCGGGTGCTCTGCGCCGTCACGCTCCCGGTCACGAGCTGCGACGTCGCCGGGCTCGGGTCCGGCCGTCACCGGATCGTCGCGGTCTACTCCGGCGACGCGGTGTACGCCGCGTCGACCTCGGACGAGTTCGACGTGACCGTGGCCGAGGCCGTCGTGCCGGTCCCGACCCCCGCGCCGACCACCCCGGCACCGGCACCGACCACGGCGCCGACCACCCCGGCGCCGACGGCGGCGGCGCCGGGCGCAGCTCCGGCGGGCGCCACGCCGAGCGCGACCCCGACGGCGGCAGCCGCACCCGGCGGCCTCGCCTTCACCGGGCCGACCGTCGCGCTCTGGACGGGGATCGCCCTCGCCGTCGCGCTGCTGGTGGCCGGTGTCGTGCTCCTGCTCGGCCGTCGCACCCGGGCGGCCCGGGGCTAGTCGGGTCGCTCCAGCGCAGCGAGCCAGCGCAACGAGACAGCGCACCGTGCGGATCCGCACGGGGCGCTGTCTCGTTGCTGGGCGGGTGCCCTCGCGGAGGACTCAGTCGCGTCGGTTCATGGCGGCGAGCTGCTCGTTGTACGCCTTGAGGTCGGCGTCGCCGTCGCGCTCGGCCTTGCGGTCGAGTCGCTTGGCATCGCGCTTGTCGCTCCGCACCCAGTTGCGCACCACGAGCAGGGCGACGAACACCATCGGCAGCTCCGACGCGCCCCAGGCGATGCCGCCGCCGGTGTGCTGGTCGGCGAGGAGCGCCCGGTCGTCGGTCTGCCCGAGCGCGTGGAACCAGTCGGCCGCGAACACCGACTGCGAGGTCATCACGGCGACGCCGAAGAAGGCGTGGAAGGCCAGGGTCGCGAGCAGCGCGATGATGAGGATCGGGTACTGCGGGCGCTGCGGCCCCGGATCGACGCCGACGAACACCCAGAAGAACAGGTAGCCGCTCAGTACGAAGTGCACGACCATCGCGACGTGCCACTCGTGCGACTGCATGGCGTACTGGAACGCCGGCGTGAAGTAGAACACCACGAGCGACCCGGCGAAGATCGTCCCGGCGACGGCGGGCTTCGCCATGAACTGCATGTACCGCGAGTGCGTGAAGAGCATGAGCCACTCACGGGCACCGCGCGAGCCGTCGTTCCGTACCGGGAGCGTGCGCAGCGCGAGGAGCACGGGGCCGCCGAGCACGAGCGGCAGCGGCACGAACATCATGAGGAGCATGTGCTGGAGCATGTGCGACGAGAAGTGCACCATGCCGTAGACCGCCGGTCCGGCCGAGGTCGTCCAGATGAAGAGCGCGCAGCCGAGCAGCCAGGCGATGGTGCGACCCACGGGCCACGAGTCACCACGCTGCCGGAGCTTCCGCACCGCGAGCAGGTACCAGCCGGCTCCGACGACGGCGATCGCCAGGTAGACCCAGTCGATGTGCCACTGCGTCAGGTAGGTCTGCACGGTCTGCGCCGGCGGGTAGGTGTAGCCGAGCAGGCCGGACCGGGTGTCCTGTCCCGTCTCGGGCGTCTGCGGGATCGGCGGCTGCGAGCGGGACACCGCGACGGAGACGCCGATCGCGACGGCCATGAACACGACCTCGGCCAGGGCGAAGCGGACGAACAGCCTGCGGTCGAGCGGCGAACGGAGGAGCCCCGGCACGAGCTTCCGGCGCTGCGCAACGCCGGCGAGCCCGAGCAGCACGAGGATGACCGCCTTGACGGTGATGAGCCACCCGTAGGTCGTCGTCACGAGGTCGGCCGGACCGGTCAGGCGCAGCGAGGCGTTGACGATGCCGGAGAACGCGACCGCGGCGAACGCCCAGCCCGCGAGCGTCGAGTAGCGCGCGACCACGCGTCCCGTGGCGCCCTTCGTGCGGGTGCGCAGGAGCAGCACGGCGACGAGTCCGCCGGCCCACACGCACACGGCGACCAGGTGCAAGGCGAGGGAGTTCACCGCGTTCGCGTGCTCGAGCGCCCCGGCGGCGTGACCGGACAGGGCGAGCGGCAGCAGCGCGAAGAGTCCGGCGACCGTCGCGACCGCCAGCGAGGTGACCCGCGTGGCGAAGGCGGCGACGAGCGTCGCGACGAGCACCGCGACGGCGGAGACGACGAGTGCCTGCCCGATCTCGACCTGGAACGCGAAGAGCAGGAAGTTGCGCGCGAACACCGGACTCGTGAGCGGGACACCCAGCGTGTTCGCGCCCGTGAGGACGATCCCCACGACCGCGGCGAGGAACCACACGGCACCGGCCGCGGCGCCCCAGCGGGCGGCCCGGTGCTGCACGGACGACATCGTGCGGTGGTCCTGCTTCTTCGCGGGGAGCGCGAACGCGGCCACGACGAGCAGGCCGATCGACAGCGCCGCGGCGGTGTCGTGCACGACCCGGGCGACCGGCAGGCCGTACTCCACGAGGTCACCGGCGGAGACGAGCTGCTGCGAGGCGGTGAACGCGCCGGTGAGCGTCATGCCGAGCACGGCGCAGGCTACGGCGAGCGGGACGGCGATGACCAGGACCGTCGCGACGGTGGTGGACCGTGCGGTGGTGGGGGCGGGTTCGGGTGCCGTGTCCCCGGGCTGCGTGGCGGCTGACGTGACGGTCATGACCGTCCAATGGTAGGTCCGCCGCCTGACACCACCATCCCAGTCCGGCAGCGGACGCGACCCGTCAGTCCCGGTGCTCCCAGATCCCCTCGCTGCCCACCCCGACGAAGCCGACCGCCTCGTTGACGTCGAGCATCGGCCGGTTCTCCTCGGCGTTGAACGTGACGATCGACGGCCGGCCCGGGAAGTCCCGCTCGATCGTCTCGATCCCGACCACCTTGAGCAGCCACCCGAGCCGGTGCCCACGGTGCTCACGGAGCACGAGGGTGTCCCACTGCATGACCGGGCGCTCCGGGTTCTCCGGCACCTTGAGCTGGCTGAAACCGACCAGGGCGGTGTCCTCGGCGTGCTCGACCGCGATCGTGAGCATCGTGTGCGGGCCGGTCGCCAACTGCTCCTCGGACTCGCGGACGCGCTCGCCGGTCCAGACGTCCTCGGGCTCCTGCATGTCGCCCTCGGGGGCGTCGGTGCTCATCCTCGTGTGCAGGAGCGCGAGGTCGTCGAGCCACCGGTCCGGGGTCGGGCCGGTCCAGGTGTGCACCCGGTAGCCGGGGCCGGCCGCCGTGGCCGCGCGCTCGTGCAGGGCGCGCACGACCGACCCGTCCGACGGCAGCCCGAGCCGGCTCATCCGGTTGACCTGACCGAAGCGCCAGCCGCGGCCGGTCAGGAAGCGCACGCCGGCCTCGTCCGCGGGCACGGCTCCGTGGCCCGTGGGTGCTGCGACGTACCCGGGCCCGGCTCCGGGGCCGACCTGGCGCGAGACGGCGTAGGTCTTCCACTGGGTGCGTCCCTCGGCGCGGGCGAGCTGCTCGAGGTGGTCGGCGAGCAGGGTCCCGATGCCGCGGCGCTGCCGGTCGGGCCGGACGCCGAGCGACAGCCAGCAGTTCGTCGTGCCCGGCTCGGTCCTCGAGTCGTACGCCCCCGACGCCACGACCTCGCCCGCGTCGTCGCGCACGACGAACAGGCGGCTCGGGGCCCCGGGTTCGTGGCACATCGGCAGGTACTCGGCGGGCGTCCACGAGACCTCGCGGAGTCCGTGCACCGCGAACTCGGCGGCGTCGGACACCGCGAGCCAGTCCCGGAACGCCTGCACCCGCGCCGGGTCGTCGTCCATCGTCGTCGGGACGTCGAGCTCCTCGACGGTCCAGGTGTCGGTGGTGCCGGTTGTGCCGGTCACGGGTGCCCCCTCGTGCGGCCGGTCGGACGGCCGTCGTCCGCCACCCCGGTGGGCAGCCTCGCAGCATACCGGGGGCGCGCCACCGGCCGCTAGGCTTCGTGCGTGCTGCTCTCCGACCGCGACATCACCGCCCAGCTCGCCGACGGCCGGATCGGCCTCGATCCGTACGACCCCGCCCTCGTCCAGCCGTCGAGCATCGACGTCCGGCTCGACAAGTACTTCCGGCTGTTCGACAACCACAAGTACCCGCACATCGACCCCGCCGAGGACCAGCCCGAGCTCACGCGCCTGGTGGAGACCGACCCGGACGAGGCGTTCGTGCTGCACCCGGGGGAGTTCGTGCTCGGCTCGACGTTCGAGGTCGTGACCCTGCCGGACGACATCGCCGCGCGCCTCGAGGGCAAGAGCTCGCTCGGCCGTCTCGGGCTCCTCACGCACTCGACGGCGGGCTTCATCGACCCGGGCTTCTCCGGGCACGTCACGCTCGAGTTGTCGAACGTCGCCACGCTGCCGATCAAGCTCTGGCCCGGCATGAAGATCGGCCAGCTCTGCTTCTTCCAGCTCTCGAGCCCGGCGGACAAGCCGTACGGCTCGGCCGAGTACCAGTCGCGCTACCAGGGGCAGCGCGGCCCGACGCCGTCGCGCTCGGCGCTCAACTTCCACCGCGCGGACGTCTCCCGCCGGGACTGACCCGAGCCGGGGCCGACCGGACCCCGGCCGTCCTTCGTGACACGGCGCACGTCATCATCGGGCAACATTTCGCATTCTGTGTATCGTGGCCGCATGGCCGAAGTCCCCGTCCCCGTGCCGCGGCCGATCCCGGCGTCCGAGCTGATCCGGGACGCCCGGACGCGCGCGGGGCTCACCCAGGTGCAGCTCGCCGCGCGCGCCGGGGTCACGCAGAGCGTCATCAGCACCTACGAGAACGGCCGACGGGAGCCCTCGCTCACCGCGCTGCAACGCCTCGTGCGTGCCGCGGGCTTCGAGGCCTCCATCGACCTGCTCCCGTCCTGCGCACCCCCGCCGCTGCACGACCGCGTCGCCGCGGCACGGGACGACCTGGTCGCGGCGGTGCGTCGGAACGGCGGGACCCGGCCGCGGCTCGTCCCGGCCGAGCGCCGCGCGCACGAGCGGTCCCGGCAGCGGGACGCGGTCGGGCTCCTCGTCGACCTCGAGCCGGGCGCCGGGATCTTCACGCTCATGCGGATCCAGGACGAGGCCGAGCGGTTGCTCGACGCCGAGGTCGAGGTGCTGGACGGCGCGGGCACCGACCCGGAGCGCTGTCGGAAGGCCGTGCCGCTGTGACGCCGGGCACGGGGGAGCTGCTCGACGAGGTCGTGCAGGCCTGCGCGGCCATCGAGCGGTACGTCGACGACTCGCCGCCCTCGGACCTCGTGCTCGACGCCGTCCGGATGCGGCTCGTCGAGATCGGGGTGGCGGTCGCCGCGCTCCCGGACGACCTGACGGCCTCGGAGCCGGGCATCCCGTGGGTGCGGCTCGCCGCGATCGGGGACCGCCTGACGAACGGCCGACGTCCGGTGTCGCCGCCGGTGCTGGTCTGGACCGCGCGGGTGGACGCACCGCGGCTCCGCGAGGCGGCCGCCCGGCTCCGTGACCGTCACGCGCTCCGCACCGGCCCGACCAGCTGACAGTGGGGTGTCTGCGCGAGACGCCCTTCGAGCAGCGAGACGCCGTTCGAGCAGCGAGACGCCGTCGGAACCGGCGGCGTCCGGCAGCAACGGGGGCGTCTCGCGCCCGGGACGCGGGAAGGCCCCGTCTCGCCGGAGCGAGACGGGGCCTTCTGCGGTGCTGTGGTGCTGTGGTGCTGCTGCGGAAGGGGATCAGCCCTTCTTGGCGAGCTCCTCGAGGGTGTCGTTGCCCTTGTACGCCTCGACCGCGTTCTCCTTGGTGACGAGGACCGGCGTCAGCTCGACGGCCGGGACGACCTTCTTACCGTTGTCGTTGTTCTTGTCGTCCGTGGTCTTCGGGGTCTTGCCGTCGGCGAGGTCCGACACCAGGTCGATGGCGGCCTGGGCCTCCTCGGTGGTGTTCTTGTAGATGGTCGAGTACTGCTCGCCCTGCATGATCAGCGGGATCGACGCGGTCTCGGAGTCCTGACCGGTGACGACCGGGTTCGGCTTGCCGGCCGCCTTGGTGGCGGTCAGGATCGCGCGGGCCAGGGTGTCGTTCGGCGACAGGACGCCGTCGAGCTCGGTGTTCGTGTACGACTTCGTCAGGATGTCGGTCATGCGCGACTGGGCGTTCTGCGCGAGCCAGCCCTGCGTGTTGGTGTCCGAGAAGCTGGTGCGACCCGAGACGACCTTGAGGGTGCCGTCGTCGATCTTCGGCTGGAGCACGTCCATGGCGCCGTTGAAGAAGACCTTCGCGTTGGCGTCGTCGGGCGAGCCGGAGAAGAGCTCGATGTTGTACGGGCCGTTCGGCTTCTTGGCCTTGAGTCCGTCGAGCAGGGCCTGGCCCTGCAGCTGGCCGACCTTGAAGTTGTTGAACGCGACGTAGTAGTCGACGTTCTCGGTGTTCAGGATGTTGCGGTCCCAGGCGATGACGACGGCGCCGGACTTCTTGGCGGCCTGCACCTGCGTGCCGAGCTGCGAACCGTCGGCGGCACCGATGATGATCGCCTTCGCGCCCTTGGTGACCATCGACTGGATCTGGCCCTGCTGGTCCGGGACCGGGTTGCCGGCGTTGGCGTACTGGATGTCGGCCTTGAAGCCGGCGTCCTCGATCGACTTCTCGAACGCGGCGCCCGCGAGCACCCAGTTCTGCGAGGTCTTGGCGGGGAGCGCGACGCCGATCAGGTCGCCCTTCTTGATCTGGACGTTCGAGGCGCCGCCGGTCGAGCCGGAGCCGGCGTCCGAGTTGCCGCGGGCCGAGCAGCCGCTGAGGGCCAGGCCCGCGACGAGTGCCAGACCGATGCCGGCGATGAGCTTCTTGCGCATGAGATTGCTTTCTCTTCGTTGAGGAGTGGTGCTGTGTGGTGCGGGGATCGTGCGGGCGGCCACCGGGGTGGCCACCCGCCACGTGTTACTGGACGTTGACCTTCTCGGGCTGGTCCTCGATGGTCCGCGGCTGCTGCGCGGCCACCGTGTTCTGTTCGGTGTCCTTCCGCTGGAACTGCTTCAACATCCCGCCGATCAGGGACGGACGACCCTGCGACTTCGAGTAGACGTCGAAGGCGACGGCGACGAGCAGGACGAGACCGCGGATGATCTGGACGCGGTTGGACTCGAGGCCCACCAGCGACAGACCGTTGGACAGCAGGGCCATGACGAGACCACCGATGATCGACCCGGAGATCGTGCCGATGCCACCGGCGACCGCGGCGCCACCGACGAACACGGCGGCGATCGCGTCGAGCTCCCAGCCGGTGCCGTCGGCGGGGCCCGAGGCGCCCGAGTAGCCGACGAACACCATGCCGGCGATCGCGGCGAGGACCGACATGTTCATCATGACGAAGAAGTTGACCTTGCGGGCGCTGACGCCGGACAGGACGGCGGCGTTCGCGTTGCCACCGACGGCGTAGACCTGGCGGCCGAAGATCGTGTTCTTGGTGAGGAAGCCGTAGACGATGGTCAGGACGCCGAGGATGATCGCGACGATCGGGATCGACGTGCCGGCGGGACCGGCGGCGAACAGGTACGTCGCGACGAGGGTGACGGCGACCAGGACGCCCGTGCGGACGATCGAGACCCAGAGCGGGACGAGCTCGGCCTGCATCTTCTTGCGACGCTGACGGCCGCGCATCTCGAGGAAGATCAGCACGAGGCAGGTGACGATGCCGAGGATGAGCGTGCCGTTCGAGAACCCGAAGTCCGGGCCGAAGTCGGGCAGGAAGCCCGAACCGATCTGCGCGTAGTCATCCGGCACCGGCTGCGAGGTCGAGTTGCCGATGATCTGGTTCGCACCGCGGAAGATCAGCTGGCCGGCCAGGGTCACGATGAAGGCCGGGACCTTCACGAACGCGACCCAGAAGCCCTGCCAGGCGCCGACCGCGGCACCGACGGCGAGGCCGAGGATGATCGCGGCCCATGCCGGGAAGTTCCACTGCGCCATCGACTGGGCGACGATGATGCCGGTGAAGGCCGCCACCGAACCGACCGACAGGTCGATGTGCCCGGCGATGATCACCATGACCATCCCCAGCGCCAGGATGAGGATGTAGGAGTACTGCAGGAACACGTTGATGATGTTCGTCGGCTCGAGGATGAGCCCGTTCGTCAGGATCGAGAACAGGATCAAGATCGCGATGAGCGCGATGATCATGCCGTACTGGCCGATGCTGTTGCCCTTGCCGAAGAGCAGTTTCAGGTTCTTCATGAGATCAGTGCGCCCTTCCGCGCGGAGGTCATGCTGCGCATGAGGGTTTCGGGATCGGCCTGGTCAGCGGGGACGTCGGCCGTGATCTGGCCCTCGAAGATCGTGTAGATCCGGTCGGAGAGGCCGAGGAGTTCGGGGAGCTCGGAGGAGATGAGGATGATGCCCTTCCCCTGTGCCGCGAGCTGCTGGATGATGCCGTAGATCTCGAACTTCGCGCCCACGTCGATGCCGCGGGTCGGCTCGTCGAGGATCAGCAGGTCCGGGTCGGTGAACATCCACTTGGACAGGACGACCTTCTGCTGGTTCCCGCCGGACAGCTTGCCGACGTTCTCCTCGACGGTCGGCACCTTCGTGCGGAGCATCTTCCGGTAGCGCTCGGCGACGTCGTACTCCTCGAGGGAGTCGACGACGCCGGCCTTCGAGATCTTCGGCAGGTCGGCGGCGACCGTCGAGCGCTTGACCGTGTCGAGCAGGTTCAGACCGAGGGCCTTGCGGTCCTCGGAGACGTAGCCGAGGCCGTTCGCGATGGCCTGCTGGACGTTCGCCACCTTGATCTCGCGGCCGTCCTTGATGATCTGGCCGTCGATGAAGGTGCCGTACGAGCGCCCGAAGATGCTCATGGCGAGCTCGGTGCGGCCGGCGCCCATGAGGCCCGCGAAGCCGACGATCTCACCACGACGGACGTGGAAGTTCGAGCCCTTGGCGACCAGGCGGGACGAGTCCTGCGGGTGCTGGACGGTCCAGTTCTTGACTTCGAAGAAGACCTCGCCGATCTTCGGCGTGCGGTCCGGGAACCGGCTCTCGAGCGAACGGCCGACCATCCCGCGGATGATGCGGTCCTCGTTGACGCCGTCGCCCTTCACGTTGAGCGTCTCGATCGCCTTGCCGTCACGGATGATCGTGATCTCGTCGGCGATCTGCTCGATCTCGTTGAGCTTGTGGCTGATGATGATGCTCGCGATGCCGCGGGACTTCAGCCCGACGATCAGGTCGAGCAGGTGCTGCGAGTCGTTCTCGTTGAGCGCGGCGGTCGGCTCGTCGAGGATGAGGAGCTTGACGTCCTTGTGCAGGGCCTTCGCGATCTCGACGAGCTGCTGCTTGCCGACACCGAGGTTCTTGATCTGCGTGTCCGGGTCGTCGTTCAGGCCGACGCGGGCGAGCAGGTCCTGGGCGCGCAGCTGGGCGGCGGTCCAGTCGATGACGCCGAAGCGGCCGGGCTCGTTGCCGAGGAACAGGTTCTCGGTGATCGACAGCTCGGGGATGAGCGCGAGCTCCTGGTGGATGATGACGATGCCGGCCTGCTCGGACTGCTTGATGTCCTTGAAGCGGACCTCTTCGCCCTCGTAGACGATCTCGCCGCTGTAGGTGCCGTACGGGTAGACGCCCGACAGCACCTTCATGAGGGTCGACTTGCCGGCCCCGTTCTCGCCGCAGATCGCGTGGATCTCGCCGGCGCGGACGCTCAGCGACACGTCCGAGAGCGCCTTGACACCAGGGAACTCCTTGGTGATCGAGCGCATCTCGAGCAGGGTCTCGGCGCTGGTGACGGACCTGGTGGCCAGGTCCGGTCCCTGTGGGGTTGACGCCACGGTGCATCTCCTTCTGCCGCTGCGGTGCGGCAGTCCTTCGGGTGGTGAGCTGCGGCATCGGGGGCACAGGAGTCCTGTGCGGACCCCGTTGTCGCGTCCGGTGTCCCGTTCGTGTGACGGTCATGTGACCGTTCACATCGGCGGAACGGAGGTAATTTACGCACAGCCCCGTCGCGGCTGTCAATTCGGTTCGGTCGCGTTTTCGTAACGGCCCGCGTGATCCGGCCTGATCCGCGTGCTGACGGCCCCCGAGGTGGGGTGGTCGGGCGTCGCCCGGAGCGGACGGGAGGCGCGTGGCGGGCCCGTCCCGCGCCTCCCGTCCGACGGTGGGTCGCGTCAGCGGCGGCGGGGTGCGCCCGTCGACCCGCGCACGACGAGTTGCGGCACCAGGTCGACCGGGCGGAGCGCCTGCTCCGCGGCGGGCAGGAGCAGTTCGACGCAGCGTCGACCGAGCTCGGGGAAGTCGACCTGCACGGTGGTCAGGGGCGGCCAGAGGTGCTTGGCCTCGGGGATGTCGTCGTAGCCCACGACCGACAGGTCGCCGGGGACGTCGAGCCCGTACGAGCGGGCGGCGTGCATCACGCCGAGCGCCATCGCGTCGTTCGAGCAGAAGATCGCGGTGCAGTCCCGGTACCGCAGCAGCTCTCGGCCCGCGTGGTAGCCGAAGTCTGCCGTCCAGTCACCGAGGATCGGCGGGACGACCGGCATGTCCCGGTCGCTCATCTCGCGCAGGAAGCCCTGCATGCGGGCCTCGGCCTCGATCCAGTCCCGTGGCCCGGCGATGTGCCGGACGTACTCGTGCCCGAGGTCGAGCAGGTGGGCCGTCGCGAGTCGGGCGCCCTCCATCTGGTCGACGAAGAGCGTGGTGGGGCCGTCACCGATGCTCGTCCGCAGTGCCACGTAGGGCGTCCGCATGCCGAGCTCCTCGATGAGGTCGAACACGCGCTGCTGCGGGGCGATGACGATGATGCCCTCGACGTCCTGGTCGAGCAGGTGGCCGAGGCCGTCCCGCACCGCGACGTCGGTGGCGTCGGCGATGTTCGCGGTGGTGACGGAGTACCCGCGGGTGACCGCCGCGTCCTCGATCGCCTGCATGGTCGCCGCCGGCCCGTAGTGCGACCGCTGCGCCGTGAGCACGCCGATCGTGTGCGTCCGGCTCGTGACGAGGGCACGCGCGGCCCGGTTCGGCCGGTACTGCAGCTGCTCCATCGCCGCGCGCACGCGCTCGCGGGTCTCGTCGCGGATCGCGCCGGAGTTGTTGAGCACCCGCGACACGGTCTGGTGCGAGACGCCGGCGACCCGCGCGACGTCGCGGATGCTGGGCGAGCGCGGTTGTTCTGTCCGCGGTGACGCCATCGTTGCTCTCTCCCGCCCGGGGCCGTGGCACCTCGATGTGCACGTTCACATTCCGAGCCAGATCATTATGCACGTCCGCGGCCTGCGCACCAGCCGTGGTCCGGCGGTGCCCGCGGCGGACGGGGCGGGAGTGGTGCCGAGGGGTCAGCGCGTGACGCGCAGGCCCTGCTGCTCGAGCTCGGCGAGCTGCCAGCCCAGCCACGGGCTCCAGGCGAAGGGCGTGCCTGCGACCGAGGCGCGCAGGTCGTCCTCGGAGACCCACGCGTACTCGGCGACCTCGTCGTCTGCGGGGGTCGGCACGTCGTCCGTCACGGCGCGGAACACCGGGCAGACCTCGTTCTCCACGATGCCCGAGGCGTCGACCGCGCGGTAGCGGAAGTCGGGGAGCACGAGCTCGACGTCGCGGACGGTGATGCCGAGCTCGCGGGAGGCGCGTCGCGCGACGGCGTCCTCGAACGCCTCGTCGGGGCCGGGGTGCCCGCAGAACGTGTTCGTCCACACCCCCGGCCACGTCTTCTTGGACAGCGCGCGGCGGGTCACGAGGACCAGGCCGTCGGTGTTCCGCACGTGGCACGAGAACGCGAGGTGGAGGGGCGTGTGGTCGGTGTGCACCGCGAACTTGTCCGCGGTGCCGACCGGGGTGCGGTCCTCGGCCAGCAGGACGACGGTTTCCGGGAAAGTGTTCATCTGCCCCGATAGGTTAGGCCAATGAGCGAGGAAGCGGCCACCGTGACGCACATCGACCTCGCACTGGTCGACGAGTGCATCGAACGCTTCTTCGTGGTGTCGTCGGCTCGTGCCCGTCGGTTCGGTCGACCGTCCGAGGAACTGTGGCGCGTGCTCCGTCGCGCGAGCATGGGCGGCAAGCGCTTCCGGCCGCGCATGGTCCTCACCGCGTACAGCGGCCTCGGCGGGACCGACGCCCACGCGGCGGCCAACGTCGCCGCCGCCTACGAGCTGCTCCACACCGCGCTCGTCGTGCACGACGACGTGATCGACCGTGACTGGTCCCGGCGCGGCGAGCCGAACGTGGCCGGGTCGTTCCGCGACACCGGCACCACCGGCGGCCTCGCCCTCCCGACCGCCGAGCACCGCGGGATGAGCGCCGCCGTCATCGCCGGCGACCTCGCGCTCGCCGCCACCACGCGCTTCGTCGAGGCCTCGGGTGTCACCGGGGACCGTCGGACGCGGCTGCTCGAGATCCTGGACGACGCGGTCTTCGCCAGTGCCGCGGGCGAGATGACCGACGTCGACCTGGCGCTCGGCGTGATGCCGTCGGTCGACGAGGTCCTCGCGATGGAGCGGGCGAAGACGAGCGTGTACTCGTTCGAGGCGCCCCTGCAGTCCGGGGCGGTCCTGGCAGGCGCGTCGGACCAGGTGGTCGAGGCGCTCGGCGCGTTCGGCCGCGAGATCGGCATCGCGTACCAGATCGTCGACGACCTGCTCGGCGTGTACGGCGACGAGACGGTCACCGGCAAGTCGGTGCTCGGCGACCTCCGCGAGGGCAAGCGCACGATGCTCATCGCCTACGCGGCGACGACCGACTGCTGGGACGACATCGCGCCGTACCTCGGCGACCCGGACCTGACCGAGGAGCGCGCGACCGAACTCCGTGCGACCCTGGAGACCTGCGGCGCCCGGTCGGCGGCCGAGTCCCGGATCGCCGAGCACGCCGCACTGGCCCGTGCCGAGCTGTCGGCGCTGCCGTACGAGCTCGCCGATCGACTGGAGCACCTGGTGTCCGAACTGCTGGAGCGCGTGCGGTGACCCAGACCGCACCACCGCGTCTGCCCCTGTACGACGCGACGGCCGAGGCTGCGTCCGGCGTCGTCATCGAGCGCTACTCGACGTCCTTCGGGCTCGCGAGCCGGCTGCTCACCAAGGACACCCGCGAGCACATCCGGAACGTCTACGCCCTGGTCCGCGTCGCCGACGAGGTCGTGGACGGCCCGGCGACCGAGGCGGGGCTCGACCACGACCTCGCCCGCACCGTGCTCGACGAGCTCGAGGCGGACACCGAACGTGCGATCGCGCTCGGCTTCTCGGTGAACCCGGTCGTGCACGCGTTCGCCCGCACCGCCCGCGTCACCGGGTTCGGCCCCGAGCTGACGAAGCCGTTCTTCGCGTCGATGCGGATGGACCTCGAACGCACCGAGCACGACCAGGAGTCGTTCGACCGCTACGTCTACGGCTCCGCCGAGGTGGTCGGCCTGATGTGCCTGCGCGCGTTCGTGCACCGCGCCGGTCGACCGACGTTCGACGACGCCGTCCTCGTCGACGGCGCGCGGGCCCTCGGTGCGGCGTTCCAGAAGGTCAACTTCCTGCGCGACCTGCACGCCGACTTCGAGGTGCTCGGTCGCTCGTACTTCCCGGGCGTCGACGTCCGCACGTTCGACGAGGCGACGAAGCGCCGCCTGGTCGCCGACGTGCAGGCCGACCTCGACCGCGCCGCGCTGACGGTGCCGCTGCTGCCCGCCGACGCCCGCAAGGCCGTCGGGCTCGCGCACGCGCTGTTCCAGGAGCTCAACGACCGCATCGCTGCCTGCCCGGCGGAGCGGCTCGTCACCACCCGGGTCCGGGTGCCGAACCCGGTGAAGGCGCGGCTCGCCGCGCAGGTGCTCGCCGGACGCGCGCCGCTGCGGTCCCGGGCGACCGCCCACCGGCCGGGAGGCTCCGCATGACCCCGCAACGCGCCTCCCGTCCGACCGCACCCGCCCCGAAGCGCACGGTGCCGGCCCGTCGTGCGGTGATCGTCGGCGGCGGCATCAGCGGACTGGCGTCCGCCGCGCTGCTCGCCCGCGACGGCTACGCCGTCACGGTGCTCGAGCAGCGCGACCAGCTCGGTGGCCGCGCCGGGTCGTGGGAGCAGGACGGATTCCGGTTCGACACCGGGCCGAGCTGGTACCTCATGCCCGAGGTCTTCGACCACTTCTTCCGGCTGCTCGGCACCACCGCCGACGCCGAGATGGACCTGGTGAAGCTCGACCCGGGCTACCGCGTCTACAGCGAGGGCCACGACGAGCCGATCGACCTGCTCGCCGACCGCGAGGCGAACATCGCGCTGTTCGAGTCGATCGAGCCCGGTGCCGGCGACCGGCTGCGGAAGTACCTCGACTCCGCCGAGGACACCTACGCCATGGCGGTGCGCCGCTTCCTCTACACGACCTTCCAGGACCTGACGAAGCTCGCCGCCCCGGACGTGCTCCGGCGGCTGCCGAAGCTCGCGCGCCTGCTGCTCCAGCCGCTGTCGACCTTCGCGTCGAAGGCCGTGCGGGACCGTCGGCTCTGGCAGGTCCTCGGCTACCCGGCGGTGTTCCTCGGCACGAGCCCGTACGCGGCGCCGAGCATGTACCACCTGATGAGCCACCTCGACCTGGCCGACGGGGTGCTCTACCCGAAGGGCGGCATCACCGAGGTGATCGCCGCCGTCGAGCGCGTCGCCCGCCGCGAGGGCGTCACGATCACCACCGGCGCGCCGGTCGAGCGGATCGTCGTCGAGGACGGGCACGTCACGGGGGTCGTCCACCGCGACGCCGCGGGTTCGTCGCACACCGTCCCCGCCGACCTCGTCGTGAGCGCCGCCGACCTGCACCACACCGAGCTGCAGCTGCTCGACGCCGAGCACCGGACCTTCCCCGAGCCGCACTGGCGGAAGCGCGACCCCGGGCCGAGCGCCGTGCTCGTCTACCTCGGCGTCGAGGGCGAGGTGCCGGGGCTGCTCCACCACACGCTCGTGTTCACCGCCGACTGGCGGGCCAACTTCGGCGCGATCTTCGGGAAGGACCGGCACGTGCCGGACCCCGCGTCGATCTACGTCTGCGCGCCCTCGCTCACCGACGACTCCGTCGCGCCCGAGGGGTCGAGCAACCTGTTCGTCCTCGTGCCGCTGCCCGCCGACCTGTCCATCGGGAAGGGCGGCATCGACGGCGCCGGCGACGCCGAGGTCGAGCGGATCGCCGACCGGGCGATCGCGGTCATCGCCGAGCGCTCGGGCGTGACCGACCTGCGCGACCGCATCCGCGTCCGGCGCACCATCGGCCCGCAGGACTTCGCGGACGACTACAACGCGTGGAGCGGCTCGATGCTCGGGCCGGCGCACACCCTGGCGCAGAGCGCGTTCTTCCGCGAGGCGAACGTCTCCCGCAAGGTGGAGGGGCTCTACTACGCCGGCGCCTCGACCACGCCGGGCATCGGTCTGCCGATGTGCCTGATCAGCGCCGAGGTGCTGCTCAAGCGCATCCACGGCGACACCTCGACCGAGCCGCTCCCGACGCCGCTGCCGGCGCCGGCGGCCGCCCCGGTCGCGTAGCCGATGCCGGGCGTCTACCTGATCGGACTCGTGGTGTCGATCGCCGGCATCGCGGTGCTCGACGCCCGGTACCGACTGTTCTTCTGGCGGAGCCCCCTGCGGGCGGCGGCCGTGATGGTCGTCGGGCTCGTCTTCTTCCTCGTGTGGGACGTCGCCGGCGTGCACCTCGGCGTCTTCTTCATCGGCCGGAACGACCTGCTCACCGGGGTGCTGCTCGCCCCCGAGGTGCCGCTCGAGGAGGTCTTCTTCCTCGTGCTCCTCTGCTGGACGACGATGGACCTCTTCGGCGCCCTGCGTCCCGTCGTCGCGCGGCGGCTGGAGCGGACCGACGGGGGGTCCCGCTCGTGACCGGGACGGCGACGTACGCGCTGCTCGCGGTGCCGTTCCTGGCCACCGCCGCACTCGTCGCGGTGGCCGCCGGCGCGGTCGCCGCCCGTCGTCGCGGTGCCGGCGGCCGCCGGGTCGGGATCGTCAGCGCCGTGGTCGCCGGGGCCGTCCTGCTCGTCATGACGGGCGTGTTCAACAACGTGATCGTCGGGCTCGGGATCGTCGCGTACGACCCCGCGCTCGTCTCGGGGGCGCGGATCGGGCTGTTCCCCGTCGAGGACCTCGCGTACTCGATCGGGGCCGCCCTGCTGCTGCCGAGCTGCTGGGTGCTGCTCGAGCGCCCGGTACGGTCGGAGCGCCCGGGCCAGCCCACCCACCGACCGGAGGAGACCCCGTGACCGTGAGCCGTGCCTCCCGACCGTCGACCCTGCGCGCACTCTTCGTGTCGTCGCGGCCGATCAGCTGGGTGAACACCGCCTACCCCTTCGGTGCCGCGTACCTGCTCGGCAGCGGGGTCGGCCTCGACGGTGGTGGCGGGTTCTCGCTCGTCGCGTTCATCGTCGGTGTCGTGTACTTCCTCGTGCCGTACAACCTCGCGATGTACGGCATCAACGACGTCTTCGACTACGAGTCGGACCTGCGGAACCCGCGGAAGGGCGGCGTCGAGGGGGCCCTGCTCGACAAGAGCGTGCACCGCGCCACGCTGTGGGCGGTCGTCGTCACGAACGTGCCGTTCCTCGTCGCGCTCGTCGTGCTCGGCGCGCTGAGCGGCAACGGTCCGTGGTCGTGGGCCGTCCTGGCGATCAGCGTCTTCGCGGTCGTCGCGTACTCGGCGCCGGGCCTGCGGTTCAAGGAGCGGCCGTTCCTCGACTCCCTCACCTCGTCGACGCACTTCGTGTCGCCCGCGGTGTTCGGTCTCACGCTCGCCGGTCCGCACTGGACCGGGCAGCTCGTCGCGGTGTGCGTGGCGTTCTTCCTGTGGGGGGTGGCCTCGCACGCGTTCGGTGCCGTGCAGGACGTGCTCGCCGACCGCGCGGGCGGCATCGGCTCCGTCGCGACCGTCATCGGGGCGCGGGCGACCGTCCGCCTGGCGTTCGTGGCGTACCTCGTCGCGGGGGTCGCGCTGCTGTTCTCGGCGTTCCCGGGGCCGATCGCGGCGGTCGTCGTCGTGCCCTACGCGCTGAACGTGCTGCCGTGGTGGAACGTCACCGACGAGGGGGCGGAGTCGGCGAACGCGGGCTGGAAGCGCTTCCTGTGGATCAACTACGTCGCGGGCGCCGTCGTCACGATGGCGCTCATCGGGTACGCCTTCACGCACTGACGGCCGTCCGCGCCGCGCCTGCGGGCAGCGTCCGAGGCCCCTGACAGACTGGAGGGACGCGCCACGGGAGCCGTGGTGCGCCGGTCACGAAGGAGTGCACGCATGACGGTCCGCATCATCCACGTCGGTCTCGGAGGGTGGGGCGGCAACTGGGCCCGCACCGCCATCCCGCAGGTCACCGAAGTGGAGGTGGTCGGGCTCGTCGACCCGGTCCCCGCGACGCTCGAGGCCGTCCGCACGGACCTCGGGCTGCCCGCGACCGCCGCCTTCGCCTCGCTCACCGAGGCGCTCGCCGGGGTCGAGGCCGACGCCGTCGTCATCACCGCGCCGGCGGTGACGCACGTGCCGCTCGCGCTCGAGGCCCTCGACGCCGGCAAGCACGTGCTCGTCGAGAAGCCCTTCGCGAACTCCACCGACGAAGCCCTGCAGGCCGTCCGCCGTGCCGAGGAGCTCGGCCTCGTGCTGCAGGTCAGCCAGAACTACCGCTGGTACCCGGCGCCCCGGGCGGTCAAGGACCTGCTCGCGGCACGGACGCTCGGCGAGCTCTCCGCGATCAACATCGACTTCCGGCAGTGGGACAACGACGCCCCGGTGGAGACCTACCCGCACTACCGGTTCCCGCACCCGATGATCAACGACATGGCGATCCACCACTTCGACCTGATCCGGATGGTGACCGGGCTCGAGGCCGTCCGTGTGTACGCCCGCGCCTCGTACCCGGAGCACAGCAAGTACCAGGACGAGGCCGTCACGTCGATGATCATCGAGCTCGAGGACGGCCTCGTCGTGAGCTACCGCGGCAGCTGGCTCTCGCGCGCACCCCGGACCGCGTGGGCGGGGGAGTGGAGCATCCAGGGCGAGGACGGCGAGCTCTGGTTCACGAGCCGTGACGGGTCGCCGAGCGAGATCGCGGGCGACCGGGTGACGCTGCGGGCCGACCAGGACGCCGAGGCGGAGGCCGTCGAACTGCCGACGCTCGAGCACACGGACCGGCAGGGCGGGCTGCAGGCCTTCGCGCGCTCGGTCGAGGGCGGCCCGGCGCCGGAGACGAGCGGGCGCGACAACCTGCGGAGCCTCGCGGTGATGGAGGCAGCGGGGCGCTCGGCCGTGTCCGGCGTCCCCGAGGACGTCGTCCTGCCCGAGTAGCCCGTGCGGGCCGAGCCGGGCCGAGCCGCGCCGAGCCGGGCCGCTCGGGCGCGCGCTCCCGAGTGCGCCCGGTCGGATCGGGCCTACCTGGTCGGATCGGGCGTACCTGGTCGGACGGTTCCACCAGGTACGCCCGATCGCACCTGCCATCGCGGCCGTCCTGGGAAGGAACGGGCGCGCCGACCTGCGCGCGCACCCGCGGCACGGACGTCCCACCCGACGGACGGGAGGCGCGTGGCGGGCCCGCACCGCGCCTCCCGTCCCGCGGGTGGGCACGAGACCCGCGCTGGGCGACAGCCCTCGTGCGTGCGAGCGCGAGGATCGTCGCTGGGCCCGAGACTCGGCCTGACCCGCGCGCTACGCGGCGCCGGCGGCGCGACGCGCCTGCGCGACCGCCGCACGCACCCCGCGCGAGAACGCGGGGCCGTGGCCGGGCAGCACGTGCCGCGCCTCGGTGTCCTCGAGGCGGGACAGCGACGCGACCGCGGTGTCCACGTCGGCCGTCGCGGCCGGCGCGACGATCCGCGGACCGATCCCGCCCGTGTACGGGTCGAGCGTGACGAGTGCGTCGCCGGCGATCACTGCGTCGCGGTCGGCGAAGTGCAGCGCGACGTGGCCGTCGGTGTGGCCGGGCGTCTCGATGATCCACGGGTTGCCGGGGACGTCCGCGCGGGACACCATCGGCTCGGTGTCGTCGATCCCGTCGACCGTCGCCGCCCCGGCGAGCAGCATCCGGCCGAGGGGAGCGAGCCCGCCGGGGTGCACCGCGACGAAGCCGAACCGGTTCGTCTGCGGACGGTACGAGTACGGGTGCGCCGCGAGGTCCCGGTCGCCCGGGTGCACGTACACCGGCGTGCCCCACTCCCGGTGCATGCGGGCGGCGGTCCCGACGTGGTCGAAGTGCCCGTGCGTGAGCAGCAGTGCCTCGACCCGCGCGGGCGTGTAGCCGAGGTCGTGCACGGCGAGGAGCAGGTGCGGCCACGCGGCGGGGAGTCCCGCGTCGACGACGAGCAACCGGTCGCCGGTCTCGACGAGGTAGGTGTTGGTGTGTGCGATCTCGAGGCGGTGGATCCCCTCGGCGACGTCCCGGAACAGCATGGCCTGCACCGTAGACCGCGGCCGCTGGAGGCGGGTCCGGCCCCCGCCTGGTAGGCACGATGCATGGCCAAGGACAGCATCCCCGAGCTGGAACTCGCGAACGTGCGCACGCGTGAGCGCCTCACCGACAGCGTCACCGAGATCCGGCGGCGCTCGGACGTGCCCGCGCGCACCCGGCTCGCGGTCGCGAAGGCACGGCAGCGCTGGCACCGCGACCCCACCCCGCTCGTGGCCATGGGGGTCACCGCAGCGGCCGGCATCGCCGCGATCGTCCTCGGCACGCGCATCGGCCGCACCGACGCCGGACACCTCGACCGTCCCGCGGCATCGACGGCGTTCACCGCGCTGCTGCCGTTCGGCCCGCGCGGCGAGCTCGACACCGACCAGACGAAGGACGGCCGCAAGGGTCGCAAGGCCCGCCGGAAGGCCGCCGAGGAGTCCCTCGAGCGCGACCCGGTGCACAAGAACCGGGTCAAGCAGCGCGCGGGCATCGCCGCGGTGCAGCGCCGCGCCACCAAGAACCGCAAGCAGGCCGCGAAGCGGTCCAAGGCGGCGGCGAAGGCCGCGGCGAAGGTGAAGGGCTAGACCATGGCGCGCAAGGACCACGACCTGCGGCAGGACATGCAGCACAAGCCGGCGCCGGACGACCCCCGGAAGCCGGACAGCCCGACGGACCTCACCAAGCCGTCGTTCACGTACACGCTCAAGAAGACGCTCCGCGAGTTCTCGAGCGACCAGTGCACCGACCTCGCCGCGAGCCTGACGTACTACACGGTGCTCGCGCTCTTCCCCGGGCTGCTCGCGGTGGTGTCGATCCTCGGGCTCGTGTCGAACCCGCGGGACACGATCGACAGCCTGCTCGAGATCATCACCAACGTCGGTGGCGGGCAGGTCGCCGACCTGCTCCGCAGCCCGGTCGAGGGTCTCGTCCGCTCGCCCGCCGCCCCGATCACGTTCATCGTCGGTGTGCTCGGTGCCCTCTGGTCGGCCTCCGGCTACGTCGGCGCCTTCGGCCGCGCGATGAACCGCATCTACAACGTGCGCGAGGGCCGGCCGATCTGGAAGCTCCGCCCGACCATGCTCGGCGTCACGGTCTTCACTGTCGTGCTCCTCGTCATCGGCCTGCTCGTGCTCGTCTCCGGACCGCTCGCCCGGACGTTCGGTGACGTCATCGGCCTCGGTGACGCCGCCGCGCTCGTGGTGTCGATCGTGCAGTGGCCGATCCTGCTCGCCGTGATGATCGTCGTCGTCGCGGTCCTGTACTACTGGGCGCCCAACGTCCGCCAGTCGAAGTTCAAGTGGGTCAGCGGCGGTGCCCTGGTCGGTATCGGCATCTGGATCATCGCCAGCGTCGGCTTCGGCTTCTACGTCGGGAACTTCTCGAACTACAACGCCACGTACGGGTCGCTCGGTGGCGTGATCGTGTTCCTGCTGTGGATCTGGATCACGAACAACGCGTTGCTCTTCGGCGCCGAGTTCGACG
This sequence comes from Curtobacterium sp. NPDC089185, assembly GCF_040685235.1. NCBI lineage: Bacteria > Bacillati > Actinomycetota > Actinomycetes > Micrococcales > Microbacteriaceae > Curtobacterium > Curtobacterium sp. NPDC089185. Next base: position 197,606 of record NZ_JBFBHK010000005.1, on the reverse strand, counting down.
CCGAGCTCGAGCGTGGCCGCCAGCTGCAGGCCGGCATCCGCGCCGAGGAGGACATCCAGCTCCCCGAGCGCGACACCCGCCAGATCGAGAAGCAGGACGAGAAGCACGCCCAGGACGTCCTCGAGGGCATCCGCATCCGCGAGAGCGCGGGACGCTCGAAGGACTGACGCACCACCGCCACGGCCTGGAGGCGCGGTGCGGGTCCGCCCCGCCTCCTTTCGTAGGGTGGGACGCATGACCGACACCGCGCCTCCCGTCACCCGTCCGACCGCACTCGTCACCGGGGCGACCCGGGGGATCGGCCGCGCGATCGCGATCGAGCTCGGGCGTACGCACCACGTGTTGGTCGGTGGCCGGACGGCATCCGCGGTCGATGCTCTGGTGGCCGAGCTGCCGAGCGCGGCACCGTTCGTCGGCGACCTCGGTGCCGGTGACGTCCCCGCGCTGCCGGATCGGCTCGACGTCCTCGTGCACAGTGCCGGCGTCGAGCAGGGCACCCGGATCGCGGACACCCCGCGCTACGTGTGGGAGCAGGTCTTCGCGACGAACGTCTTCGCGGTCGCCGAGCTCACCCGGCTGGCGCTCCCCGCGCTCCGGGCGGCGCGCGGCATCGTCGTGCCGGTGAACAGCGGGTCGGGCTTCGTCGCCGGTCCCGGTGGGGGCGTGTACGCGGCGTCGAAGTTCGCCCTCCGCGCGTTCGCCGATGCCCTGCGCGAGGAGGAGCGGGCGTCCGGCGTCCGGGTGTCGAGCGTGCACCCGGGCCGGACGGACTCCGACATGCAGCGGGCCCTGACCGAGAAGCTCGGCGAGGACTACGACACCGCCTACTACCTGGCGCCGGAGGACGTGGCGGCAGCCGTCCGCACCGTGGTCGACCTGCCCGAGCGCGGCACGATCGAGTCCCTGGCGATCCGCCCGACCCGGAAGCGCTGACCCGGGCTACACGAGCTCGAGCCGCGCCGTCAGCGACAGGCGGTCGAGGAACACCTCGTCGTGGCTGACCACGACGAGGGCTCCTCGGTACGCCCGGAGCGCGTCGACGAGCTGGTCGACGCTCGTCAGGTCGAGGTCGTTCGTCGGCTCGTCGAGCACCAGGAGCTGCGGGGGCGGGTCCGCGAGCACCAGGGTCGCCAACGCCACCCGGAAGCGCTCGCCGCCCGACACGGTCGCCACCGGGCGGTCCACGGTGTCCCCGCGCACCAGGAGTCGCGCCAGCTGGTTGCGGAGCTCGGCATCGGGGACGTGGCTCGCCGCCCGACGGACGTTCTCGAGCACGGTCGCGCCGTCGTCGAGGGCGTCCCGCCGCTGCGGCAGGTACCCGATCGGGTCGACGTGCGGGGCCGCGGCGGTGTCCGGGAGCGGGTGCTCGCGCGCGCCCGGCAGCCCCACGAGCTGCTCGAGCAACGTCGTCTTCCCGACACCGTTCGCCCCGGTGACCGCGACGCGCTCGGGCCCCTGCACGACGACCGACCGGCCACGCACGGTGACGGTCGCGATGCGCCGTGATGCGGGGACCCGCGGGTCGGGCAGCGTGACGTGCAGCGACTCGTCGTCGCGGAGTCGCAGCTCGGCCTCCTGCACCGCAGACCGTGCCTGCGCCTCTGCCGAGCCGTGTGCCGCACGCAACCGACCGGCGGTCTGCTCGGCCTGCTTGCGCTGCTCGTTCGCCAGGATCTTCGGCATCGAGCGTGCGGCCTCGCGGCCGGCCCGGGCACGGCGGGCGATCTTCGTCTCCGCCTCGATGCGCTGCCGCTGCTCGGCACGGTGCCGTTGCTCGGCGACCCGGACCTCGCGCTCGACGGCGGCCTGCTGCACGGCGAGGTGCTCCTCGTAGGCGCTGAACGTCCCGCCGAACACCGTGGCCGATCCCGAACGCAGCTCGACGGTCTCGTCGACGTGCTCGAGCAGCTCGCGGTCGTGGCTGACGACGACGAGCGTGCCGTTCCACCCGTCGACCAGGTCGAGCAGCGCGGCGCGGGCCCGTCGGTCGAGGTTGTTCGTGGGCTCGTCGAGCAGCGCGATCGGCCGGCCGCGCAACCGGATGCCGGCGACGGCCGTCAGGACCGCCTGCCCGCCGGACAGCGTCCCGACGGGCCGGTCGAGGTCGGCGGCGCCGAGCCCGGGGACGCCCGCGAGCGCGGCGGCGGCCCGCTCCTCGACGTCCCAGTCGTCGCCGATCGCGTCGAAGTGCTCCGGCGAGGCATCGCCGCCGAGGACCGCCCGGAGCGCGGTCAGGGTCGCTCGGACGCCGAGCAGGTCGGCGACGGTGTCCCCGGGGCGGCCGTGCAGCCGCTGGGGCAGGTGGTCCACCGGACCGGAGGTGCGGATCGAGCCGGACGTGGGGTGGAGCCGGCCCGCGGCGAGCCGGACCAGCGTGGACTTGCCGGCCCCGTTCCTCCCGACCAGGCCGGTGCGGCCACGGCCGAAGGCGGTTGTGAGGTGGTCGAGCGCGACGGAGCCGTCGGGCCAGGTGAAGGTGAGATCGTCGAGGACGACGGACGGTGTTGCGGGCATGGGTGTGCCTCCCGGATCGTGAGCTGGGCGCACGACACCGGACCCGCGGCGACCGGAGGGGTCGGCGCGCGGAGCGCCCGACGGGGCGCGACGATCACGGTGTCAGCGCGAGGACTGCGCGGTACCGGTGATCGACAGCAATGCGGCTCTTCCGTCGGGGACCCCCGTGACCGCCACCCGTGCTGCCGGTCGGTCTCCCGCCCCGGCGGCCCCGCGGTGACGACGAGGTGTCATCCACGGTACGACCGGACCCGGCCGGGGGCAAGAGGTGACAGGCTGGACGCATGCCGGAGAACCTGCTGCCGAACCCGACCGCGAACCCCGCGACCCTGCTGCCCGAGGAGCCGGAGGTGACCGCCGCGCTCGCCGCCGACGCCCCCGTGTCGAGCGTCGTCGTGTCGCACCCGTCCTCGAGCCTGGCGTGGGCACTGCTCGCCGACGAGGCCTGGGAACGCGGCGCCACCCTCGAGTCGTACGCCTACGCCCGCGTCGGGTACCACCGCGGCCTCGACGCGCTGCGGAAGGCCGGCTGGCGCGGAGCCGGTCCGGTGCCGTGGTCGCACGAGCCCAACCGCGGGGTGCTCCGGGCGCTGTTCGCCCTGCGCCGCGCGGCCGAGGCGATCGACGAGCCGGGCGAGCCCGAGCGGCTGACGGACTTCCTCGACGCGTCGGACCCCGAGGCGCTGCGCGCCCTCACCGCGGGGGAGTAGCGCGGGGCGGGGCGCCCGCTGCACCGTGCCCCACGCACCCCGAACAACCGGAGGCACCTCGCGCCACGGAAGTCCGTGGCGCGAGGTGCCTTCGGTCGTGCGCGAGCGAGCCGCGCCACGAGCACCCCGCCGCGCGCCCGCCCCGCCCTACCCGAGCACCACGCTCCACGAGAACGCCTGCGGCCACAGCTGGTGCTCCGGCAGCACGTCGAGCCCGCACGCCCGCGACCCGAGCCCGTGCTGCGCCGCGTCGAGGTACAGGTACGTGTGGTCCGGCGTCGGCAGCTCGTACGGGTGCATCGCCCGCCCGACCTGCTGCGCGGTCCAGGGCGTGAGCGTGAACCCCGCCCGGTGCGCCCCGACGGTCGACACCGTGAACGGACCCACCGACAGCGCACGCAGCCCGGGCCGGTGCCCGGTCTCCTGCGGCATCGAGTAGTCGACGGTCAGCGCACGCACCGGCGCCGAGAAGCGCCCGACGCGTGCAGCCCGCGACGAGTCCGCGTACGACTCCGCCGGCCCGGTGCCGAACCACGAGGCCTCGCCGTCGACCAACGACGCCGGCAGGTCGAACCGCACGCCGACCCGCGGCCACGTGACGTCCCAGGCGCCGAAGGGCACCGCGTCGGTCTGCAGGAGCAGTCCGTCGTCCGTGAGCGTCCAGCGGTGCGTCACGTCGACGCCCCACCCGCTGTTGGCCGCAGCGACCCGGACCCGCTGGACCAGTCCGGACGAGCTCCGGTCCACCGACACGAGCCGGTGCGTCAGCCGGTCGAGCCCCCGCTCCCGCCACCGCACGGCCGACGCCGGTGCGTCCGGATCACCGACGCCGCCGGTGAGCACGGGGTCGGCGGTCTCGTAGCCGCCCTGCGAGGCGAGGCTGTCGTTGTCCGTCGGTGCACGCCACAGCTCCAGGCGCGGCCCGGCCACCTCGTGCCCCTTCCAGGACACCAGGTCACCCCGGGCGCTGAAGGTCCCGTCGCCGAGCACGTCACCGTCCCAGCCCTCCCGGGAGGCGCGGGGCACGTCCGCAGCCCGCGACGCCACGAGCCGCTGGCTGCGTGCCACGACGTGGCCGGTGTCCGCCCACGCGGTCGGCCCCGCCAGTTCCACCGTGACCTCGAACCACAGCTCGTCCGCGGGTGCGAGCTCGGCCGTCGCGGCGGCGAGCACCTCGTCCGGCACCGGCACCGTGGCCGACTGCCGGGCGGCGACCACGCCGGGGGCGAAGCGGCCGGACGACTCGACGACGCCGTTCCGCGAGAGGGTCCAGCAGAACCGCAGCCCCGCGGTGGAGGCGGAGTGGTACCGGTTCTCCACGAGCACGGTGCGGTCGCCGAGCGCGACCCGGACCGGGGCGACGACGGCCGCGAACTCCGCCAGGCCCGGGGTCGGGGTGTCGTCGGGCAGCACGAGGCCGTCCATCACGAAGTTGCCGTCGTGCACGACCTCGCCGAAGTCACCGCCGTACGCGAAGTAGTCCTGGCCGTCGGCGGTCCGTGCGAGCAGACCGTGGTCCCGCCACTCCCACACGAAGCCGCCGTGCAGCCGCGGGTACCGGTCGACCAGGGCCTCGTACTCGGCGATCTGCCCGGGGCCGTTGCCCATCGCGTGCACGTACTCACAGTGCAGGAACGGCTTCGAGCGCTGCCGTGCGGCCTCGGCCGGACCGCACCCGAGCAGCGGGGTCTCGGGACCGCCGCCGATCGACTCGGTCTCCTGCAGCGTCGGGTACATCCGCGAGTAGACGTCCGTGTAGGCGCCGGTGTAGTCGCCCTCGTAGTGCACGGGGCGCTCGTCGTCGCGGTCGTGCACCCACTGCGACATCGCCGCGAGGTTCCGCCCGGTGCCGGACTCGTTGCCGAGCGACCACATGACGATCGACGCGTGGTTCTTGTCGCGCTCGACGGTGCGGGCGATCCGGTCGAGGTACGCGTCCCGCCAGGCCGGGTCGTCAGAGGGGTTCCCGACCCAGTCGGTGAAGAGGAACCCGTGGGTCTCGAGGTCGCACTCCAGCACCACCCAGAACCCCAGCTCGTCGGCCAGGTCGAGCACGCGCGGGTGCGGCGGGTAGTGCGAGGTGCGGATCGCGTTGACGTTGTTCCGCTTCATGAGCACCATGTCCGCGCGGGCGTGCTCCTCGTCGAAGACCCGGCCGCGCACGGGGTGGGTCTCGTGCCGGTTGACGCCGTGGAAGACCACGCGCTCGCCGTTCACGAGGAACCGGTCGCCCTCGATCGCCACGGTGCGGAAGCCGAGCCGCAGCGACACGGTCTCGCCGCCGTCGCGACCGCCGGCGTCCGTGCCGGTGGCGACGGTGGCGTCGTACAGCCTCGGGACCTCGGCACTCCACGGTTCGACGCCCTCGACGGTGATCGGCGCGACGTCGTCGGCCGACCGCCAGGTCACGTCGACGCCCAGGTCCGGCACGGCGAACCGCACCGGGAACGCGGCGTCGAGCGTCGGGAACGTGATGGTCCCCGTGCCGGTGCCCGGTCGTCCCGAGGCGGCGGTGCCGGCGGTCGCGGCGTCACCGAGGGTCGCGGTCCAGCCGGCGCGCACGAAGACGTCGTCGATCGGTGCCGTCGGGCGGGCGAGCAGGGTGACGTCGCGGAAGATGCCGGGCAGCCACCACTGGTCCTGGTCCTCGAGGTACGAGGCGGCGCTCCACTGGTGCACGCGGACGAGCAGCTCGTTCGTGCCGGGCACGAGCAGCGGGGTGACGTCGAACTCGGTGGCGAGCCGGGACCCGGTCGACCACCCCACCTCGGTGCCGTTCAGCCACACGCGGAAGTGCGACTCCACGCCGTCGAAGCGCAGCAGCACCCGGGCGGCACCGTCGAACGACGCGGGCAGCGAGAACGTGCGCCGGTGGTCACCGGTCGGGTTCTCCTCCGGCGGGTGCGGCGGGTCGATCGGGAACGGGTACTGCAGGTTCGTGTAGCTCGGCGCGCCGTGCCCGTGCAGGACCCAGTGCGACGGCACCGGGATGCTGCCCCACGTGTCGTCGGCCCCGGGGAGCGGCACGTCGGCGACCGGCGACCACCGGAAGTCCCAGTCGCCGTTCAGCGACGCGCTCGGGGCGTCCGTGTGCAGCGAGGCCCGCGGGGCGAGCCGCGAACCGGAGCCGGGGGTGGTGGAGGCGAGTGCAGCGATGGTCAACCCTTGACCGATCCTTCCGTGAGGCCCCCGCGCCAGAAGCGCTGCAGGACGATGATCGCGATCACCAGCGGGATGACCGAGACGAGCACCCCGCCGGTGGTGAGCTGGTAGAACTCTGGCAGACGATCGACCTGTGCTCGCCAGTTGTTGAGGCCGAGCGTGATCGGGTACAGCTTCTGGTCGGCCAGCATGATGAGCGGCAGGAAGAAGTTGTTCCAGATGCCGACGACCTGGAACAGGAACACCGTCACCAGGGCCGGGGTCAGCTGCCGGAGCACGATGGTGTGGAAGATCCGCAGCTCGCCGGCGCCGTCGATGCGGGCCTGCTCGAGGAGCGCCGTGTCGACCGAGGCGGCGGCGTACACCCGGCAGAGGAACAGCCCGAACGGGGAGACGAGGCTCGGGATGAGCACGCTCCAGTACGTGTCGGTCAGGCCCATCGTCGAGAACAGCAGGAACAGCGGCAGCGCCGTCGCGGTCCCCGGCACGAGCACGCCGCCGAGGATCGTCCCGAACACGAGCTGGCGCCCCCGGAACTCGTACTTCGCGAGCGCGTAGCCGCCGGCCGCCGCGAAGTAGGTCGCGAGGACCGCACCGACGCCCGAGTACAGGACGCTGTTGGCGATCCACCGGACGAAGATGCCGCCGTCGTACGAGAAGACCTGCTGGATGTTGCTGAACAGGGCGAACTCGCCGCCGAACCAGAACCCGTTCGTGCTGAACAGTGCGCCGGTGGTCTTCGTCGCCGCGATGACGACCCAGTAGAGCGGCACGAGGAAGTAGACCGCGACGACGACGAGGATCGCCGTCACGACGATCTGCGAGCGGGGTGAGCGGTCGAGCTTTCGACGCTGGTGCGCCGTGATCGACGTGGTGTCGACGGGCTCTGCGGCCCGCTTGGTCACCGGCGCCTCGATGGCTTCACTGGTCATCGGTCCGTTCCTTCCGTCGTCGCGACGCGACCGGACTGGAGGCCGTGGTCGGCCTGGGTGGTGACCACCGGTCGGGTGGACGCGCGCCCCTGGAGCGCGCGCCGCGCCTCCAGGCCGTCGCGCTTCGCCCGCTTGCGGCGGTCTCGCTCGTCCTTCGGCGGACGGTTCGTCAGCGCGAGGAACACGAACGACAGGACGAACGCGGCCAGCGCGATGATCACGGCCTGCGCGCTCGCGACCCCGTACTCGTTGAACGCGAAGGCGTTCGTGTACGCGGCGTAGTTCGGCGTGTACTCGGTGTCGATCGCGGGCGCGACCGTCGACAGGATCTGCGGCTCGGCGAAGAGCTGCAGCGTACCGATGATCGAGAAGACCGTCGTGAGCACCAGGGCCGGCGCGATGAGCGGGATCTGGATGCGCCACGCGACCTGGAAGGGGCCGGCGCCGTCCATCTTCGCCGCCTCGTAGACCTCGCCGGGGATCGACTTCAGCTGCGCCACGATGATGAGCATGTTGTAGCCCGTGTAGGTCCACGTGACGATGTTCGCGATCGACCACAGCACGCTGTTGGCGCCGAGGAAGTCCGGCTGCAACCCCATCGACTGCAGCAGCGCCACGATCGGCGACAGCCCGGGTACGTAGAGGAACGACCAGAGGATCGTCGCGATGACGCCCGGGACGCCGTACGGCATGAAGTAGACCGCTCGGAAGAAGGCGGGCCACCGGGCGCTGGCGGACTCGAGGAGCAGCGCGAGGATCGTGCACGCGATGATCATGACCGGCACCTGCACGATGCCGAACAGCAGCATCCGGCCGATCGACGCGACGAAGCCGGAGTCCTGCAGGGCGATCGCGTAGTTGTCGAAGCCGGCGAACCGCCCGGTGACGCCGTCCTCGCCGAACAGGCCCTCGCGGTCGACGGTGGTGAAGCTCTGGAACAGCGCGCTGATGATCGGGATGACGAAGGTCAGCACGAACAGGGCGAGGAACGGGGCGAGCAGGATCCACGGCGCGCGCTTCTGGGCGCTCGTGGCCTTGGTCGACGTGCGGAAGCCGGTCGTGCGGTCGCGGGTCGTGGTGCTCATCGTGCCGTCCTCACGCTCAGGCCCTTGTCCTTGAAGGACTGGACGATCTCCCGCTGCGCGAGCTCGACGGCGTCGGTGAGCTTCAGCCCGCCGGTGAGCTTGCGGCGGAACTGGTTCTGCAGGCTCGTGAAGGCCGACTGCGTCACGGGCGACCACGACCAGTCGAGGTTCTGCTCCTGCGCCGACGGCACGAAGACGTCCTCGTTGTAGTTCTGCCCGGAGAACCACGCCGACGGCTCCTGGCGGGCCGCGCCGATGTAGTCGGCGGCGGGTGACCAGCCGATGCCGCAGTACTTGATCATCGCGTCGACGCCCTCCTTCGAGGTGGTCATCCACGTGATGAACTCGAGCGCCTCCCGTGGGTGCTTCGCGTTGGCCAGGACGGCCGCCGTCGAGCCGCCGATCGAGCTCGAGCCGTAGCCCGTGTCGCCCCAGGTCTGCATCGGCGCGACCTTCCACTTGCCCTCGCCGCCCTGCACCGACTGGATGAGGGCGTCACCCCAGCTCGCGCTCGTGACGGCGGCGATCTTCCCGCTCGCGGCGGCGGCGTACCAGCCCGGGGTGTACGCCCCGGCGCTGGTGTCGACGAGCTTCGCGTCGATGACGCCGTCGAAGAACTCGGCGACCATCATCGTCTTGTCGTCGGTCATGTCCACGACCCACTCGTCGCCGTCGGTGCGGAACCACCGGGCGCCTGCCTGCTGCACGTAGGCGGCGAACGGCGAGGCGTCGGCGACCGGGAAGACCTCGAGGTAGTTGCCGTTGCCGGTGCTCCGGACCTTGTCCGCCAGGTCGCGCCACTCGTCCCAGGTCGTCGGGGGTTCGCCGCCGGCCTGCTCGAGGATCGCGGTCTGGTAGTAGAAGCCCATCGGGCCGGTGTCCTGCGGGATGCCGTACACGCCGTCGACGAACTGCACCTGCGACCACGCGGCCTCGTCGTACTTCGACTGCACGTCCTTCGCCCCGTAGCGCGCGAGGTCGACGAGCCCGTTCGCGAGCATGAACTCCGGGATCTGCCGGAACTCGACCTGGCCGATGTCCGGGCCACCCCCGGCCGCCAGCGCCGAGTACATCTTCTGGTACCCGCCGGCGTTGCCACCGGGGATCCAGTTCGCGGTGACCTGGATGCGGGGGTTCTTCGCGTTCCACACGTCGCAGACCTTCTGCAGGTCCTTGAGCCACGCCCAGTACGTGATCTGGACGGTCCCGCTGCCGGCGGCGGCCGGCACCAGGGGTGCCTTGTTCACGTTGGTGGAACCCGGGACGGCGCACCCGGCGAGCAACCCCGCCGCGGCCGTGCCGAGCCCGAGGCCCAGCAGGTTCCTTCTCGTCATCACACGTCGGGATGGTGTCGGCGTCATTGCCTGCGCTCCGGTTCGTCGTCGGATCGGGTTCCCTGCCAGTAGAGCACGAAACCGAGCGACGCTGTGCATTCACGAAGGTTTCACGGCGACGCGTGTCGATGCCCGTGCCTGCGTGTTCGCTCCGACCTCCGAGCGCCACCAGCGCCGGGCGCGCAGCGTGGGAACCACGCAGAACACCGAAGCCGCGAGCGGCCCGACAGCGCCGTCGGCGGCACGAACGGGAGGACCGACCATGACCGATCGCGGCAGCAGCACGAACGGACCCCGCATCGACGACGAGCTCGCGCACGAGGCGCAGAGCATCGTCCAGGGGCACGGCAGCAACGCCCACGTCGAGGAGTTCCGGCAGGCCGAGGCGGTGCCCGACGACACCGACGACGCCGAGACGCTCGCCGCGTCCGGGTACGACGGCGAGGTCGAGGGCTCGTTGCAGGACGACGGGTCCGTCCTCGACGGCGGGTCCGACGCCGTCTTCACGAGCGAGACCGACGCGGACGACGTCCCGCCGAGCGGGACCGACGCGGACGGAGGCCGCTGATGGCCCAGACGACCCGCGAGGCCAGCGCCCTGCAGCCCGAGGTCGTCCAGGCGCTGCAGGCACCGGGCACCTGGACGTGGGCGTACGTCGACGCCTCCGGCAACCGCGAGGACCCCCGCCGCCTCGCCGCACTCCAGCGCCGGACCGTCTCGGACGCGCTCCGCGAGCAGGGGACGTCCGACCGGGCGGTCCGGGTCGTCGAGGACGAGCTCGCCGAGCAGCCCGGCGCCCCCGCACCGGTCGCGCGCTACGTGCTCGTCCGCGACGACGAGCTCGTGCTCAGCGAGGTGCTGCCGGGCCACCTGCACGGCCAGGAGTCCGTCGGGACCGGAGCGGTGCCCGACCTGCTGCCCCTGCTCGCCCACCGTCCGTTCGACCTGCCCTTCCTGGTCGTCACCGTCGGCCGCGAGGGCGGCGGCTTCCGCACCTACCGCCTCGGGCACGCCCCGAGCGGCGCGGCCGAGGACGAGCAGCGCATCCAGGGCCGGACCGACACCCTGCACAAGGCGAAGTCCGGCGCCGGGTGGAAGCAGCCGCACTGGCACCAGCACGCCGAGGAGATCTGGAAGCAGACCGCGGGCGAGGTCGCCGCGTCGATCGAGGAGGCAGTCCGCGCGACGTCGCCGCGACTCGTCGTCGTCGCGGGGGACATCCGGGCCCGGGAACTGCTGCGCGGCGAGCTCTCGACGTCGACCCGCGCGCTCGTCACCGAGGTCGCGGTCGACCCCCGCGCCGACGACGCGTCCGAGAAGGTGCTCGTGCAGCACGTCGACCTGGCGCTCGCGCGGATCCTGGCGTCGCACCGGCACGACGTGCAGGACCTGCTCCGGACGCACGAGGGCCGCGGCGACAACGAGAGCGTCAGCGGGCTCGGCGCGGTGGTCTCGGCGCTCCAGCAGGCGCAGGCCGCCGTGGTCGCGCTCGACGCCGGCGCGCTCGGCGATCGCACGCTCCTGGCGCTCGACGCCGCACCGTGGGTGGCGACCGCGCCCGAGCAGGCCGCGGGGGCGACGGTCCTCGGACCGGTGCCCGCCGTGTGCGCCCTCGTGCGCGCGGTGGTGCTCACCGACGCCGAGCTCGTCCTGGTGAACGCGGCGTCGCTGCCGAGCGGTGCGCCGGCGTCCGCGCTCCTGCGCTGGCCGGTCGGCCCCGCCGTCCCCGCCTGACCTGCCGCCGGGACCTTCCGCCCGCCGGCGTACCCGGTCTCTCCGGGCGTACCTGGCCGGTTCGGGCGTACCTGGTCGTCCCGAACGACCAGGTACGCCCGTTCCCGCCTTCCACCGCGGCCGTTCTGGGAACGAACGGGCGGGAGTCAGTCGTGGGAGCGGTCGGCGTGCGGGACGATCGGCAGCGCGAGGAGGGGCAGCGCCGCCACGATCGCGAACGACGCCGCGAAGCCGAGCACCCCGACGAGCGCACCGACGCCCGGTCCGACGGCGCTCGCCGCGAGGAACTGCCCGGTGTTCTGGGTCCCGAGCGCCCGACCCGACCACGCTGGCCCAGCGGCCTCGGCCACCGAGGTGTACGCCAACCCGTTGTCCGCCACCGTGACGCTCGTCGCGACGACGAGGAACACCGCCGCCGCTCCCCAGTGCGACACGTCGACGAGTGCGAGCACGCCCATCACCACCGCCGCGGCGACCGCCACCAGCCGGAGCGGTCCGACGCGTGACCCGGCGCGGTCGCTCCACGCGCCGACCAGGATCCGCCCCACGGCACCCACGAACTGCGACGCCCCGACCAGGAGGCCCGCCGCGGGTGTCGACCAGCCGAGGCCGACGAGCCAGACGAGTCCGTAGGTCGAGAGCGTGAACTGCGGGACCACGAGCAGCACGGACACCGCGTGGACCCGCCAGAGGAAGCCGGACGTCCGGTACGGGTTCGCGGCCCGGACGGTGGTCGTGCCCTCGGGTCGCGGTGCTCGCGGGGGATCGGTGATGCCGACGGCGCACAGCACGGTGAGCACGGCGCACAGCACGAAGGGCAGGACGAGCGCGGTGCGGATGCCGTGCGTCTCGGTGAGCACCGGGACCGTGACCGCCGCGAGCGTCACCCCGAGCGGCTGCGACATCTGCCGGATGCCCATCGCCAGTCCGCGGCGCTCCTTCGGGAACCAGCCGACCACGACCCGTCCGCTCGCGGCGTTCGTCGAGGCGCTCGTCATCCCCGCGGCGAGGAAGGCGATCCCGAGCAGCAGCGGGTCGCCGGCGCTCACCCAGGCCGCCACGACCGCGAGGGTGGTGAGCGCCAGGCCGCCCGCGATGACGACGCGTTCACCGACCCGGTCGGTCACCGCGCCCCAGGCGATGAGCGTCAGGACGAGGCCGATCGTCGGGGCGGCGGCGAACAGTCCGGCCGACGCGAAGGGCATGCCCCCGGCGAGCAGGTGCGGGATGAGCAGCGCCGGAGCGGAGACGACCAGGGTGCCAGCGGCCTGCGCGGCCACCCCGAGCCCGAGCATCGTCCAGGCGCGCCGCGGGACGGTCGTCGCGGCAGCAGCGGTGGTCGGCGGCACGGGTCCCGTCCTGGGTGCGGTTGGTGTACCACGACGGTATACCAACCGTCACCCAGCCGCACTATGCTGGTCCGCCGTGACCGAGACGACCGAGAACGCCGTGCCCGTGTCGCAGACGAGCCAGCTCTACGACAACCTGCGCGAGGCGATCCTGACCCTCGACATCGCGCCCGGCGAGCGGATCTCCGAGCGCGGCCTCGAGGGCCGCTTCCACGCATCGCGCACGCCCGTCCGGGCCGCGTTGTCGCGCCTCGAGCGCGAGGGACTCATCCTGCACGAGGGGCGCTCGTGGACGGTCACGCCGATCGACCTCGACGAGATCGCGTCGCTCGCGGAGCTCCGCGGTGTGCTCGAGCCCGCAGCGGCACGACTCGCCGTCCAGCGCGCGTCCGCCGAGCAGCTCGACGAGGTCCGCGCACACCTCGACGGCCTGCGGGGGAGCCCCGACCGCGAGACGGGCATCCGGATGGGGTCGACGTTCCACCTCGACCTGGCCGCGCTCGGCGGGAACCGGTTCGTCACCGATGCCATCGCCGACGCCCTGACCCGCCTCGAGCGCACCCGGTGGATCGAGGTGCGCACCGCTGCGGCCCGCGAGGCCGCGTGGGAGGAGCACAGCGCCGTCCTCGACGCCGTCCGTGCCGGGGACGCCGACCGGGCTGCCGAGCTGCTCGCGGCGCACGTCGCGGGCACGAACGACCGCCTGCTCGCGTGGATCGGGCAGGAGCGCCGACGCCTCCGTGGCGCGGGCATGGCGATCGTCGGGAGCACCGGACTGCTCGCCGAGGCGGAGCAGGCCGAACACGTCGGGCGCTGACCGCTCCGCCCAGCCGGGCGCTGACCGCAGCAGGCTGCACGCGGCCGGCGCCCGCTCCCGCGGGATCAGCCCCTCGTCGAAGGTTCCTCGGACCCGTCGATGTCCTGGGCGGCGTCGGCCGCTCCGTGCCGGGTGTGGTCGAGGAGTGCGTCGCGCACCTCGGCCTCGTCGGTGGTGAGTCGGATGGCGTGCTTGCTGCCGGACCGCGTCGACTGGGACATCGTGTTCCTCCTGTGTGCGTGGGCATCGGGTGGTGATGCGCTTCCTCACGGGACGTTCTGAGGTCGCCCCAGTGTGCGCCCGCCCGCCCGGGGCGCGCAAGCACCACCGCCGACCTGTGGAGGGATCGGTCCCGGGGGCGTGCCTAGGATGGTCCGGCCGCGCACGGGTGCGGCGGCCGGACGGACGTCGGAGGGGAGGCGCGGGATGAGCGGGCAGCGCACCGCACCGCCCACGGTCTACGACGTCGCCTCCGAGGCCGGCGTCTCGATCGCCACCGTCTCCCGCGTGCTCCGCACGCCCGACGCCGTCCGCGAGGGCACCCGCGACCGCGTCCAGGCGGCGATCCGGACCCTCGGCTACGTGCCGTCCGGCAACGCCAGGGCCCTCGCCGGCAAGCGCACCGGCGTGGTCGGACTCCTGCTGCCCGGGTTCGACGTCGTGCCGGACGAGCGGCCCGACCTCGTGACCGACGGCGGCGTCCGCGTGGTCGACGACCGCCGGCACGTCACCCAGCCGTTCTCGTCGAACCTGTACTTCGACGAGGTCCTCCGCGGCGCGGAGACCGAGGCGTGGCAGCGCGGCCTCGCGCTCATGGTCGCCGCCGGCCGGGGGTCCTCGCGGGACGTCATCGTGAACGACGTCGCCGGCCGGGTGGACGGCCTCGCGGTGCTCGCGCAGACCGTGCCCGACGACCTGCTCGAGCACGTGGCCCGACGCATCCCGGTCGTGGTCCTCGCCGACGACCGGCGCTCGCACGGGTTCGACTCCGTGAGCGTGGACAACGCCGCGGGCATGCGGACCCTCGCGTCGCACGTGATCGGGCGGCTCGGCATCCGGTCGCTGGCGTACGTCGCGGGCCCGATCGACTCCCCGGACGACATCGAGCGCTCGGCGGGGTTCCGTCAGGCGCTGGCGGACCACGAGGTGCCGCCGTCCGCGGTCCGGACCGTGCACGGAGACTTCGGTCGGGTCCGCGCACGGGAGCTCGCCGCGGTGCTCTTCGAGGGACCCGAACTCCCGCGCGCCGTGATCTGCTCGAACGACCAGTCCGCGCTCGGTGTGCTCGACGCCGCCGGTGCCCGCGGGCTCCGCGTGCCGGAGGACGTCGTCGTCACCGGCTTCGACGGCATCGACGCGGGGCGGTTCTCGGCGCCGCCGCTGACCACCGTGCACCAGCCGATGGGGGAGCTCGGGCGCGCGGCGGTCCGGGCGATCGTCGACCGCTTCGAGCGCCCGGACGGAGCGCCGCGTGCGGTGCGGCTGCCGGTCGAGGTGCTGCTGCGGGAGAGCTGCCCGCCGGTGCTCTAGCGGCGGTGCACGGCTCGCCCGCCGGTCGCTGCCAGGCCGGCCACCCGCCGTCTCGGAACGGGAACCTCGTGTTGCGCGACGTGATGTAAGCGCATACATTTGGGCGCAGCACACACTCGACACGGAGGTCGACCGAGCAATGACGCTTCCCCCACAGCGCACGCAGCACGGCCCGCGCCGCCGCGGCCGGCTGCTGACCGCGCTCGCCGGCATCGCCGTCGTGGCCCTCGCCGCCACCGGCTGCAGCATCCAGGTCCGTTCGGAGCCGGACCCGAGCATCGGCAAGGACACGATGCTCATCAACGCGGACCGCGGCAACCCGCTGTTCGACCGCAACTTCAACCCGTACATCCCGAATGCCCGTACCGCGAGCAAGTGGATGTACGAGCCCCTCATCGAGATCAACCCGCTCGACGGCAAGGGCACCCCGTGGCTCGCGAGCTCGTGGGACCTGCCGGACGCCCGGACGATCGACATGACGATCCGGAAGGGCGTCGAGTGGTCCGACGGCACGCCGTTCACGCCCGAGGACGTCCTCTTCACGTTCGACCTGCTCAAGAAGTTCCCCGCCATGGACGTCAAGGGCGCCTGGCAGCACATCGACCGGATCGAGCGGGACGGCGACCACCTGGTCTTCCACCTCAAGGGTGAGGACGTGCCGAGCCTCAACATCATCGGCGCGACGTACATCCTCCCCGAGCACCACTACGGCAGGGTGCAGGACCCGGTCACCTGGCGCGACCCGAACCCGGTCGGCACCGGCCCGTTCGTGCTCGGCAACTACTCCGACCAGCAGTACTCGATGGACAAGAACCCGACGTACTGGCAGGCCGACGAGATCGCGATCGAGCACCTGGTCCTGCCTGCGACGAACACGCAGCTCGACACCGTCACCCGTGGCTACGACTGGGCGTACTCGTTCATCTCGGACGTCAAGGGCACCTGGGGTGCCGCGTCCGACACGAACCAGTGGTGGTTCCCGGCCGGCGGCGTGATCGGGCTCATCCCGAACCTGACGAAGGCGCCGTACGACGACGTCAACGTCCGCAAGGGCATCTCCTACGCACTCGACCGCGACGGCATCGCCGAGACCGCCTCCGAGGGCAACCTCAGCGCCGCGGGTCAGACCGGCCTGATCCTGCCGAACCAGGAGCAGTACCTCGACCCGTCGATCCCGGACGAGGGGATGATCACGCAGGACACCGACCGTGCCCTCGCGGAGTTCGCCAAGTCCGGCTACGAGCAGCAGGACGGCAAGCTCGTCAAGGACGGTGAGCAGCTCGAGATCAACCTGATGACCGCGAACGGCTACTCGGACTGGCTCCGTGCCGCACAGCAGGTGCAGCGCGACCTCGGGAAGATCGGTGTGAAGGTGCAGATCCAGGCACCGCAGCCCGCCGGCTACCAGCAGAACATCAACAACGGGAAGTTCGACATGGCGATGGGCGGCATGGGGAACGGCGACGTCTTCCAGGCCTACAACTCCCTGCTGTCGAGCGACTTCTACCAGCCGGTCGGTAAGTCGACGGTGAACAACTTCGAGCGCTACCGGAACGCGGACACCCAGAAGCTCCTCGACGAGTACCGCGGGACGACCGACCGTGCCGAGCAGCAGCGCATCCTCGACCAGCTGCAGGCGATCGTGTACGACGACCTGCCCGTGATCGGCATGTACTACGGCGGCCTCTGGGGCCTGTTCAACACCGGCAAGTTCGTCGGGTGGCCGAGCGCGGAGGACCCGTACATGGCGCCGCAGAACTACGACTCGGCTCCGCTGCTCATCTTCACGAAGCTCCGACTCCGTGACAGCGCCGCAGGCAAGAAGATCGTGGAGGAGCAGGCCAAGTGAAGTACGTCCTCCAGAAACTCGTCCTCTTCGTCCTGACCCTCTGGGCCGCGGTCACGCTGAACTTCTTGCTCCCGCGCCTCATGCCGGGCAGCCCGTCCGACGCGGCGCTCGCCAAGCTCAGCCAGAACGGCCCGGTCACCGACGCCACGAAGAAGGCCATCGAGGCTCAGCTCGGCGTCCCCTCCGGCAACCTCTGGGACCAGTACGTCAGCTACCTGCACCAGGTCGTCACCCTCGACTTCGGCACGAGCTACACGTTCTACCCGCAGCCGGTCGGCGACCTGGTCGGCCGGGCCCTGCCCTACACGCTCGTGCTCGTCGGGACGGTCACGGTCCTCGCGTTCGTCATCGGCACGCTGATCGGCGTCGCCGCTGCGTGGAAGCGCGGAACCTGGCTCGACTCGCTCCCGACCCTGTCGGGTTCGTTCATGTCGACGTTCCCGTACTTCTGGACGGCACTCCTGCTGCTGTTCTTCCTCGGCTACGTCCTGCACTGGTTCCCGACGACCGGGGCGTCGTCCGCGACGAGCGTCCCGGGCTGGAACGGCACATACATCGGCGACGTCCTGCGGCACGCGGTCCTGCCGGCCGTGACGATCCTCGTGACGAGCCTGGGCGGCTGGATCATCGGCATGCGCAACGCGATGATCAACACCCTCGGTGACGACTACGTCACCTTCGCCGAGGCGAACGGCCTCCGCGGTCGCACGGTCGCCGTCCGGTACGCCGCGCGGAACGCGATCCTGCCGAACCTGACCGGCTTCGGCCTGGCACTCGGCGGCGTGGTCGGCGGCTCGGTGCTGGTCGAGCAGGTGTTCGGCTACCCGGGCATCGGCTACCTGCTGTTCAACGCCGTGATCGGGCAGGACTACCCGCTCATGCAGGCCCTCTTCCTGATGATCACCGTGTCGGTGCTCATCGCCAACTTCATCGTGGACGTCCTCTACGGCGTCCTGGACCCGAGGACGCGCCGATGACGACCAACTCGCGATGGGCGGCGTGCTCTGCCCACAACCACCACCCGAGGACGCGCCGATGACGACCAACTCGCGATGGGCGGCGTGCTCTGCCCACAACCACCACCCGAGGACTCGACGATGAGCACTGTCGCAGTGAGAACACAAGAACAAGTTGCCCCGTCCAAGTGGCGCGCCGCCGCCCGGCAGTTCGGCGTCGTCTGGAGCAACACCAAGGCCCGCATCGGCCTCTGCATCCTCGCCTTCTTCGTCCTCGTGGCGATCGCCGCCCCGCTCCTCGCCCCCTACGGCGCGAGCCAGAACGGCTTCGCACGGAACGCCGACGCCACCTGGGCGCACTGGATGGGCACCACCGCCGCCGGCGAGGACGTCCTCTCCCAACTGATCTACGGCGCCCGGGTGTCCGTGCTCGTCGGTGCGGTCGCGGGCTTCCTGTCGACCCTCGTCGCCGTCGCGATCGGCCTGAGCTGGGGCTACATCCGCGGCTGGGTCGCCGAGGTCATCGGCTTCATCGTGAACCTGTTCCTCGTCATCCCCGGTCTGCCCCTGATGATCGTCATCGCCGCCTACCTGCAGAACGGCGGCATCACGGTGATCATCGCCGTGATCGTCGTCACCGGCTGGGCCTGGGGTGCGCGCGTCCTCCGCAGCCAGACGCAGTCCCTCCGGAGCCGCGACTTCGTCACCGCGGCCCAGTTCTCCGGCGACGGCGCGACGCGCATCGTCTTCCGCGAGATCCTGCCGAACATGACGTCCCTGATCGTCGGCAGCTTCTTCGGTGCGGCCACGAGCGCGATCCTGGCCGAGGCGGGGCTCGAGTTCCTCGGCCTCGGGGACTCGTCGATCGTCAGCTGGGGCACCATCCTCTACTGGGCGCAGAACTCGAACGCGCTGCTCACCGGCCAGTGGATCCTGCTGTTCGCCCCCGGTCTCTGCATCGCCCTCCTGGCGATGAGCCTGACCCTCATCAACTTCGGCGTCGACGCCGTGTCCAACCCGCGGTTGCGCGAGGGCGCGCGCCGCAAGCGCAAGGAGGTCACCGCATGAGCGGTGCAACCACCGACGGCCTGGAGGCGCGGGACGGCGCCGCCACGCGCCTCCCGTCCGACACGACCCAGCAGGACGTCCTGCTCGACGTCCGCGACCTGTCGGTCGTCTACGAGTCGGCCGGCCAGACGGCCGTCCAGGCCGTCGACCACGTCTCCTTCCAGCTGCGCAAGGGCGAGTTCGTCGGCCTGGTCGGCGAGTCCGGCTCGGGCAAGTCGACCCTCGGCTACGCGCTGACCCGGCTGCAGAAGCCGCCGGCGCGCACCAACGGCGGCAGCATCGTCTTCGGCGGGGCGGACATCCGTGACCTCGACGACGAAGCGCTCCGCCAGCAGCGCCAGGGCGGCTTCGCGATGGTCCTGCAGTCCGGCATGAACGCGCTCAACCCGGTGCGCACGATCCGCAACCACTTCATCGACGTCTTCCGGGCGCACGGGCACGTGCCGCGCGAGCGGTGGGACGCCCGGATGCGGGAGCTGATCGGCAAGGTGAAGCTGCCGGAGACGATGCTGGCGCGCTACCCCGGGGAGCTCTCCGGCGGCATGCGGCAGCGCGTCTCGATCGCGATCGCGCTGTCGCTCGAGCCGCAGCTCATGGTGTTCGACGAGCCGACCACGGCGCTCGACGTCCTCGTGCAGCACGCCGTGATGGACACGATCATCGAGCTGCAGCGCTCCGAGGGCTTCACGGCGATCCTGATCAGCCACGACCTCGGCATCGTCCTCGAGGCCACCGAGCGCGTGCTCGTCATGCACGAGGGGCGGATCGTCGAGGACGGCCGCTCGCTCGAGGTCCTCCGTGACCCGCAGGACGACTACACGAAGATGCTGTTGTCGCACTACGCCGACCCGCGTGCTTCGGTCGTGAGCCTGCCGGGGTTCCCGGATCGGTCACTGCGCGGCACGGACCAGACCCGGCAGGAGACGACGTCGTCGTTCGCCACCGTCGGGTCGCGTGAGCGCAGCGCCGCGAAGAACCCGATCGTCGTCGACCACCTCGTCAAGACGTACCCGGCGCCCCGCCGCGGTGAGCAGCCCGTGCAGGCCGTCCGCGACGTGTCGTTCACCCTCGAACCCGGGCAGTCGCTCGCCCTGGTCGGCCAGTCCGGCTCGGGCAAGTCGACCATCGCGAAGATGCTCACCGGCGTCGAGCAGCCGACGAGCGGGACCGTCCGGTTCGGCGACACCGACGTGGCGAAGCTCGGGAGGCGCGGCCTGCAGGACCTGCGCTCCGAGGTGCAGATGGTGTTCCAGGACCCGTACGCGGCGCTCAACCCGCTGCACACGGTGGAGTACATCCTGTCCCGACCGATCGCGAACTACACCGGACTCCGCGGGCGCGATGCCCGACGCCGGATGCTCGAGATCCTCGAGACCGTGGGCCTGACGCCCGTCGAGCAGTTCGCGCAGAAGCTCCCGCACCAGCTCTCCGGCGGGCAGCGGCAGCGCGTGGTCATCGCCCGGGCGCTCGCGAGCGACCCGCAGGTGATCATCGCGGACGAGCCGGTGTCGATGCTCGACGTCACGCTGCGCGCCGGCGTGCTCGCGCTGCTCGAGGACCTGCGGGAGCAGTGGGGCGTCTCGCTCCTCTACATCACGCACGACCTGCTGAGCGCCCGGCTCATCACCGACGACATCATGGTGCTGCACGACGGCGCCGTGGTCGAGCGGGGCCGCACGGCCGAGGTGCTGCAGCACCCACAGGACGACTACACGGTCGCGCTGCTGGACGCGGTGCCGAACCCGCGGCGGACACTGCTCGCATGACGTTCCCCGCTGTTGCTCCCTTCGGCCACCTCCCCACACCCGTGGGTGTCGACGTCGTCGGCATCGACCTGCCCGTCGGTCGGCTCACCGCCTACCGGGTCGTCCCGAACGGACCCTCGAAGGGCACCGTCCTGATCGTCCCCGGGTACACCGGGTCGAAGGAGGACTGGCGCACGTTCATGCCGCTCCTCCGGGAGGCCGGTTGGACCGCGGTCGCGATCAGCCGCCGCGGCCAGGCCGACTCGGTGGCGCCGACCTCGCCGTCCGACTACTCCCTCGACGAGGAGGCGGCCGACGTCGTCCGGGTCGCGGCGCTGCTCGACGACGGCGCGCCCGTGCACCTGATCGGGCACTCGCTCGGCGGGGTCATCGCCCGCGAGGCCGCGATCGCGTCCCCGCAGTCCTTCCGGTCGGTCGTGCAGTTCTGCTCCGGCCCGTACGGCTGGCCCTACCGCAAGGTCACCGAGCTGACGATCCTGCACGACACCGGCGGGAACAACCGGCAGCTGTTCGACTCGACGAACCCCCTGTGGGCGTACCGGCCCGACGAGGAGCTCCCCGACGACGTCCGGATGGTCCGCGACCGCTTCGACGCGACGAGCCCGATGAGCGTCGTCGCCGGCGGGCACATCCTCGAGGACCACACCGACTCGTCCGCCGAGCTCCGCGCGACCGGGCTCCCCGTCCTCGTGGCGCACGGTGAGTGGGACGGCGCCTGGCCGATCCCGTGGCAGCGGCAGATGGCCGAGGACACCGGCGCCCGCTACGAGGTCGTCCCCACGAGCTACCACGGCCCCCACGTCGAGAACCCGGCCGCGACCATCGCGCTCTTCGACGACTTCTTGTCGGCGCACTGACGTCGGCGCACGGAAAGGACCCATCATCACCACGCTGCAGTTCCCCGACGGCTTCCTCTGGGGTGCCGCCACCGCCGCCCACCAGATCGAGGGCAACAACGTCAACGCGAACTGGTGGGCGCACGAGCACGAGCCCGACACCACCATCGTCGAACCCTCCGGCGACGCCGCGGACAGCTACCACCGGTACCGCGAGGACATCCGCATCGCCGCCGACCTCGGCCTGAACTCCTACCGGTTCAGCATCGAGTGGGCGCGCATCGAGCCCGAGCG
The DNA here is from genome assembly GCF_040685235.1 of Curtobacterium sp. NPDC089185. NCBI lineage: Bacteria > Bacillati > Actinomycetota > Actinomycetes > Micrococcales > Microbacteriaceae > Curtobacterium > Curtobacterium sp. NPDC089185. The sequence continues at coordinate 175,670 of NZ_JBFBHK010000005.1, read as the reverse complement.
CGGCTTCGTCTCCCGCGCCGAGGTCGACCACTACCGCCGCATGGTCGAGGCCTGCCACGAGGCCGGCATCGAACCGATCGTCACGCTCATGCACTTCACCGTGCCGCGCTGGTTCGAGCGCGACGGCTTCTGGCGCGCGCCCGACGCCGCCGACCTGTTCGCCCGCTACACCGAGGCCGCGCTCCCCGTCGTGCAGGACGGCGTCCGCTACGTCTGCACGATCAACGAGCCGAACATCGCGGCGATGCTCGCCGGGGGAGAGGACGCGGCGAACCTCGTGGCGTACGGCCTGCCGAACCCCGACCTGCACGTGGCGGACCAGCTGCTCGCGTCGCACCGGCGCTCCCGCGAGGTCCTGTCGCAGGTCCCCGGCCTGCAGTCCGGCTGGACCATCGCGACGCAGGCGTTCCGCGCGAACGGTGAGCCCGGGTCCGAGGAGATGCTCCGCGAGTACGGCTACCCGCGCGACGACTGGTACCTCGAGCAGGCCGCCGGTGACGACTTCCTCGGGGTGCAGGCCTACACGCGCACGTTCATCGGCGCCACCGGTCCGGTGCCGGTCGCGGAGGACGTCGAAACGACCCTGACCGGGTGGGAGTTCTACCCGGAGGCCTCGGCCGACGGACTCCGCAGCGCGTGGGAGCTGTCCGGCCACGTCCCGCTGATGATCACCGAGAACGGCATCGCCACCGCCGACGACTCCCGCCGGATCGCCTACACGCAGGGCGCCCTCGAGGGCATCCACCGCTGCATCGAGGACGGCATCGAGGTGCTGGGCTACCAGCACTGGTCGCTCCTCGACAACTACGAGTGGGCCTCCGGGTACCGGCCGACCTTCGGGCTCGTGGCGTGGGACCGCGAGACCTTCGCGCGGACGCCGAAGGACTCGGCGCGCTGGTACGGGAAGGTCGCGCAGGCGAACGCGCTCGAGACGCGGCGCGACTGACGCGACCCCCGACGCGACCCTGTGACGGACGGGAGGCCCGTGGCGGGTCCGCCACGGGCCTCCCGTCCGTCGCGGACTCCGGAGACATCGGTGAGCGTCGTCGGAGCCGCGTCCGCGTGGCCGCCGAAGTTCCGGCGCATGCTGTCGTACCGCCGTGCCCTCGGTGTGCTCCGCTGCCCGGATACGACCGGATGCGTGTCATGCATCCGCGGATCGATGATCGCGGGCCGCATCGGCGCGGATCAGGCGACGACGGAGGAATCGACCCACCGGGCGGTCGATGCAGCGGTGTACTGCGATGCCCAGGCCGACGGATGCGACGACCGACACCACGACGACGGGGAGCCACGGGACCTGACGTACGCCGAACCACCCGAGGGCGCGCGGGAGCACCTGGGCGACGAGCGGGTGGGTGAGGTACAAGGCGAAGGCGCTGTCCCCGCACATCACCACCCAGTCGGGAAGCCTCGAGCCGTACCGCCGCTCGACGGACACCACGAGTGCGAAGGTGATCGTCAGGAGCGCGAAGACGACGGCCGAGACGGCGGCAGGGCCGGATCGGACAACTCCGATCGCGATGATCAGTGCTGTCAGCGCCGAGCAGGTCGCGATCGGGGCGAGGACCTGGCCGGATCGGACAGCCCGCGCGATCGACATGCCCGCGACCAGGAAGAGGACGAGGGGATTCGCGTAGAACCAGATCGCACTGCCCTCGTCCGGTCGCCATGCGGCGAGGATCGCGAAGAGCACCAACACCGCTGAGACGGAGCGCACCGGATCGATCCGGACCGCCATGGCTGCCGTGACCAGGAAGTAGAACGCTGCTTCGAAGACCAGGGTCCACTCGACGCCCCACAGCATCGGGGCGATGCCGTGCTGACCGCGGGACGGCACGAGCAAGAACGACGTGAGGACGCGGACCGGAGTGAGCGCGCCGTCGAACATGGCACCGGGCACGACGACGGCCGCGACGATCTTGGTGGTCGTCATCAGCCAGGCGAGCGGCAGGATCCGGATCGCGCGTCGGAGGGCGAAGGTCTGCCAATCCGGCTCACGGCCGGAGTCGATGACGAGGACGACGACGAAGCCGCTGATCAAGAAGAAGACAGAGACGCAGACATCGCCCAGGAGTGCGCTCGACGGCGCCTGTGCGCCGGAGCCGGCGTCGCGGTTGACCCAGTAACAAGCATGGAGGGCGACGACGAGGAGTGCGCTCAGGAAGCGGAGCGCTTGCACACCTCGGTAGGTCGTGGACGGCGCTTCGGTGGCGGGGGCGATGAACACCCACCCAGTCTGCCGCCCGAGAGTTCCAGCGCAAGACATTTCACATGCCTGTGGATTCATCCTCCCGCTGCGGGGAGCCACTCGTGATCACGGCGCGCAGGAGCAGTTCCGTGCCGCGGGCGCCGCGCTCACGTGCGATGTCGAGCGCCGTGCGGCCGGTCGCGTCCCGCAGGTCGACATCGGCTCCGCGTTCGAGGAGCGCCTCGGCTGCACTCCGTCGGTCGAACCAGGCGGCAGCGTGCAGCGGCGCCAGCCCCCAGCGCGGGTCGAGATCGTCGATGCCGGACGACGCGGAAGTGAACCCGTCCAGTTCGAGTGAGAGTCCGCCGATGTCACCGTGCGCCGCCGCGCGCACCGCGGGGGAGGCCCACTCCACCCAGCCGTCCGGCACCGGCCCGTGCCAGCCGTGTGGTGGCCGTCCCTCCAGCTCGGACCAGGCCGCTCCGTCGACGGGACAGACCTCGATCGCCACATCGCGGAAGTGCACCGCTAGTTCACCCGTCGGCGAGACCAGCAGACGGAGCTCCCAGACGTCCGCGTCCACGTGTGCGATCTCGCCTCGTGAGACCTGCACGTCGCCCGAGAGCAGAGCGAGTGACTCGATGTCCTCCGGCTCCAGCACTGCGCGGGAGAATCGCAGCGTGACCCTGGCGTGGTTCCACCGGCGCCACAGTCCGTCCGGGGTGTCGAGCACCTCGTCCGTCCGGACCACCACGGTCGCGTGCAGGGTCTGCCCCGGCGCCGAGCCCGCGCCGGCGGCGTCATCGGGGACACCGCTGACCTGCCACTCGGCGAACCGAGCCTCGTTCCAGGTGATCGATGCGAGAGCCGCGACCGAGGGCGGTGCGTCGACGACCAGACGGGCGAGGTACTGCGGGTACCCCTCGACGTCCTCGAGTGAGACGTACCCGGCCGCGGGCCAACCCACTCGACTCCATCGCACGGTTCGAGGCTACCGGGCGTCGCTGCTCCCGAGTGGTCTGGGTGACAGGAGCAGCGACGCGTCGCGGGGATCGGTCAGCTTTCCTGCTGCTCGATGGTGTTGTCCTGCCCGATGTCCTGGACGGTGCTCTCGCCCCCGTGGGTGATCGTGTTCCGACTGCCGGGGACGATGATCTCCTTCGCCGACGCTGCATGGACGGTGACGCCGTCGCCCTCGACCACGAGCTTCGACACCGTGCCGAGCTCGATCGTCGAACCTGGCGTCGCTGCTCCCACGATGGAGACACGGTCGCAGTCGAGGGAGAACTCGTCGTCGGCAGGGAGATCGGAAGCGAGGATCCGAGCGACTCCGTCCTTGCAGACGTTGTACTCCGTCGACGGCGAACGGGTCGGTGCGGGGGACGTGGACTTCGACGCCTTGTCGTTCGTCGCGGCACCCGAGCAGGCGGTGAGCGTCGCCGCGAGTGCGAGACCGAGGGACAGGGCGACGAGTGTGTTCTTGGTGGACATTGGCTCTCCTTGTGTCGTGGTGCTTCGGTTTGTTGGTGGGGGTCAGGGCGTCCGACCGGATCGGGACGGGTCCTCGTGGTACGTGCTGTAGGCCCCGTAGGAGTCGGACCCCTTGCGGGAGGCCTTGCTCATGACCAGCCCGAGCGTCGCCGCGCGAGCGTTGGACAGGGCCTGGAGTGCGGTGGCGACCTGATGGCGGGTGGCTCGTGCTGCGGCGATGACCAGCACGGCGCCGTCGGTGATGCGGCTGAGCACCGCGGCATCCGTCACGGGGAGCAGCGGTGGTGCATCGAAGATCACCGTGTCGAAGTCGGCCGCGAGTTGCTCGACCAACTTCGACATCGCGAAGCTCCCGAGCAGCTCGCTGGGGTTCGGCGGGACCTGCCCGGCGGGGAGGATCCTGAGTCCGCCGACACCCCACGGGAGCATGACGTCATCGAGTTCCGTTCGTCCGAGGAGGACGTCGGTCAGGCCTGCCGACCCCTCCAAGCCCATCAACGCCGCGACGCGGGGGCGACGGAGGTCGGCGTCGACCAGTGCGACACGTCCACCGTTCTCGCTCATCGCGATCGCGAGGTTCGCCGCGATGGTGCTCTTGCCTTCGCCGGCCAGAGCCGAGGTGATGGTCAGTGTCCGTGTCGGACTCTGCAGATCGATGAACTGGACGTTGGTCCGGAGGGCCCGGAAGGCCTCGGCGACGGGGTTGCGCGGATCGGTGTGCACGATGAGCGGTCGACGTTCGAGCGAATTTTCGACGCTGATCGTCCCGAGCAGCGGCGCATCTGACACCTGCTCGAGGTCGCTGATCGTTCGCAGCCTGGTGTCCAGGGCCTGGAGGAGGAGGGCGCCCCCGATGCCTGTCGTGAGGCCGGCGACCAGTCCGAGGAGGACGTTGACGACGAGGCCCGGCGTTGCGGCAGCGCTGGGCGTCTCCGCAGGCTGGATGACCTCGGGGCGCACCAGCGAGGTGCCGCCGTCGGTTGGTTTCTCGAGGCGCTCCGTCACCACGTCGATGAACGAGCGGGCCACCGCGTCGGCGATGTGCTGCGCCGTCTTCGGTTCGGGGTCTCGCACCGTGATGTCGACGAGCACGCTGTTCGCGGGCGAGATCGCGGTGATCTGCTCTGCGAGTTCCTCGACGTCCTGCTCGAGACCGAGGTCCTCGATGACCGGTTCGAGCACGCTCGCACTGGTGATCACCGCGAGGTAGGAGGTGACCTTCTGCTGTGCGGCGTTGTTCCCCTGCGCGAGTTGCGTCACGTCTGTGCCCGATGGCTCCACGGCCACGAAGAGTTCTGTGATCGCGTCGTACTGCGGGGTCGATAACCACGTCCAACCCCCTCCGAGGAGTGCTCCGAGGAGCGTCGCGATGGCGACCAGGGCTCGGGAGCGACGGAGCGCGCGGGCGATGTCGGTGAAGGTCAAGAGGGACTCCGATCGTGGATGACGACCGTAGCAGTATATCACATGTGTTATGCAAAAGAGTGATCGGCGGACGGCCCGTGGGAGGGCCGTCCGCCGATGGACTCAGTTCGCGGGGCTCAGCGTGATCGTGTTGGAGTCACTGAACGTCCCGTCCGCGCGCTTCTGGGTCGCGGTGAGGTTGTACACGGCGCTCGGTCCGATGTTGTCGCTGTAGGACCACTTCCCGCGGCTGTCAGCCTGCGTCGTCCCGAACGGTCCCCAGTCGGCGCTGATCGTGATCTCTGCCCCGGGCGCGGAGGTGCCGGAGATCGTGGTCCAGGCGCCGGGCACGTAGGTGCCGCTCGGGGTGTCGATCACCACCGGAGCATCAGCAGGCACCACGGGCTTCAGCGTGATCGTGTTCGACGTGCTCGAGGTCCCGTCCGTCCGCTCCTGACGTGCCGTCAGGATGTACTCGGCAGAAGGGCCGAGGTCACCCCAGAAGGTCCAGGAACCGTTGTCGTCCGCGGTCACCGTCGGCTCCAGCGGGCCCCAGCTCGCGTTCAGGGTGATGACGGCGTTCGGGCTGGAGGTGCCGGAGACCTTCGTCTGGCCGTCCGGGTTGTACGTGCCGCTCGGCGTGTCGATCACGACGGGCGATGACTGGTCGGCCTCGGGCTTGAGCACGATCGTGTTCGACTTGCTCGTGGAGCCGTCGCCGCGGGTCTGCGTCGCCGTCAGCTCGTAGATCGCGCTCGGTCCGATGTGCGCCCACCATGCCCAGTCGCCGTTCTGGTCGGCGTACACGGTGTCGAGGTACCCGAACGACGCGGAGATGTCCACGCGGGCGAACGGCGTCGCGGTTCCGCGGACGAGCGTCGTCTCCCCGGGCGAGTAGAAGCCGCTCGGCGTCGTGATCGCGACCTCCTTGTGCTCGGACGAACCCTTCGGCGCGAGCTTGAACACGGCCGACTCGGACGTGCTGCCGTCGACACGCTCCTGCGAGGCGACGAGGTTGTAGGACGACGACGGGCCGTACCAGCCCCAGGCCTCCCACTTCCCGTTGCGGTCCGCCGTGACGGGTGCGAGCGTGTCCCAGTCGGAGCGCACGGTGACCTGTGCGTACGGCGTCGCCGTACCGGCGATCCGCGTGATCTCGCCCGGCGTGTAGTAGCCGTCGGTGGGTTCGGTGATGGCGACCGCGGTCGCCTCCTGGGAGCCGTTCGGCACGACGTCGGTGGACGAGGACGTGCTCAGCGCGCCCTTGGACTGCTGGGTCGCGGTGATCTTGACGGAGGAGGTGCCGCCCGGGATCTCGATGTCGGCGGACCACGTCGTGCCGGACACGGTCGTCTCGACCTGCTCGTCACCGGCCTGGACGGTGACCTCGGCTCCGTCCTGGCCCGTTCCGGAGACCGTCACCGTCCCGGGCGAGACCGTACCGGACGGGCCGGTGATCGCGACGCTGGCGCCGTAGTCGATCGTCGTCTCGGCGGTCTGGGTCCCGTCGTCGACCCCGGTCTGCTCGATGACCAGCTCGTGGGAGCCGGCTCCGATCGGGTCGATCTCCGTCGACCACTTGCCGTCGACCACCTTCACCGGTCCGGCGATCGTCTCGCCGGTGGCCTTGTTCTTCACCGTGATCTCGCCACCGTTCGCACCGGTGCCGCTCACTACTGCCTTCTTCGTGATGTCGCTGAGGAAGCTGGCTTCAGCGGTCGGCTTCGCGACGGCGGACTTGCCCGGGTTGATCGTGATCTCGGTGGTGGTGGTGTTGTAGCCCTTGCTCACCGTCGACGCGACGAGCTGGTACTCACGGTCTTCGAGGTCCTTGACCGCGATGTCCCAGGTGCCGTCCTGCTTGCTCGCCTCGGCGGAGCCGAGGATCGAGCCCGGCTTGCCCTTCTCGAACACCTTGACGAGGGCGCCCTGCTGTGACTTGCCCTCGAGGTCGAGCGTGCTGCCGGGCTCGAGCGCGGCGCCGTCCTCCGGCGAGGTGATCTCGGTGCCCGTGCCGTAGTCGACCGGCAGGGTCTGCTTGCCGTTGTCTGCACCCCGGATCACCTGCACGATGTCGAGGGTGTCGACACCGGCCTTGTTCGGTGCGTTCACGCCGGCGGTCCACGTACCGTCGGCGTCCACCGGCACCTTGTTCACGGCCTTCCCCCCGCGACGGATCTCGACCTTCGTATGAGGGGTGGCCTTACCGCTCAGCTGCACGACCGTCCGAGGGTCCGGGTCGAACTTCGCAGACGCGGTGACCTCCTGCACCCGCAGGTCGACAGGGACGTCGATGCTCCCAAGCGGCTCCTCACCGTCGTAGGCGCGGACCGTCACCGTGTTCTCACCGAGGGCGAGCTTGTCGAGCGGCAGCGAGAAGGTGTCGTCCTGCAGGGAGATGTTGCGCTGCTGGTCGCCCCAGGCCACCTCGACTCGGTCCGCGTTCGTCGGGGTGGAGCCGGTCAGGAGTGCCGTGCCCTCCTCGACGTTGATGTCCGTTGCGTTCGCGTCCAGAGCGAGCGGCAGGGCGACCTCCTGGCGCTGCCCGCGGTCGTCCGACCAGATCGTGGCGCTGGTGACGTCCGACGGCAGCTCGAGGACCGCGCGCCGGATCCATCCGGAGTCGTCGGCCTTGATGATCTGGTAGTCCTGCTTGCTGGTGTCGCCGCGCGACACGTGGATCGTCGCGTCGGGGGCGTCCGCGAACGCCGTGAGCGTGCGCCGGCTGCCGCTCTTGCCGACGGCGACCTTCGTGAGCGGGGAACTGTGCAGCGGGACCGCGGTGAAGGCGGGACTGCCCGCCGGACGGACGAGCAAGCTGGTGCCGGCGGTGAGGTCCCGCTCCAACTGGATCTCGTACTCCTTGTTGACCGAGGCGGTGACGGCGCGCCAGGATTCCCCGTTGTCGGCACTGACCTCGATGAGGCTGGCGTCCTTCGTGGTGGTCCCGCTGAGCGTGAAGGAGTCGTCGCGTTCGTCGTAGGACGTCGTGGCGGAGAAGATGGAGGGGCGGGTCAAGAAGAGGCCCCAGGACTTGCCGTTGACCCACTCGTTGCCGACGCGGACACCGGCGTACACGTAGACGGCACCCTTCTTGCCGGGCTTGAGCCCCATCTCGTCGAAGTCGACGCGGAACTGGACCTTCTGGGAGCCGGTCGTGTCTGCCGACGAGCCGACGCTCCAGAGGTCGCGCTGGGACGCATCGCGCGAGAACCCGGTGCGGTCCTGCGTGTAGGCGAAGGCAGCGGTCGTCTTCCCGCCGGTGTCGGGCAGTGTGGCCTCGAGCACTGCTCCGTTGTCGTCGCTGTCGACGACGTGCACGTCGGTCAGTGCCTCGGGGAGGGCACCCCGGGTGATCGCGGTCGAGTTCGTCGAGGAGCCCGTCCAGAAGTCACTGCTGGACGGTGGGGCGAAATCACCCTTCCACTGCATCGTTGCCGTGGCGGTGCCGCTGAAGGAGTCGTCGACGACGAGTTTCGGCCTGAACTCCCACCACTGGCCCTTGCGGATGTAGCTGCCGGTCACGTCGTCGGACGTGCACGTCAGGACCGTCCCACCGAGACTGAGAGCGCAACCCTTCGCGCTCAGCTTGGAGTCGTACAGGACGGGGACCTCGTCTTGGTCCGCGAAGTGTGTCCCGGTGGGCGCTCGGAACGTGAAGGTGGTGTTCCGCACCTGGAAGTTCGCCGTCGTCTGGAACAGGAAGGGCACCTCCACCTCGCTCTGCCCCTGCTCCATGGTGGTTGCGGTCGGGGTGGCGAACAACGGCATGAACTCCGCCGGACCGAGGTCCATCGCATCGCCCTGACTGGCGCTGAGGCTCGCGCGCAGGCCCTTGGCGGTGGCGTTCACACCCATGTAGGCGTGGTTGTCGACGCGGCGCAGCTTGGTGCCGCCCTCGACCTCCCACACCTGTGCGGTGTCACACGACTCGAGGCGGACCTTGTAGGTGCCCGTGTCCCTCAGGCAGTCCTTCGTGCCGGAGAGACGAACCTTGGCGGACCCGCTGGTCGGCACGTCGTAACTCGCAGCGGCTGCGCGAGCCGCCGCAACGGTGTCGAACGGGGTGGCCGCGACGCGGTCGTCCGTCGGGATGTTCGACGAGCCGACCGCCCAGAACTTGCCGTCTGCCTTGAACACCAGCTTCCGGGTGGTCGTCCCGGCATCTGCGGCGGCGTAGCTCGCGGCTGGCCCGAAGCTCAGCCCTGTGACGATGGTTGCAGCAGCCAGGCCGGTGGCCCCTACTGCGCGGAGTGTCTTCTTCATGTGCGAGGAGTTGTCTTTCCGAGGTCAGCCGTGCAGACACACGGCTCCGACATGTACATGTGGAATATCGCACCAATTTCCTGAAAACATGCCACACGCGAGAGGTAGCGGAACCTGACAGGAGTCGACGCAACTCTCGCCTTCCGCGCTTGACGTGCCGCCCATCCCGAGTAAACTTGAGTGCAGCGGACGCAACTCCGCGTAGGCTTCAGCAAGACCACGAACCAACAGAAGGAGCACCACAACATGGGACGTGCAGTAGGCATCGACCTCGGAACCACCAACTCGGTCGTCAGCGTGCTCGAGGGCGGCGAACCCACCGTCATCGCGAACGCCGAGGGCCTCCGCACCACGCCGTCGATCGTCGCCTTCACGAAGGACGGCGAGGTCCTGGTCGGCGAGACCGCGAAGCGCCAGGCCGTCACGAACGTCGACCGCACCATCGCGAGCGTCAAGCGCCACATCGGTACCGACTGGAAGGTCGACATCGACGGCAAGAGCTACACGCCGCAGGAGATCTCGGCGCGCACCCTCGGCAAGCTCAAGCGCGACGCCGAGCAGTACCTCGGCGAGGACGTCACGGACGCGGTCATCACCGTCCCGGCGTACTTCAACGACGCCGAGCGCCAGGCCACGAAGGACGCCGGTGAGATCGCCGGCCTCAACGTCCTCCGCATCATCAACGAGCCGACCGCTGCGGCGCTCGCCTACGGCCTCGACAAGGGCAAGGAGGACGAGCTCATCCTGGTCTTCGACCTCGGTGGCGGCACGTTCGACGTCTCCCTGCTCGAGGTGGGCAAGGACGACGACTTCTCCACGATCCAGGTCCGTGCGACCTCGGGCGACAACCGCCTCGGCGGCGACGACTGGGACCAGCGCATCGTGGACCACCTCGTCAAGAAGTTCAAGAGCGAGCACGGCGTCGACCTGTCGACCGACAAGATCGCCAAGCAGCGTCTGAAGGAAGCGGCGGAGCAGGCCAAGAAGGAGCTGTCGTCGCAGATGTCGGCGAACATCCAGCTCCCGTACCTGACGCTGACCGCCGACGGCCCCCTCAACCTCGACGAGACCATCTCGCGCGCGCAGTTCGAGCAGATGACCTCCGACCTGCTCGACCGCACGAAGAAGCCCTTCAACGACGTCATCAAGGAGGCCGGTGTCAGCGTCAACGACATCGCGCACGTGGTGCTCGTCGGCGGTTCGACCCGCATGCCCGCCGTGGCCGAGGTCGTCAAGAGCCTGACCGGCGGCAAGCAGCCGAACCAGGGCGTCAACCCGGACGAGGTCGTCGCCGTCGGCGCCGCGCTGCAGGCCGGTGTGCTGAAGGGCGAGCGCAAGGACGTCCTGCTCATCGACGTCACGCCCCTGTCGCTCGGCATCGAGACCAAGGGCGGGCTGATGACGAAGCTCATCGACCGCAACACCGCGATCCCGACCAAGCGTAGCGAGACCTTCACGACCGCCGACGACAACCAGCCGTCGGTCGCGATCCAGGTCTTCCAGGGCGAGCGCGAGTTCACCCGTGACAACAAGCCGCTCGGCACCTTCGAGCTCACCGGCATCGCGCCGGCTCCCCGTGGCGTCCCGCAGGTCGAGGTCACCTTCGACATCGACGCCAACGGCATCGTGCACGTGTCCGCGAAGGACAAGGGCACCGGCAAGGAGCAGTCGATGGTCATCTCCGGCGGCTCCTCGCTGCCGAAGGAGGACATCGAGCGCATGGTCCGCGAGGCCGAGGAGCACGCGGCCGAGGACAAGGCCCGTCGCGAGGCGAACGAGCGTCGCAACCAGGCCGAGCAGCTCGTCTACTCGATCGAGAAGCTCATCAAGGAGAACGACGAGAAGCTCCCCGCAGACGTCAAGTCCGAGGTGCAGGGCGACGTCGACGCCCTCAAGTCCGCGCTCGCGGGTGACGACGACGAGGCCGTGAAGAGCGCCTTCGACAAGCTCAACGAGTCGCAGGGCAAGCTCGGCCAGGCCATCTACAGCCAGCAGGACGCGGGTGCCGCGGCCGGTGGTGAGCAGCCGGCCGGCGACCAGGGCCAGCAGCAGGCGGACGACGAGGACATCGTCGACGCCGAGGTCGTGGACGACGAGGACGACAAGGACAAGAAGTAGCCATGACGGACCCGAAGGACAACGTGCCCGAGGACGGCGAGCCCCAGGTCGAGGGCGACGCCACCAACGCGCAGGAGCCCGAGGACCTCGTCGAGGCGGAGGGGCCGGACGTCGAAGTGCCGACGGACGCCCCCGCCGCCGGCGGGCCGGACAACGACCTGTCGCCGGAGGACCAGGCCCTGCTCGACGACGCCGCCCGAGGCATCGAGGAGGACAAGCTGTCGCAGTCCGACCGCGACCTCGTCGCCGACATGCGCACGGACATGCTCCGGGCGCAGGCGGAGCTGGTGAACTTCCGGAAGCGCGTCGAGCGCGACCGCGAGGCGAACCGCGACGCCGTCATCGCCGAGGTCGTCCGCGCCCTGCTGCCGGCCCTCGACGACCTCACCCGCGCCGAGGCGCACGGTGACCTGACCGAGGGCCCGATGCAGGTCATCGGGCAGAAGATCCGCGGCGGCTTCGAGAAGTTCAAGCTGGTGCAGATCGGCGAGAAGGGCGAGCCCTTCGACCCGAACGTGCACGAGGCGATCGTGCAGCTGCCCACGCCGGGTGCGACCGACCAGACCGTGGCGGACGTCGTGGAGCCGGGCTACAAGCTCGGCGACCGCGTGCTCCGTGCGGCCAAGGTCGCCGTCGCGGTCCCGGCCTGACACCCGGGAGGAGGTAGGGATTCATGGCCAGTCAGGACTGGTTCGACAAGGACTTCTACAAGGTCCTCGGCGTCGACAAGACGGCGAGCGACGCTGAGCTGAAGAAGACCTACCGGAAGCTCGCCCGGCAGTACCACCCGGACTCCAACCCGGGTGACGCTGCGGCCGAGTCCCGCTTCAAGGAGATCAGCGAGGCCTACTCGGTGCTCTCCGACAAGGAGCAGCGCACCGAGTACGACCAGGTCCGCGCCATGGGCTCGGGCGCCCGCTTCACCGCGGGCGGCCCGGGCGCCCAGGGCGGTTTCGAGGACGTCTTCGGTGGCATGTTCGGGCAGCAGGGCGGTGGCGGGCAGCGCGTCCGCTTCGGCCAGGGCGGCGGCGGTGCCGGCGGCTTCGAGGACATCCTCGGCGGCATGTTCGGTGGCGGCGGCTTCGGGCAGAACTCCGGCGGCTTCCGCGGCTTCGGTGGTCCGAGCAAGGGGCGCGACGTCACGGCGTCGACGACGCTCGACTTCACCACCGCGATCGCCGGCGACACCGTCAAGCTCTCGCAGGGCAACGGCCGGCCGGTCAACGTCCGCATCCCCGCGGGCGTCGCCGACGGGCAGAAGATCCGCCTGCGCGGGCGTGGCGAGCCGAGCCCGGACGGGGGAGAGGCCGGCGACCTGGTCGTCAGCGTCGCCGTCCGGAAGCACCCGGTGTTCGAGCGCGACGGGCAGCACCTGCGGGTGGACGTCCCCGTGACGTTCGCCGAGGCCGCCCTCGGCGCAACGATCCAGGTGCCGACGCTCGGCGGCGAGCCCGTCAAGCTGAAGGTCGCCCCCGGCACACCGTCCGGTCGCGTCCTGCGCATCAAGGGACGCGGGGTCACGACGAAGAGCGGCACCGGCGACCTCCTCGCGACCGTGCAGGTCGCGGTGCCGTCGCACCTGTCGGACAAGCAGCGCGAGGCCGTCGAGGCCCTCCGCGCGGCCCTGCCCGACGAGGACCCCCGCGAGGACCTCCTCGCGAAGGCGCGCAGCTAGCGCTGCTCGCATGAGCCAGCCTGGAGGCTCGGCGCGGCTTCCTGACGGGCGCTCGCCGAGCCTCCAGGCTGGTCCTGCACCACGCGGACGACGGAAAGGAACGAACCATGACCGACATGGACGAGAACTCGCCCGTCTTCGCGATCGCGGTTGCGGCGGAGCTCGCGGAGATGCACCCGCAGACGCTGCGGCAGTACGACCGGCTCGGCCTGGTCGTTCCGGGCCGCACTCGCGGCGGCTCCCGCCGGTACTCGATGCGCGACGTCGCGCAGCTGCGCGAGATCGCGCGGCTCAGTTCCGAGGGCGTGTCGTTGGAGGGGATCCGGCGGGTGCTCGACCTCGAGAACGAGAACCAGCTGCTGCGTGATCGTGTCCGCGAGCTCGAGCGGGCGCTGGCCGACCAGCTCATCGCCCGGCCGGGCGCTCGCGTCTTCGCAGCGACGACGACCGGCGGCGCCGTGCCGTTGCGGGCGGGTATGCGCCCCCAGCGGAACACCGCGGTGGTGCTCTACCGACCGCAGCACTGAAACACCGTATTCCACCTTCTGGTTCAGTGGAGGCGTCCGTTCCGGACCCTACCGACCACCAGGAGGACCCTTGCGAACACCGTCCCTGCGGCGTCTGGCCGCGATCACCTGCGCCGCGCTCGCCCTCGTACTCGTCAGCCCTGCCACGGGCGCTTCTGCGGTGCCCGAGGCGTCGTCCGAGCAGCTGTTCGACGCCGCGACCGGCGCACGGACGTCTCCGGACCACCACGTGCAGCCGCGCGAGTTCGCCTTCGCACAGACACCGTCCGGCGTGAGCGTCCGGTCAGCGGCCTCGGGCTACTACGTCTTCGCCAAGCCGCAGTGCACCGGGGCGTGCTGGAACGTCAAGAGCCTGATCGACCGTGACGGCGAGCGCATCGCGGACCGGGTCGACACGACGGGCGGCTACTTCGTCCCGTGGCCGGCGTCGTGGGCGGAAGGCCAGACCCGGGATGCCGGGACCGTGTACAGCTCGGTGTACGACGGCTTGTGGTGGTACTGGAACTCGAACAAGGGTGTCCGGCTCGGCAACGTGACCAGGCCGTACGAGACCGCTCCACTGCGGATCAACTCCACGGGCAAGAACGACGCGGCCCGCACCATGACCGTCGCCGGTCAGGCGACGAAGCACGCCTCGATCCGGCTGCAGGGCGGCGGCGAGCTGGCCACGGCGGACGCGAAGGGGCTCTGGTCGGCGACGATCGGGGGGCTCTCGCTCGGGTCGAACACGCGGACGATCCAGCAGTACGTCGGTGGCCAGTTCGTGGACGAGCAGAGCGCAACGGTGACGATCGTCGACCCGGTGAAGACGGACCAGATCGTCGGGGAGACGGGTACGGCCGAGCTCACGCGGGGTGGGACGTCGGACGTGTCCGTGACCTACACGGCGAAGTCTGCGTTCACGACGCCGAACGGCCGGCTGACGGTGCAGGCGCCGGCGGGGACGGCCTTCGCACCCGGGCAGGACCAGCAGCGCGGTGAGTACCTCGACGGCGACACCTGGCGGACCTTCGGCGGCAACTCGATCGTCGGCGGCGAGCGCTCGCCCGACGGGACCCGGTACGAGTACCAGCTGGGGAACCGCAACTGGAACGTGGCCGCGGGTCAGCAGTTCCGCTTCACCTTCCGGGTCGAGACGCCGGCGGACGTCGCCACCACCTCGGGTGCGATGACCGGCACGCTCGCCGGGAGCTTCACGAACGCGACCTTCGACACGACGGCGCGCACCACGACGACCGTCGTCGGCAGGCCGTTCACCGCCGCCGTGCGCTTCTCGGAGGACGTCACCCAGCGTGCGACGCTCTCGGGGACGGGGCAGGCGGGATCCACCGTCTCGATCGGCGGAGCGTGGTTCGTGCCCCAGCCGGTGACGGTGGCGTCCGACGGCACGTGGTCGGTGACGATCCCGGCGCCGGACGCCTCGGGAGCGAAGACCCTGACGGTCACGCAGACGACCTCGGGACAGCCGACCGGTTCGGTCGAGGTCCCGGTGGACTACGGCAACGGCGTGCGCATCTACTCGCCCGCCGACGGGTTCCAGATCACCCCGGTCTGGGACACGGTCCGGGTCAGCGGCACGGCGGAGCCCGGTGCCCGGGTCAGCCTCGGTGAGGACGGCGACGCGGACCGGTACGGGACGGTGACCGCCGACGCGGACGGCAGGTGGGCGATCACGACGACACCGCTCACCATCGAGGATCACCGGCTCGTCGCCACCGCGCTCTCGAAGGGCGCGAACACGACGACCGACCGGGTGCTCGTCGTGTCGACGTCCTGATCGAGGACCCGACCGTCGCAACGGGCCCGGGAGCGCACCGAGCGGTGCGTTCCCGGGCCCGTCCTCGTCCGGCACCCACCGCGGGTCGGGGAGGGGGATCGTCAGGGCTCCGGGTCCGAGCGGACGTCGTCGAGGGTGGCATCGACCACCGGGCACCGGCGCGGTGCCGGTCGTTCGTCCTCGGGTAGGCAGCGCGCCGTCCGGCGGGACCGCACGTCGGCGATCACGGCTCGGAGGCAGGTGCCGCACACGTCAGGCCCGTCCGCGGTCGGGGTCCTGCAGCAGGTGCACCGTCCAGGTCGCCCGTTCCGCCAGACGCCCGTCACGGCAGTCGATGGCGACCCGGAGCGCCACGAGCCCGTTGCGGATGTGCTCCCACGGCAGCGCGGTCCGGATCTCGTCGTGCCGGAGGCGGTACGTCAGGCCGTCGAGGGCGCCGCTCAGGGTCGACGCCAGCAGCGGGTTGTCGCACGCGGTGATGAACGTCCGGTAGACCGGGGTGATCGCGTCGGCACCCCACTGCCACGTGGGCATCGCCATGCAGTCGAGCACCAGGCCGACGCGGCGGAAGAGCGCTGCACGGTCACGGTCCTCCATGTCGCCGATGGTGGTCCGCACGACGCCGCCGAAGAGCAGACCCAGCGCCTGCAGGGTCGGCACGAGCTCGTCGCGACGGGGCACCGTGACGCGGGTGTAGCGGTTCGGCCGGAACTCGACGAGTCCGAGGTGCCCGAGGTCCGACAGTGCTTCTCGGACGGGCGTCCGGGAGCACCGGAGCCGCAGGGCGAGCTGCTCGTCGTCGAGCAGGGTGCCCGGGGCGAGGACACCGCTCATGATCTCGGTACGCAGTCGTTCCCGTGCCTGGTCCCGCAGGCGGGGACGGAGGACGGCGTCTGGCGAAGCGAACATCGGCCCCTCTCGCTCGTCGTGCCGCTGGTCGTCCGTCCGGCGGTCTCCTCCGAGCGTACGACGCTGGGATACCAGTGACCCCGGTGATATACCGCCGGGTCCCGCCGGCGCGCGGGCGTGCGGGTGGCGCTGGGTACCCTGGGGCGGTGCCATTCGACTTCGCCGACCACTTCCGGCGCTCCCCGGCCAGCGAGGAGCCTGACCTCGTGGCCATCGACGGCACCGACCGCTTCCTGCTCGACGAGGCGCCGCACGTGCACGGGGACGCGCTCCGGCAGCCCGGCGAGGTCGCCGTCGTCGACGACCGGTACGGGGTGCTCACCCTCGGGGCGATGACGGTGCACGGGGCCTCGGGCGTCCGGGTCGTCCAGGACTCACTGGTGGGCGTGCGCGCACTCCAGGCCAACGCCGGCACCTTCGGGCGGAGCGGCTTCGTGCTCACCGAGACGCTCGAGCAGGCGTTCCGCGACGTCCGCCTGGTGCTGCTGCGCCTGTCGAAGTCGAACGACCGGCTCGACGAGCTCGCCCGGGCGGTCGCCCGGTGGGCGGCGCCCGACGTCGTACTGCTCTGCGGCGGGGTCTCGAAGCACATGAACCTGTCGCAGAACGACGTGCTCCGCCGGTACTTCGGGGAGGTCACCGCCTCGCGGGGGCGGGGGAAG
Organism: Curtobacterium sp. NPDC089185; assembly: GCF_040685235.1. Classification (NCBI taxonomy): domain Bacteria; kingdom Bacillati; phylum Actinomycetota; class Actinomycetes; order Micrococcales; family Microbacteriaceae; genus Curtobacterium; species Curtobacterium sp. NPDC089185. Next base: position 158,650 of record NZ_JBFBHK010000005.1, on the reverse strand, counting down.
TCGCGGCTGCTCGTGGCGCAGGACCCCCTCCGCGCGACGGCGGTGCGCGCGGACGCCACCAACCCCTGGCCGCGCTCGGTGCACGTCGACGAGCTCGGGATGACGCTCGTCGCGCACGGCGGGGTGTTCGCGGGGACGTCGCTCGACCAGGGCACGCGCGTGCTGCTCGGTGTCGTCGACGACGCCGTGCCGTCGGCGCGGGTCGCCGTCGACCTCGGGTGCGGGAACGGGGTCATCGCGACCGCGTTGGCCCGTCGGCGGCCGTCCGTGCGGGTCGTGGCGACCGACGTGTCGGCGATCGCGGTCGCGTCGACGCGGGCGACGGCTGCGGCGAACGGCGTGGCCGACCGGGTCCGGGTCGTCCGGTCGGACGCGGGGGACGAGCTCGATGCCGGCTCGGCCGGGCTCGTGCTGTGCAACCCGCCCTTCCACGAGGGCACCACGGTGAGCACCGACGCGGCGGAGGCGATGTTCCGCAACGCGGCCACGGTCCTCCAGACCGGCGGCGAACTGTGGTGCGTCTGGAACTCGCACCTGCGCTACCGGCCGGTGCTGGAGCGTCTGGTCGGGCCGACGCGACAGGTGGTCCGGACCGACAAGTTCACGGTGACCGCGTCGCGACGCTCGGACTGAGGGACCGCACGAGGCCCCCGTCACCGTGGTGACGGGGGCCTCGCTGTGCGGTCAGCGTCAGATGTGCACGGACACCTGCGTCTGCTTGCCGCCGGAGACGAGGGTGATCACGTGGTCGCCCTTCGTCAGGCCGGAGACGGAGATGCTGCCCTCACCGTCGTCCTTGATCACGCCGGTGGCCAGCGCGCGGTCGCCCTCACGTGCCTGCAGGCCGCCGATGCCCGAGGGCAGGCCCCAGACGGTGATCTTCGCCGAGCCGAGCAGCGCGCTGGTGCTCGTGACCTCGGCCTCGAGCGCGTCGGCGGCGTGGTCGCCGTTGCCGATCGTCAGCGTGCGCTCGACCTGCTCGCCGGCGATCGTGGCGGTGATCGTCACGGTCGTCGTGAGCTTCTTCGGTGCGGTGACCAGGGTGTTGCCGTAGTCGGTGTCGCCGAGCGTCACCTTCTTGCTCTCGCCGTTGGCGGAGACGGTGACCTCGGTGCCCTTCGGGCCGTGGACGCCGACGTCGACCTGGCGGTCGCTGACGCGGAGCGCATCGGCGCTGAAGGCGGTGTCGGACGCGCCGTCGCCGGGCTCCTCGGTGCCGCCGTCGCCGGGCTGCTCGCCGCCGTTGCCGTCGCCGGGCTGCTCGCCGCCCTTGCCGTCGTCGTAGGTCAGCGTGTAGGACTCGGTCTTCCACTTGCCGTTCAGGTCCTGGTAGGACGCGGTCAGCTCGTTCACGCCGGGCTTCAGGTCCTCGGAGACGTCGAGCACGAACTCGCCGCTCGCGTCGGTCCGGGCGTGCCCCATCGGGCGGTAGCTGTCAGCGGTCTGCAGATCGACCGGGGAGTAGGCGTGCGCGCCGGCGCCGGTGATCTTCGGGCGGGCTTCGGTCACGGTGCTGCCGTTCGCCGGCGTCTGCACGGTGAACCGGTCGACCTTCGGGACGTAGTGGACGAGGAGGTCCTGCGTCCGCTGCCAGGTGCCGTCGGCGCGTTCGGCGGCGACGACCACCGAGTTGTCGCCGGGGCGGAAGTAGCTGGCCTTCGCGGACCACTTCCCGTGGTCGTCGGCGGTGGTGTCGACGATGATCGGACCCGCGAGACCGTCGATGGAGACCCGCACGTGGCTCTTCGCACGAGCGGTGCCCTCGAGGGTCGGTTCCGCCGTGTCGACGGTGTCGCCGTCGTGCAGGTTCGTCACGGCCGCGACGGGCGACTGGCCGTCGCCGGGCTGCTCGCCGCCCTTGCCGTCGTCGTAGGTCAGCGTGTAGGACTCGGTCTTCCACTTGCCGTTCAGGTCCTGGTAGGACGCGGTCAGCTCGTTGACGCCGGGCTTCAGGTCCTCGGAGACGTCGAGCACGAACTCGCCGCTCGCGTCGGTCCGGGCGTGCCCCATCGGGCGGTAGCTGTCAGCGGTCTGCAGATCGACCGGGGAGTAGGCGTGCGCGCCGGCGCCGGTGATCTTCGGGCGGGCTTCGGTCACGGTGCTGCCGTTCGCCGGCGTCTGCACGGTGAACCGGTCGACCTTCGGGACGTAGTGGACGAGGAGGCTCTGCGCCGTGCGCCACGTGCCGTCCGGACGCTCGTAGGAGACGGAGAGCGCGTTGTCACCGGGACGCAGGAAGCTGGCCTTCGTCGACCAGTTCCCGTGCTCGTCGGCCGTCGCGATGCCGATCGCCAGGCCGCTCAGTGAACCGGTGTCGATCCGGACGCGGCCGTTGGGGCGAGCGGTGCCCTCGAAGACCGGCTCCGCGGTGTCGACCGTGTCCCCGTCGTGCAGGTTCGTGACGGCTTCGACGGGTGACTGGCCCTCGCCGGGCTGCTCGCCGCCGGTCGCCGGCGTGACGTCCGTCCAGCCGCTGACGGCGAAGTGGTCGTGGTCGGGGGTGCTCGCCGGCACGTCGTCGTTCACCGCACGCAGTGCGACCTGCTTCGCGGAGGCGCCGCCGGGGACCCGGACCTCGAAACGGCCGTCGGTGCCCGCGTCACCGGATGCGATGATCTCCTTGCGGTCGAGGGAGGCCTCGACGCGGATGCCCCGGTTGGCGTTCCCGCGCAGGACGAGGTCGTCGCCCTTGCGCTCGGTCGCGGTGACGACCGGAGCAGCGGCGTACGCGTCGAGCAGCGCCTGGTCGGGCTCACTGTAGTGCCCGTTCGGCTTCACGACCGCAGCGGTGATCACCTGCGGCCCGGACGGGATCGCCGCGAGGTCGCACGAGTACAGGTGTGCGTTGGCGGGAGCGCTGCTACCGCTGCAGAGCAGACGACCGCGCTGGTCGACGACCTTGAGGCGACCCTTCGTCACTGAGCTCGTGACGGCGATCGACGGGTTCGAGCGGTCCGCCCCGAAGACGCTGAGCCCGTCGCGCTCGCTGGTGCTCGGTGCGCCCTGGATCTCGGAGAAGCCGGTGAAGCTGTCCGGGATCGGGCGCTCGGCGGACGCGCCGGGGATGGCCGGTAGGTCCGTGTCGGCGTGGGCGGCGGTCGCCGCCACGAAACCGGAGGACGTGAGGACGAGGCCGAGTGCCGTGCCGGCTGCGGCGCGGGTGATCTTGCGCATGGGTTCCTTCCTGTCCGCGATCGGAGACGTCGCGGTCGAGGACCCATGTTGTATGTTGAATACCGAAACTATGTCGAGCGCGTGCACTACGCGGGCGGGCCGGTACGTCCGCACACGACGGACGGGAGGCCCGTGGCTACGCAGCCACGGGCCTCCCGTCCGTCGTGCGGTCGCGTTCCGCGACCGTCGGCACTCAGGCCGGGACGTAGTCGAACGTGTCCGGGTCCGGGCCGGTGCGGTGGCCCTTGTCGAGCGAGGTGATCGCCGTCATGTCGTCGTCCGAGAGCTCGAAGTCGAAGATGGCGAAGTTCTCCTCGACGCGCGAGCGCGTGACCGACTTCGGGAAGACGATGTCGCCGCGCTGGATGTGCCAGCGGAGGACGACCTGCGCCGGGGTCTTGCCCGTGGCGCCGGCGATGCGGGTGATGGTCTCGTCGTCGAGCACGAGGCCCTGGGCGATCGGCGACCACGCTTCGGTCGCGATGCCGTGCTCGGTGCCGTAGGCGCGGAGCTCGTCCTGTACGAGGTACGGGTGGACCTCGATCTGGTTGACGGCCGGGGTGATCGTCGTCTCGGCCGCGAGGCGGTTGAGGTGGTGCGCCTGGAAGTTGCTCACGCCGATCGAACGGGCGGTGCCGGCGTGGTAGAGCTCCTCCATCGCCTTCCAGGTGGGGACGAAGTCCGACACGGTCGGCAGCGGCCAGTGGATGAGGAAGAGGTCGGTGTACCCGCCGAGCAGGTCGGCCGACTTCTTGCCGTTCTCGGCGGCGAGGGCCGGGTCGTGGAAGCCGTTGTTGAGCTTCGACGTGACGAAGATCTCCTCGCGCGGGATGCCGGACGCCTCGATGGCCTCGCCGACCTCCTTCTCGTTGCCGTACATCTCGGCGGTGTCGATGTGGCGGTAGCCGACCTCGAGCGCGGTGAGGGTGGCCTCCTTCGTGTCCGAAGGGTCGATCTGGAAGACACCGAAGCCGAGCTGCGGGATGGTCTTGCCGTCGTTCAGGGTGATGTTCGGAACGGTCATGTCCCCATGCAACCAAAGCGCCCCCAGGGTGCTTCCCGGGAACGTTCAGGCGGACAGGTCGACGCCCACCCGGTACGAAGGAGTTGTGCATTTCACATACCAAAGATCACGACGAGGCGCCTGTCGCCGAACGGTGACCAGGACCATCGCGGCCGTCGGTGCGGTCGCGGCGGTCGTCGCGGGAGCGCTCCTGTCCCCCCAGGGCGCTCCCGCGGCTCCCCTCCCACCGGTCGCGTCCCGGGGCGGCGTCCACGTCGTCCCGGGAGCGCAGCCGCGGGTGTTGTTCTCGGAGGACTTCGAGAACGGCATGAGCACCCGACCAGTGATGCTGAACCAGTACGTCGGGCGGAACGGCGAGCACTACACCGCGGCGCCGCAGTGGATCGACGCCCAGCAGTGCAACGGCATCGTCACCAGCGCGCGCAGCACGGCGGTGAGCGCCTGCGGGCGGAACGCCGAGATCCGCGGACTCGCCTCGGTGCTCGGACAGGCCGGCGGGACGGACCCGGGCACCAACCACGCGGTGAGTGCCTGGACCGAGGACCGGAACGTCCCGGTGAACGCGGTGCAGGTCGAGCCGACGACCCCGACGCGCGTCGGCGCGTCAGGGCGCTTCATCTCGTTCGGCGTCGTCGCCGCGGCCGGGTCGTGCGGCCCCGAGTGGGCGCACCCGAAGCTCGCGTTCAGCCTGGTCGACGGCGCGACGGAGCGGAACGTGTCCGACCACGCGATCGACCCCTGCACGGAGCAGGGCAGTGCGACGTACTCGTTCGGCGGGCAGAGCTACCGGGCGGGCAGGTTCACGTCGAGCGGCGGGCTGCTCTTCAGCGGCGACACCGTGCAGTGGCGGCTCCGGAACCAGCAGGGTTCGTACAGCGGGAACGACGGTGCGATCGACGGTGTCACCGTGCTCGACTCCACCCCGGTGCTCGCCAACGCCTACGCCGGTGAGCCCTTCGTCGGGGACACCGCGCGCATGACCGCCCGTGTCGTCAACACCGCGGAGCGGGGATCGAAGCCGGGGTGGTCGTTCGCCGAGGACCTGCCGGAGGGACTGCACATCGCCCCCGACCCGAAGGTGCAGACGACGTGCCAGGGCGCGACCGTCTCCGCCCCGGCGGGTGGCGACGCGCTCGCCGTGCGGAACGGCAGCCTCGCCCGCCTCGCCGCGGACTGCACGGTCTCCTTCGACGTCGTGGCGGACCGCGCGGGGACGTACACGATCACCGCGGACGACGTCACCGAGCACGTGGGTGTCGACCTGCCGGAGCCCGCGAGCGTCACCTTCCGCGCCGAGCGGAACGCCCTCGCGGTCACCGACCGCGCGGTCCTCACGGACGGGAACGACGACGACGTGGCCGACCTCGGCGAGCAGGTCGCCTTCGCGAGCACCGTCCGCAACGACGGCGACGTCCCGGTCCACGACCTCGCGGTCACCGGGCGGAACGGCACGGTGACGACGAGCTCGCTCCGGGTGCCTCGACGTCCTGCACGTCACCGGCGAGGGCGGTGACCCAGTCGGACCTCGACGCGGGGCGGATCGACGACACGGTCGACGCGACCGCGGTCTCGCGTGGGGGAGCGACGGTGACCGGATCGGCCTCGGCGTCCGTCGACACGACCGCGTCCGCTCCGGCCGTCGAGGCCACCCTGCGGACCGTCGTCGACGACGGACCCCCGGGCGTCGGCGGTACCGTCGGACTCCGCCTGCGCGTGCGCAACAGCGGCACGGTGACGCTCCACGACCCCACGGCCACGATCGACGACCGCCCCGGGTTCCGGGTCGACTGCCCGGACGGGCCGCTCGCGCCGGGTGACGCGGTCGACTGTGCCGTCGACGGGCGGTACACCGTCACCCAGGAGGACGTCGATCGGGGCAGCGTCCCGTTCGCGTCGACCGTCGTGGCGAAGGACCCGCGGGACGGCGACGTCCGCGGGGTCGCACGGGCCGACCAGCCGACGATCGCACCGGCTCCGGCGGTCGGGACGCGGGTGACGGCAGCCCTGCCCGACGGTGCGGCGTCCGCGCCGGGCACCGTCGCCGACGTGTCCGTGCGCGTCACGAACACCGGGAACGTCACCCTGACGGACCCGGCGAGCACCTTCACCCGTCCCGAGGGCATCACCGCGACGTGTCCGCCCGGCCCGCTGGCACCGGGCGCCTCCGTCGACTGTGCGACGTCGGGGTACCCCCTCACCCAGCAGGACGTCGACGCCGGCGCGGTCCGGTTCGACGTGCGGTCCACGGGCGTCGCACCGGACGGCGCCACGGTCTCGGCGACGGACGCGACGACGCTCGCGGTCGCCCAGGAGGCGCGCATCACCACCACCCTGACCGCCGCTCGGGCGGACCAGGACCGGGCGCCCCGGGCCGGCGACCACGTCCGGCTCACGGCGGCCGTGACCAACGTCGGCAACGTCACCGTGCACGACCCGCGGCCGACCGGTGTCGAGGCGACCTGCCCGCAGGGGGCGCTGGCGCCGGGCGCCGAGCTCGCGTGCGCGGTCGAGGACCACGTCCTCACCCAGCGCGAGATCGACGAGGGGTCGGTGGGCTTCGCGCTGCACGTCGTCGCGACCGCTCCGGACGGCGGATCCGTCGAGGCGGACGACCGTACGGCCGTCCCGCTCGCTGCGGCGCCGTCGATCGCGGTGGGCGCGACGAGCGCCCTGGCACCGAGCGAGCACGAGGTGCCGTTCGCCGGGGACGACGCACAGCTCACGACGACGGTGGAGAACACCGGCAACGTCACCCTGCACGACGTCACCGCGGTCGTCCGTGGCCGTGGGGACACGCGCGTGCACTGCCCGGACGAGGACCTGGCGCCCGGCGACCGGACGACCTGCACCGTGGACCGCGTCGCGCTGACGCAGGCCGAGATCGACGCGGGCACCGTCCACTTCGACGTCGACGGCCGCGGCTCCGCGCCGTCGGACGCCGAGGTGACCGCCACCGCGCCGACGGACCTGCCCCTGCCGCGGGCGACGGCGATCTCGGCGTCGGCATCGGCGGTCCTCACCCCCGTCGAGCACGCGCTGCCGCGCGCCGGCGACGGCACGGCGCTGACCCTGGTCGTCCGGAACACGGGCAACACCACGGTCCGGGACACCTCGGCGCTCGTCGTCGACCGACCCGGCACCACGGTGCGCTGCCCCGCGGGACCGGTCGCACCCGGAGCGGAGGTCGCCTGCGAGGTCGACGGGTACCCGTTGACCCAGGACGACGTCGACGCCGGACGGGTCGACTTCGCCTTCACCGTCACCGCGACCGGGGCGGACGACCGGCAGGCCATCGCCTCGCCCACCGCCGGGGTGGACGTCGAGCGGCGCGCCCTGCTCGACGCGGAGCTGTCCGCGCACCTCGCGGCCTCGGAGCACGAGGTCCCGCGACCGGGTGACCTCGTGGAACTCGCCGCGACGCTCCGGAACACCGGGAACGTCACGCTGCGTGACCCGCACGCCGAGATGGTCGAGCTCGCCGACGGCGCGGTGGACTGCCCCGCGGACCCGCTCGCGCCGGGGGAGTCGATCGTGTGCACCGTCACGGACCACGTCCTGACGCAGAGCGAGATCGAGGAGGGTGTCGTCCCCTTCGTCCTCGTCGGCACCGGTACCGGGCCCGACGACCACGAAGCGACCGACCGCGACGAGGTGCGCGTGGGGCTGCTCGCGGCGAACCGGCTCGACCTGCGGATGTCCCCGGTGGTCCGCACCGGATCAGGCACGGTCCGTGCGGCCGGCGCGCACGAGGTGTTCCACGTCGGAGACGTCGTCGCGGTCCGCGGCACGCTGCAGAACACCGGCAACCTCGAGGTCCACGGCATCCGCACCGGCGACGGGCAGCCGGTGTCCTGTGCGGCGGCGACCCTGGCCCCGGGTGCGGAGACGACCTGCGAGGGGCGCTTCCACACGGTGACCGATGCGGACGTGCGCGCCGGTCACGTGCTGTTCCGCTCGCAGGCCGCGGGTCGGGTCACCCGTGCCGACGGCGCGACCGAGCAGGTCCGGGGGTCGGCGACGACCGGGCAGACCGAGGGACACGGGGCGACACCGCTCGCCGCGACGGCGGAGGGAGTGGAGCCGGACGATGACAGCCCGGCCTCGGTCGAGGCGCGGCCGGTCCGGGTCGTGTCGCAGGTCGTCCCGAACGAGGTGCCGGTCGAGGCCCAGCCCGGTGCGCTCGCGTTCACGGGGACCGAGGTCCTCCGAGCCGCGCTCCCCGCGGGCGCCGCCCTCCTGCTCGGCGGCGTCCTGCTCCTCGCCCGGGCACGGCGCCGCTCGCGGGGAGCGGGGGGCTCGGTGCGCCCGAGCGACTGAGTCGTCCGGACGCCCCCGGCAGCGGGACCGCTCCGTTCAGCCTGTGCTGGGCACCGGGCGGTCCCGCTGCCACCCTCCGGCGGAGCATATCCAACGTATACAATATACTGATATGCGTTTGCTTTGATCCAGGAGGACTCTTGCTCATCCGCTCTCGGGGGCGCTCCACGCTGCCCGCCCTCTCCGCAGCCGTGACCGCGCTCGCTGCCGTCGCCGCACCGATGATCGGTGCGGTCCCGGCGTCAGCCGCATCGGCTGCACCCATGGCACCCCGTTCGGCCCCCGACGGTGGACACGGTTCCGCGGTCGTCGCGCACGATCCACGCCCGTTCTTCGTCGAGGACTTCGAGAACGGTCTCGACAAGACCCCGGTGATGCTCGACGCCTACACCGGCGCAGCCGGGGAGACCTACACCGCCGACCCCGCCTGGATCGATGCCGCGCAGTGCAACGGCATCATCACCAGCGCCGCCAGCGCCGACATGCCGGGCTGTCGCAGCAACGACCCGCTCCGAGAGCTGGGTCGCGTCCTCGGCATGATCGCAGGGCAGGACCCGACGAACAACCACGTGATCAGCGCCTGGACGGCGTCGAAGGCCCTGCCGGTCGACGGCGTGCAGATCGAGTCGAAGGACCCGTTCTCCCTCGGCGCCAGCGGCCGTTTCGTGTCCTTCGGCGTGAACGCGGCCGCCGGTGCGTGCAAGGGGTACGCGCACCCGTTGCTCGACTTCCGCCTCGTCGACGGGAACGAGGACCGGCCGGTGTCGGAGCGCCCCATCGACCCGTGCGACGACGAACGCTCGAAGGACTACGACATCGATGGGAACGCCTACCGCGGCGGTGAGTTCGTCTCGAGCGGCGGCGTGCTGTTCCAGGGTGAGCAGCTGCGCTGGCGACTCGTCAACAAGCAGACGGCCTCCGAGGGCAACGACGGCGCCATCGACCAGGTGACGATCGTCGACTCGACCCCGACGCTCGTCAGCTCCTTCGGCGGAACGCCCGTCATCGGCGACCCGACCCGGATGACCATGCGCGTCGTCAACACGACCGAGCGCGGCGGCAAGCCCGGCTGGGCCTTCTCGGAGCGCCTCCCGGACGGCCTGACCGTCGCCGACGACGCGAAGACCGAGACCACCTGCGCGAACGTCGACGCGGACATCGCCGCCGGCGCTGCTTCGGTGTCGGTACGCGGTGACCTGGCGATCGACTCCGCAGACTGCGAGGTCTCCTTCGACGTCGTCGCGGCGAGCCCCGGAACGTACGCCACGTCGTCGTCCGACGTCTCCGGCGTGTCCGGTCTCGACGTGGACGTCGACGCTTCGGTGACCTTCGAGCCCGAGCACAACGTCCTCGCGGCGTCCGAGCGCGCGGACCTCAGCGGAGGGAACGGCGACGCGGTCGCCGACCTCGACGAGACGGTGACGTTCGTCACGACGGTCGAGAACCAGGGCAACGTCGTCGTCCGTGACCTCACGGTCGAGGGCCAGTGGGGCACCGGGGCGTGCACGGTACGGGAACTCCAGCCCGGCGCGCGGACCGAGTGTGCCGAGCCGGCTCACACCGTGACCCAGGCAGACCTCGACGCGGGCACCGTGACCGACTCCGTCGCGGTGCACGCGTCCTCCCGCCTCGGACAGGACGTGTCGGCGTCGGCCGCAGCATCCGTCGCGACGACCGTCGGTCAGCCGGCAGCCGTCCTCACCGTCACCCCGGAGGTCGACGGGCGTCCGGGCGTCGGGGACGACGTCGGTCTGGAGGCGGTCGTCACCAACACCGGGAACGTCTCGATCGCTGACCTCACGGTCGTCGTCGCGGACCGCCCCGAGTTCGCTGCAGCGTGCCCGGACGGCCCCCTCGCGCCGGGTGCGTCGATCGCGTGTGCGGTCGAGGGCACGCACACGGTGACGCAGGACGACGTCGACGCGGGGTCACTCGGTTTCTCGGCGGTCCTGCACGGCACCGGCGCGAGCGGCGACACGGTGACCGCGAACGCCTCGGCGACGCAGGAGACCGTGGCGCAGGCCCCGGCGGTCGGATCCACGCTCACGTCCTCCGTCGAGCCGACGGGTGACCGTCCGGCGGCGGGCGACCCGATCACCTCGACCCTCGTCGTGGGGAACACCGGCAACGTCACGCTGTCGGACCTCGAGGCGACGGTCGCCGACCACGCCGGACACGCCGTGGACTGCCCGGACGGGCCGCTCGCACCGGGAGCCGAGGTCGAGTGCACCGTCGAGGACGGCACGATCCGGCAGGCGGACCTGGACCGCGGCACGGTGGACGTCACCGCCGACGTGACGGCGCACGGGCCGAAGGGTCAGGACGTCGCCGCCTCGGACACCGCCACCGTGACCGTCGACCAGCACCGGGGCCTCGCCGCCGTCGCGCACGCCGCCCTCGCTGACGACGGTTCCGCACCCCACGCCGGGGACCGCGTCGCGCTCGACGTCCTCGTGCGCAACAGCGGCAACGTCACCCTCCGCGACGTGGTCGCCGAGGTGGACGGCCGGAGCCCTGCCACGGACTGCCCCGAGGACGCGCTCGCACCCGGGGCCGAGGTGACCTGCACCCTCGCCGACCACGTGCTCACGCAGGGGGACGTCGACGCCGGAGCCGTGGAGTACACCGTCGAGGTCCGCGCCACCGGCCCGGGCGGCGACGCCAGCACGACCGACAGCGCGTCGGTCACGCTCGCCCGTGTGCCGGCCCTGACGGCCTCGGCGACGAGCGTCCTCGACGCGACCGAGCACGAGGTGCCCCTCGCCGGGGACACGGCGACGGTCGGGATGACGGTCCGGAACACGGGCAACGTCACGGTCACCGGGGTCCGCGCCGCGGTGGTCGACCGTGCGGGCCTCGAGATGGACTGCGGGGACGACGTCCTCGCACCGGGTGCCCGGACCACGTGCGCGGGCGCGTCCTACACGCTGACGCAGGCCGACGTCGACGCCGGGTCCGTGCGCTTCGACACGACGGTGGCCGCCACCGGGACGAACCGCGAGCGCGCCGAGGCCGCAGCGTCCACGACGCTGACCGTCGTGCGGGCCCCGGCGATCACCTCGCGCGCGACCGCCGCGCTCGTCGACGGCGCCCACGCGGCGCCGGTCGCCGGCGACGAGGCCGAGGTCGAGGTGCTGGTGCACAACGCCGGCAACGTGACCCTGCACGGGCTGACGGCAGCGGTCGAGGGCCGCGAGGGCCTCGTCGTGACCTGCGCCGACGACACGCTCGCGCCGGGAGCCGACGCGACCTGCACGGCGTCGCGGTACCGCTTGACCCAGGAGGACGTCGACGGCGGTCGTGTGGACTTCGCGGTCACCGCTGCGGCCACCGGCGCTGACGGGCGTCGCGTGACGGCATCGGCAGGCGCCGGTGTCGACGTCGACCGAGCGCCGGCGGTCGACGCCGAGGTGCTCGCGCACCTCGCCGGTTCCGAGTCCGCTGTGCCCAGAGCCGGCGACCGCGTCACGGTCGGCGTCCGCGTGACGAACACCGGGAACGTGACGATCGCGTCCGTGACCGGCGAGGTCGTGGAGCTCCCGGACCTCGCCGTCGACTGTGGTGCGGCACCCGTCGCGCCCGGCGCGTCCGTCGAGTGCACCGTGCCCGAGTACGTCCTCACGCAGAGCGACGTCGAGCGTGGGCAGGTCACCGTGGCGGCGGTCGTCGACGCGGCGGGCCCGGACGAGCTCGCCGCCGACGCCCGCGACGAGGTGCGGGTCGGACTCACCGCAGCGAGTGCGCTGGACCTGACCGGCACCGCCGTCGTGGAGGACAGCGCAGGACGGCCGGTGGCTCCGCCCGCCGATCGGGTGCTGCGTCCCGGCGACCAGGTGAGCATCCGGTACACGGTGGTCAACACCGGCAACCTGACCGCCGAGGGGCTCGCGCCGCACGACGGCTCGGTGGCGATGGACCTCGAGCACACGGTCCTCGAACCGGGCGCCCGGACGGCTGCGACGTCGGCGCCGCACACCGTGACTGACGCGGAGGCCGCGGCAGGCGAGGTCGTGCTCGTCGGCCAGGTCACGGGTCACGTCGCACGCGCAGACGGTGACTCGGTCGTGGAGAGCGACGCGACCACCGGACAGACCGGTGGGCCGACCACGATCATCCGGACCGGACCCGCGACCGCGGGACCCGCCAGCGCGGGTGCGGACGAGGCCCCGCAGGGTGCTGCGGTGTCGTCGGAGCAGCTGCGGACGGTGCTCCGCGCTGCGTCGGTGCCGTCGGTGCCGACGGAGCCCGAGGCCGAGCCGGTGCCGTCGGAGCTCGCCTTCACCGGCTCCACGGTCCTGCGGGTCGCGCTCCCTGCCGCTGCCGTGCTCCTGCTCGGAGGCGTGATCCTCCTGGTCCGGGCACAGCGCCGCCGTGACGGAGCGGACGCGTCCCACCCCGCGGAGGACTGAGCCGCCCGGACGACCGCCCCCGCCCGGCCCACCAGCCGGACGGGGGCGGTCTCGTCACGCCAGGGCGGCGGTGACGTACTCCAGCAGTGCGGCGGCGTAGGCCTCGGCCGCGTCGTCACTCCGGAACTCGCGGGGCGTCCCGCCGATCGTCGCCGTCACGACGAACCCGGCGGTCAGCGACACGAACGCCGGGCCGAGCAGGTCGCGCAGCTGGTCCTCGCGCGGGAGCCACAGCGACTCGGACGCCTCGACCGAGTCGAGCGCCCACTCGGTCGTCCCGTTGAAGCCGAGCACGGTGCCGCTCGGGTAGTCGTGCCGTTCGACCGTCATCTCGGAGACGGTGTAGACGTCGTCGTCGACCCCGGGCTTGTCGATGACGAAGCGGTCGCCGGTCGCCGGGTGCCAGCGGAGTCCGGCGTCGCGGAGCGACCGGGCGAGTTCGACGGTGATCACGGCACCACCCTGCCACGCACCGACGGTGCGCGTCGCGCGGTCCCGGGCCGCGGCGTAGGTGCCGGCAAGGTCGCCGTACTAGCATCGCCGAGCACCCCCGCGCGCGGCGAGCAGTCGTCCGCGCGCGCGGACGCGACGACGCCCGGGCGACCGGTGCCGCGCCTCCCGGCCGCTGCCGCGACCACGGGCACGACCGCCGGCCGGCGTCCCGGTCCGGGTCGGCGACCAGCCGGTCCGGGTCCCGTCCGCCCCATCCCGTCCGCCCAGCAAAGGACCCGCATGACCCTCGAGCGCGAGGAACTCCGCGACGACTGGACCGTGGCGATCGCCGGCGACCAGGTGCCGGCCGGAGCGCCGGCCGGGATCGCGGGTCGCACGATCCCCGCCACGGTGCCGGGGCAGGTGCACACGGACCTCGAACGCGAGGGACTCGTCGCCGACCCGACGTTCGACCGCAACGAGGACGGCGCGAAGTGGGTCGGACGGGCCGACTGGGTCTACCGGCGCACCGTGGACGTCGCACCGCGGGGCCACGAGCGCGTCGACCTCGTCTGCGAGGGGCTGGACACCGTCGCGGAGCTGAGCCTCGACGGCGTGGTCATCGGCACCACCCGGAACATGCACCGGCGGTACCGGTTCGACCTCAACGACGTGCCGGGTGCCGCGGGCGACCGCGAGCTCGAGCTGCTCTTCGAGTCGCCGTACCGCGAGGCCGGCCGGGTCGCCGCCCGTGCCGGGTCGATGCCCGGGCCGTACGACGAGCCGTTCCCCTACGTCCGCAAGCAGGCGTCGAACTTCGGCTGGGACTGGGGACTCACCGCGGTGACGAGCGGACCGTGGCGTCCCGTCGCGATCGAGCGCTGGTCGACGGCCCGCCTCGCCGAGGTGAAGCCGCTGGTCGACGTCGAGGCCGGCGAGGGCGTCCTCGACGCCCACGTCCGCGTCGAGCGCTCCGGGATGAACGACCTCGACCAGGACGGCGAGGACGACGACCTCGTGCTCGTCGTCACGGTCGCCGGCCCCACGGCCGACGGCGGGACGACCCGGCAGCGTTCGCGGGCACAGCTGACGCCGAAGGACGACGAGACGGTCGTCACGGTGCGCGTGCCCGAGGTGCGGCGCTGGTGGCCCCGCGGCTACGGGGAGCAGCCCCGCTACGACGTGACCGTCGAGCTGCAGACCGTCGACGGCGAGGTCCTCGACCGTCGGACGGCGAGGACGGGCTTCCGCTCGGCCCGCATCGACACCGCCGACGACGCCGTCGGCAAGCCCTTCACCGTCGTGGTGAACGGCACCGTGATCGACGTGCGCGGGGTGAACTGGATCCCGGACGACGTCATCGTGTCCCGGGTCGACCGGCAGCGGGTGGCCGACCGGCTCCGGGTCGCCGCGGACATCGGCGTGAACCTCGTCCGGGTCTGGGGCGGTGGCGTCTACGAGTCCGACGACTTCTACGACGTGTGCGACGAGGCCGGCCTGCTCGTCTGGCAGGACTTCGCCTTCGCGTGCGCGGCCTACCCCGAGATCGAGCCGATCCGCAGCGAGGTCGTCGCCGAGGCCCGCGACAACGTCGCACGCCTGGCCGGCCACCCCTCGCTCGTCGTCTGGAACGGCAACAACGAGAACATCTGGCTGCACGACGCCGACGGCTGGGCCGACGAGCTCGGCGACCGCGGCTGGGGACTCGACTACTACCTCGACCTGCTCCCGACGATCGTCGACGCCGTCGACCCGTCGCGCTTTTACACGGTCGCGTCGCCCTGGTCGGGTTCCGAGAGCCTGCCCGCGAACGACGTCGACCACGAGACGCACCACTCGTGGGACGTCTGGAACCGCCTCTCCGACGACCACTACCGCGACTCGGTGCCGCGCTTCGTCTCGGAGTTCGGCTGGCAGGCGCCGCCCGCGTGGCGCACCCTGCGCGAGGCCGTGACGGACGAGCCGCTGCGCGTCGACTCACCCGGCGTCGTGCACCACCAGAAGGCCGACGACGGGATGGGCAAGCTCGCGCGCGGCATCGCGCCGAGGTTCGGTACCGTCGACCCGGGGGAGTTCGACCGCTGGCACTACCTGACGCAGCTCCAGCAGACGCGCGCGATCGCGACGGCCGTCGAGCACTGGCGGACGCACTGGCCGCGCAACACCGGCGTGGTCGTCTGGCAGCTCAACGACCTGTGGCCGGTGGCCTCGTGGTCTGCGGTCGACTCCGCGGGGCGGCTCAAGCCGCTCGCGCACGAGCTGCGTCGGCTGTACGACGACGTCCTGCTGGCGATCCGTCCCGTCGCGCGTCCGTCCACCGCCGACGGTGCGGCCACCGACGACGGTGCGGCACCGACTCCGTCCGACGACCGGTCGGGAGGCACGGACCGCGACGGTAGGTCGGCTCCCGCCGACGGGGCGGCCGGGACCACCCCCGCCGGTGCCGCGGACGGGACCGGCGAGCCCGGCGGTCTGGTGGACACCCTGTCGCTCGGGGTCTCGCCGGGGTCCTTCGGCGGTTCGCCCGTCGAGGTCGCCGTCCGCTCCGCGCGTGCCGGGCGCGACAGCGTGGTCCGGGTCCGTCGCATGCACGTCTCGGGCACGATCCTCGCCGAGGCGACGCTGCCCGTCCGGCTGTCCGAGGCCGGCGTCGCCGTCGTCCCGCTGCCGGAGTCCGTCGGCGTCGTCGACGACCCGACCCGCGAGCTCGTGGTGGCGGACATGGACTGGCGCCGTGCGGTCTGGACCGCGGCGCCGGACCAGGACGTGCACTGGGAGCCGGCGCGGTACCGCACGACGGTGACACCCGCTGCCGACGGCGACGGGCACGACCTGGTCGTCGAGGCGGAGTCGCTCGTGCGGGACCTGCTCGTGCAGCCCGACCGCGTGGCGCCGACCGGCACGGTCGACCGCGGGTTCATGACGCTGCTGCCGGGGGAGCGTGTGGGCTTCCGGGTCCGTGGGCTGTCCGACGCCGAGACCGCGCGCCTGGTCGAGGGGCCGGTGCTGTGGTCGCTCGCGGACGTCCTCCACACGCTGGAAGATCGCACACCGTACTGATATACTGGCCGGGTCCGGTGCTCCCGGGCCCGGCACGGAACCCGCCAGCCGGTCACCGTCCGGAGGTGCTCGATGTCGCTCGCAGTGCGCCAGCCGTCGTCGAGCACGCCGCGACGGGCCGCCCCCGCCGGGGCCACGTCCGGGTTCTCCTTCTCCGTCGGCATGCTCGACCTCGGGATGCTCGTCGTCGCGTTCGGGGTCGCGCACGCCCTCCGGTTCCCGTGGGAGGTCTCCGGCCTCGCCGCCGGCCCCGGCTGGACCGAGGTCGTGACAGCTCCGGCGATCATGCTGCTCTGGATGCTCCTGCTCTCGGGCTTCCGGACGCGCGACCCGCGCATCGCCGGGATCGGCAGCGAGGAGTACCGCCGGCTCGTCACCGCGAGTCTCGTCGCCGGAGCGACGGTCGCCGTGGTCGCCTACGCCGCACGAATCGACATCGCCCGGGGCTACGTCGCCATCGCGCTCCCACTCGGCCTCGTCCTGCTCGCCCTCGGGCGGAAGGGCGTCCGGACGGTCCTCGCCCACCGCCGCGCCCTGGGGCAGCAGCTGCTCGACGTCCTGCTCGTCGGCGACCTCGACGACGTCCGGTACGTCGGGCGGCGCATCGCTGCCACGCCGGCTGCCGGGTACCGCGTCGCCGCGGTCGTGTCCGACTGCGCCGAGGTGGGCACCGGGGTCGACCTCGGAACGGCCGAGGCCGAGGTCGTCGGCGGCATCGACGACGTGCTCGACGTTGCGTCCGACACGGGCGTGGCGGCCGTGGTGGTGGCCGGTTCCGTGCGCGGCGGCCACGAACGGCTGCGCCGACTCGGGTGGCAGCTCGAGGAGCGGGGCGTCGAGCTCGTCGTCTCCTCGCCGCTCGCCGACATCGCTGCTGGGCGGGTGCACGAGCGACCGGTCGACGGGTTGCCGCTCATGCACGTCGAGACCCCCGACTACCGCTGCCGCCGGGGCAAGCGGCTGCTCGACGTGGTCGGCGCCACCGCCGGTCTGGTCGTGCTCGCACCGCTGCTCGCGGCCATCGCCCTGGTCATCCGACTCGACGACGGCGGGCCGGTGTTCTTCCGGCAGCGCCGCGTCGGACGGGGGTCGCAGGAGTTCTCGATCCTCAAGTTCCGGACGATGTGCGTCGACGCCGAGGCGCGGATCGCCGAGCTCGCCGCCGAGAACGAGGGCTCGGGGCCCCTCTTCAAGCTGCAGCGCGACCCCCGGGTGACCCGGGTCGGCGCGTTCCTCCGTCGGACGTCGCTCGACGAGCTCCCGCAGCTGTGGAACGTCCTCACCGGGTCGATGAGCCTCGTCGGTCCCCGTCCCGCACTGCCGAGCGAGGTTGCCGTCTACGAGGACTTCGCCGATCGACGGTTGCTCGTGACCCCCGGCATGACCGGGTTGTGGCAGGTCAGCGGCCGCTCGGACCTCGACTGGGCAGAAGGGGTCCGGCTCGACCTGCACTACGTCGAGAACTGGTCGTTCCTCCACGACCTCGTCATCCTCGCCAGGACGATCCCGTCCGTCCTGCGGTCCCGCGGCGCCTACTAGCCGCCCCACCGACCCCGGCCGTGCCTTGACCCGCGGCCGGAACGGCGCACCCCCGGAGAGCAACGGCCTCCGGGGGTGCTGCCTGTGTGAACGGTGTCCGTTCCTGCTCCGGCCTGGGCTTCGGTGCGATGGGGGAGTTACCATGTCTGGACACGCTCTTCCGCTGGCCCGATCGACGACGATCAGGCCAGTGACGCCAGAACCAGGACAAGGAGTCAACATGTTCGCAGGCCTCACAGGGCTCCACCTGCTGATCATCCTCGGGATCGTCATCCTGCTGTTCGGTGCGACCAAGCTGCCGGCGCTCGCCAAGGGCCTCGGCCAGTCGATCAACATCTTCAAGAAGGAGATGGGCGACGACAAGAAGAACGACGACGGCACGGTGAACACCGTCGTGACCGACCCCGCCGCCCAGCACACGGCGCAGCCGACCGCGCAGCCCGTCGTCAACCCCGGCCCCTCGGTGCAGCCCAACGCGCACTCGAGCGCCGAGCCCAAGAACTAGGACACCCAGCCCCGTCCTGTCGGCAGCCCCCGCGACCACCTCGGTCGCGGGGGCTTCGGCGTTCGCAGGGTTCCGGCTGTCGCGCGGTCGGGGTCGGTGCGGAGCGGTCAGGCGGTCGCCGGCCGCGGATCGTCGAGCGCTCGGGACGCGCGGCGGGTGAGGGCCTCGAGCGGCCCCCGTCGACCCGAGCGGTCCACGAGCAGCGCGGCGACGACCGCCACGACGGCGAGCACGGCGAACGGGAACCACCCGTGGAGCGCGGGCACCGGGTCCGGGTTGCCCGCGGCGAACCAGGCACCGATCGCCAGGATGTGCCCGCAGTACAGCGTCAGGGCGAGGCGACCGACCGCGCGCAGCGGCAGGAGGACCGACGCGAGCCGGACGGCGACGAGGCAGAGAGCGGCGAGGACGGCCAGCGCGATCCCGAGCGCTCCGACGAGCTCGAACGACGACCCCGAGTGCGGCGTGACGTCGAGCAGCCGCGCCCACTGGATCTGCGGGAACGGCGGGAACTCCGGTCGGAGCTGCACCACGTCGGGGCCGCCGCTCGGCACGGTCTTCGACACGGGTCCTGCCCCGCCGCCCGACGTCGCGGGGACCAGCATCCCGACCGGGCCGACGACGCCGAGCGCCGATCCGAGGAGGGCACCGCCGCCGTACCCCACGACGGCCATCGCGGTGCCGATGACCAGCATCCGGCGGAGCACCGCTGCGCGGTCGAGGCCGAGTCGTGCGACGAGCACCCCGGCGAGCACGACGCCGAACCAGGACACCGCCGGGTAACCGACGAACAGCAGATCGGCGATGCCGCTCCCGCTCATCTCGACGACGGCCTGACCGACGAGTGCGAGCACGGGTCCCACGCCCAGGGAGAGCGCGGTCGCGAGGACGACCCAGCGGAGCCGGAGTCGGAGGAAGGGCAGCGCGGCCACGAACAGGACCGCGTAGGTCGGCAGGATGACGAGGACGCCCCCGGGGACCAGCGTGAGGAGCGCGCCGATCGTCAAGAGCGCCGCGGCGCGAGCCAGCACGTGCCGACGGTCGCGCAGGAGACCGCCTCCGGGACGGCCGGTCGTCGCGCGTCCGGTGGTCTCGGGATCGGCACGCGGTCCGGTGGTGAGCAGGACGAGCGAGACGCCGGCGCACAGGGCGAACAGGACCGAGGACCGGCCGTTCACGAGGTCGGGCCAGCTCGACGGATCCGTCCAGTCGAAGAGCCGGTCCGCTGCCCCGACGTGGGCGGCGAACATGCCGAGGACGGCGAGCCCGCGAGCGGCGTCGAGGCCGGCGAGACGTGGACGAGTGGGGGCGAGGACATGTTGCATGTCGACGATGCTCGCGAGCGCGCTGTTTCGTCGGTGCAACCGGTCGCCGGGTGTCGCCGGCGAGGATGATGGGCGCATGACCGCTCCGGCCGCAACGGCTCCGCTCCGCGACGACCGCCGGGTGGTCCTCGTGGTCGCGATCCTGGCGTCCTTCGTCGTCGGGCTCGACTCGAGCGTCGTCAACGTCGCCCTGCCGGCGATCAGGGGGGAGCTCGGCGGTGGTCTCGTCGTGCAGCAGTGGACCGTGGACGCCTACCTGGTCACGCTCGGCTCGTTGATCCTGGTCGCCGGCTCCCTCTCCGACCTGTTCGGCCGCGTCCGGATCATCCGGTGGGGCCTGGTGGTCTTCGGCGTCGCCTCGGTGGTGTGCGCGATCGCACCGACCGGCGAGGTGCTGGTCGTCGCCCGGGCGTTCCAGGGCGTCGGCGGGGCGCTGGTGACCCCGAGTGCCCTGGCGCTCATCGTCGCGGCGTTCCGGGGCGCCGCGCAGGCGAAGGCGATCGGGTCGTGGACGGCCTGGTCGAGTGCGGCGTCCATCCTCGGGCCGGTCGTCGGCGGACTGATCGTCGACGGCATCGGCTGGCGGTGGATCTTCGTGGTGACCGCCGTGCCGATCGCGGTGACGATCCCCCTGGTCCGGCGGATCTCCGGGGACGTCCGGACCGGCGACCGCCCCCGGGTGGACGTCGTCGGCGCGGTGCTCGCCGTGCTCGGGGTCGGCGGTGTCGTCCTCGGCCTGATCGAGCAGGAGCGCCTCGGGTGGGGCGCCCCGGTGGTGGTCGCCGCACTCGTGCTCGGCGCGGCGTCCCTCGTGGCGTTCGTGCCGTGGGAGCTCCGCGTGACCCGCACCGCCGGTTCGCCCCTGGTGCCGCTCGAGCTCTTCCGGGCGCGCAACTTCACGGTCGGCAACCTGGCGACGCTCTCGATCTACGGGGCGCTCGGGATGGTGTTCTTCGTCGTGACCCTGTTCCTGCAGGAGGTGTGGGGCTTCCCCGCCTGGGTCGCCGGACTCGCGACGTTGCCGCCCACGCTGATGCTCCTGGCGCTGTCCACCACGGTCGGTTCGTTCTCCGGCCGGTACGGTCCGCGGTGGTTCATGGCCGCCGGGCCGGCCGTGGCCGCGGTCGGCGCGCTGCTCATGCTGCTCGCCGGCGACGACCCGGCGGGCTACTGGTGGTCGGTGCTGCCCGGGCTGGTGCTGATCGGCGCGGGGATCGCGACCATGGTGACGCCGCTGACGAGTGCCGTGCTCGGATCGGTGCCGCAGGCGGAGGCTGGTGCCGGATCCGCCGTGAACAACGCGGTCGCCCGCATCGCCGGGCTGGTGACGGTGGCCCTGGCAGGCGTCGTCCTGGGCGGCGGGGTGAGCGTCGACGGACTGCACCGCGCGATGGTCGTGATGGCGCTGCTGCTGGCGGCCGGCGCCGTCGTCAGCGCGGTCGGGATCCGGAATGCACCGCTGCGCTCGTAAGTTGAGTGCAGTAGACTCAAGTACACCACCACCGCACGGAAAGGACGGACCGCATGGCGAACCTCCAGGGCGCCCCAGACTCGCAGGAACGGCAGAAGACCGCCCTCGAGCAGTACGGCGTCGACCTGACCGCGATCGCGCGGAGCGGCAAGCTCGACCCGGTGATCGGCCGTGACGCCGAGATCCGCCGCGTCTCCCAGGTGCTGACGCGCCGGACAAAGAACAACCCGGTCCTCATCGGCGAGCCGGGTGTCGGCAAGACCGCCGTGGTCGAGGGCCTGGCGCAGCGCATCGTCGCCGGCGACGTCGCCGACTCGTTGAAGGACAAGCGACTCGTGTCGCTCGACATGTCCGCGCTCATCGCCGGGGCGAAGTACCGCGGCGAGTTCGAGGAGCGGCTCAAGGCCGTCCTCAAGGAGATCGACGACTCCGACGGCCAGGTCATCACCTTCATCGACGAGCTGCACACACTCATGGGTGCCGGCGGCGGCGAGGGCTCCGTCGCGGCATCGAACATGCTCAAGCCGATGCTCGCACGCGGCGAGCTGCGGCTGATCGGCGCAACGACCCTCGACGAGTACCGCGAGTACATCGAGAAGGACGCCGCACTCGAGCGGCGCTTCCAGCAGGTGTTCGTGGGGGAGCCGAGCGTCGAGGACACCGTGGCGATCCTCCGCGGACTCAAGGAGCGGTACGAGGCGCACCACAAGGTGACGATCAACGACTCCGCGCTGGTGGCCGCCGCGAGCCTCTCGAACCGGTACATCTCCGGTCGACAGCTGCCGGACAAGGCGATCGACCTCATCGACGAGGCGGCGAGCCGGCTCCGCATGGAGATCGACTCGAGCCCGGTCGAGATCGACGAGCTCAAGCGCAGCGTCGACCGCCTGCGGGTCGAGGAGTTCGCGCTGAAGCAGGAGCGGGACGACGCCTCGAAGGCGCGGCTCGCGACCCTGCGCGCCGAGCTCGACAGCCGGCAGGCGCGGCTCGACGAGCTCGAGCAGCGCTGGCAGGCCGAGCGCGCGAGCCTCAACCGCATCGGTGAGCTCAAGCAGCAGCTCGACGAGCTCAACATGCGCAGCCAGCGCGCTCAGCGCGAGGCCGACTACGAGACGGTCTCGCGGCTCGAGTACGGCGAGAAGCCCCGCATCGAGGCCGAGCTGGCCGCCGCCGAGCAGGCCGAGAGCGCGGACCGCATGGTGAACGACAGCGTCGCGGACGAGGACATCGCCGCCGTGATCGCCCAGTGGACGGGCATCCCGATGGGCCGCCTGCTGCAGGGCGAGACCGAGAAGCTCCTGCACCTGGAGACCGAGCTCGGCCGCCGGATCATCGGGCAGCGCGCTGCGGTGTCGACCGTGTCCGAGGCGGTCCGTCGCACCCGCGCCGGGATCTCGGACCCGGACCGTCCGACGGGCTCGTTCCTGTTCCTCGGCCCGACCGGCGTCGGCAAGACCGAGCTGGCCAAGGCGCTGGCCGAGTTCCTGTTCGACGACGAGAAGGCCCTCGTCCGCATCGACATGAGCGAGTACGGCGAGAAGCACTCGGTCGCGCGGCTCATCGGTGCCCCGCCCGGGTACGTCGGGTACGAGGCCGGCGGGCAGCTCACCGAGACCGTCCGTCGGCGCCCGTACTCCGTGGTGCTGCTCGACGAGGTCGAGAAGGCGCACCCCGAGGTCTTCGACGTCCTGCTCCAGGTGCTCGACGACGGCCGGCTCACGGACGGGCAGGGTCGGACGGTCGACTTCCGGAACACGATCGTGATCCTGACGTCGAACCTCGGCTCGCAGTTCATGACCGACCTGACGCTGACCGAGGTCCAGCGCGAGGAGGCCGTGCGGGAGCTCGTGCAGCAGGCGTTCCGACCCGAGTTCGTGAACCGGCTCGACGACATCGTCGTGTTCCAGGCGCTCACCACCGAGGACCTCGGTCAGATCGTCTCGCTGGACGTCGACCGGCTGGCGCGACGCCTCACCGACCGACGACTCGAGCTCGCCGTCACGCCCTCCGCCCGCGGGTGGCTGGCGGAGCGCGGGTACGACCCGGTGTACGGGGCCCGCCCGCTCCGCCGCCTGATGCAGCGGCAGATCGACGACCGGCTGGCGCGGGCGATCCTGTCGGGCGACGTGCGCGACGGCGACACCGTCCGGGTCGACGTCGCCGCGGGTGGCGACGCACTGACGGTGGAGCCGTTCGAGCTGGCGGAGATCGTCGAGGAGTAGGTCGACGCCGGGAGCGTTACGGCGGCGAAACAGCGCAGGCGGGACGGTGGGCGCATGGAACCACAGACCGTCGACACCGTCCCCCTGTTCATCGCCCGGTCCGCGGGTGCGACCGAGTACGTCGTGCGGGTCGACGAACGGCGGGGGACGGTGCACCTCGACTCAGCCGACTCCTAAGCAATGCATGTGAAATGTCACGCGTGCGTGTACTCGTGGTGGACGATGAGACCTCCCTGGCCGACCTCGTCGCGAAGGGGCTCTGCCGCCAGGACATGGCCGTCGACGTCGCCTACCGGGGCGACGAGGCGGACGAACTCCTCGCGGTGAACGACTACGACGTGGTGGTGCTCGACCGCGACCTGCCGGGGCTGCACGGGGACGAGGTCGCCCGTCGGCTCGCCGCCCGCGGCTCGCTCACCCGCATCCTCATGCTCACCGCCGCGACCGCGCTCGCGGACCGCGTGCACGGGCTCGAGCTCGGCGCGGACGACTACCTCGCGAAGCCGTTCGAGTACCCGGAGCTCGTCGCCCGGGTGCGTGCCCTGGGGCGGCGGAGCGTGCCGCCGGTGGCGCCGGTGCTGGAGCGGGACGGTCTCGTCCTCGACTCGAACCGGCGGGTGGCGACGCGGGACGGCCGCCCGCTCGACCTGACCTCCAAGGAGCTCGGGGTGCTCGAGGTGCTGCTCCGCGCGGACGGCCGGATCGTGTCGTCCGAGGAACTGCTCGAGAAGGTCTGGGACATGAACATCGACCCGTTCACCGCGGCCGTCCGGGTGACGGTGTCGAAGCTCCGCAAGAAGCTCGGGACCCCCGACCCGATCCGGACCGTGCCGGGGTGCGGGTACGCGCTGTGACGCGGCTCTGGAGCATCGGCACCCGGACGGCCGTCGGGTTCGCGGTGTCGTCGATGGTGCTCACTGCGGGCGTCCTGGTGTTCGTGAACCTCGCGTCGCAGCGATCGCTGAGCGTCACCGCCGACGCTTCCGGTCCGACCTCGACGTGGTCGCACGTCGCGTCCATCGCGCCCGATCCGGACGCGACCGCACGCGTGTCCACCGGCGTGAGCGGCAGTGCCGCGTTCGTCCGCGTGGTCGCCGCCCAGCAGTGGCAGTGGTCCGCCGTCGGCATCGTCGCGGCCGGCGTGCTCGCCGGCGTGCTCGGATGGATCCTCAGCCGCAGGGTGCTGCGCCCGATCGACCGCATCACGGCCACCACGAACCGCATCTCGGCGTCGACGCTGCACGAGCGGGTCGCCCTGGACGGACCCGACGACGAGCTCCGACGGCTCTCGGCGACGATCGACGCCCTGCTCGACCGGCTCGAGGCGGCGTTCGCGAGCCAGCGGCGGTTCGTGGCGCAGGCGGCGCACGAGCTCCGGACCCCGCTCGCGGTCCAGCGGGCCTCCCTGCAGATCGGCCTGCCCGACGACGCCTCGCTTGGGGAGGTCGCGTCGGTCCGGAGCGAGCTGCTGGAGCAGAACCGGAGGACCGAGCACCTCGTCGAGTCGCTGCTCGTGCTCGCCGAGGCCGAGCGCGGGCTCGAGGACCGCGGCGCGCCGGTGGACCTCGACACGATCGTCCGCGACGTCGTCGCCCAGGCCCGACCCCAGGCCGAGGGTGTCGGGGTGACGATCCACACCGAGAGCGCCTCCGCTCCGGTCGGGCTGACCGGCGAGGCGCTCCTGGCGCGGCAGCTCGTCGCCAACCTCGTCGACAACGCCGTCGAGTACAACCACGACGGCGGCGCGGTGCTGGTCCGGACCGGGCCGTGCGGTGTCACCGTGGAGAACACCGGGCCGCTCGTCCCGTCGGCAGACGTCGCGACGCTGACCGAGCCGTTCCACCGCGGTGGGCACGCCGGATCGAAGCGGCACAGCGGTCTGGGGCTGTCGATCGTCGTCGCGATCGCCGATGCGCACGGCTGGGACGTCCGCATCGAACCGCGTCCCGGTGGCGGGCTGCGTGTCGCCGTGCTCGTCCGCCCGCCCGCTGTTTCGTCGGTGTAACCCTCCGCCACACGCTGGCGAAACACCGTGTGCGATGTGCTGGAGCACATGAACGACACCACACGAACCCCCCGACTGGTCCGCGCCGCCGCCGTCCTCGCCCTCGCGCTCGTCGGGCCGACCGCCCTCGCCGCCTGCTCCTCGACGCCGACCTCGCCGTCCACCGGAAACGCTGCGGCATCGGTCGGCGCGAAGTGGGGCGACTGCATGCGTACCGCCGGCTTCCAGGTCGAGGACCCGTCGGACGACCAGGTCCGGAGCGGGGCGGTGACCTCGCCGGCCGGCGTGGACGCGCAGCGCTTCACCGAGGCGTCCGGCAAGTGCGCATCGGACCTCGGCATCACGGGTGCCGACTCGGCGCAGAAGGACAAGTGGAAGCGCCAGTACGCCGCGGTCGACTCCTGCGTCCGTGAGCAGTACCCGGATGCGCCGGAGCAGGAACCGGGCCTCATCAACTACAGCGACTACCCGCGCGCACAGGAGCCGGAGTTCCAGGACACCCTCTCGTCCTGCCTGAGCAAGCACGCCCCGGACACCCAGCAGCTGGGCCGGTGATCGTCGGCACCTGACCACCGGCACCTGACCACCAGCACGACGAGCATCGGAGACACCACCATGACCACCATCGCCACCCGCACCGGGATCGCCGCCGCGATCCTCGTCCTCGCCGGCGTCCTCGCCGGTTGTTCCGCAGCCGGACCGGGCCCTGCATCCTCGTCGTCCGGATCTGCCCGGTCGAGCGTCGCTCACGCCGTCGCGTCCTGCATGCGCGACGCGGGCTACGACGTGACCGACGACGACTACCAGCGCTTCCCGACCGACGGGGACATCTCCGATCGGCAGGAGGTGTTGGAGAAGTGCACGAAGGAGCACGATCCCGAGACCGCGCGTCAGGCCGAGGAGGCCCAGAACGATCCGGAGTTCCTGGCGATCCAGACGAAGGTCGGGAAGTGCATGCGGAAGGCGGGGTACGCCGACTACCCGGACGATTCCCGCGACGCCGACGCGTACTCCCCGCCCGCGGGTGACCCAGAGTTCGGGGAGGTGCTCCGGAAGTGCTACGAAGGGGCCGGCGCGAGCGTGGTGACGCAGTGAACAGCACCACGACGAAGCGCACGGCCGTCCTCTCGGCATGCCTGGTCGCCGTGCTGGCCGCTGGCCTCGGCACGTGGGCGGTCGTCGGCGGTGCGCCGCAGGAGTCGTCCGCCGCCCAGGGCCGGACGCACCACGCCACGGCCCCCGTCACGAAGGGCGACCTCACCGACTCGAAGGTGTTCGCCGGCACCCTCGGGTACGGCGCCCCGACCGGTGTGCCCGGCGCAGCATCCGGCACCGTGACCTGGTTGCCGGAACCCGGGCAGGTCGTCGAGCAGGACCAGCCGCTCTACGCGGTCGACGAGCGGCCCGTCCGCGCGATGTACGGCACGACGCCGCTCTGGCGGACGCTCGAGTACGGCGACAAGGGTGCCGACGTCCGGCAGCTCAACGAGGACCTCGCTGCGCTCGGGTACGACGTCTCCGTCGACGAGGTCTTCGGGAAGCGCACGCTCGCCGCCGTGAAGCGGTGGCAGCGGGACCGGGGCCTGGAGCGCACGGGGACGATCACGGCGAACGACGTCGTGTTCGTCGACGGGGCCGTGCGGGTCGACTCGGTGGTCGCGAAGCTCGGGCAGCCGGCCGCCGGCGACGTCCTCGAGGTGACCAGCACCAAGCGGGTCGTGAACGCCTCGGTGTCGCAGACCGACGCGGAGCGCCTGCCCGTCGGGGCGAAGGTGCGCGTCCGGATCAACGGTGGCGGTGCCCCGGTCGACGGCGAGGTGGTCGACGCCGAGACGAGCGAGGCGGACGGCGATGGGAAGACCGTGGTCACCACGATCGCGTTCGACGCCGGCGACCGACAGCTGCCGGCTGCGGCGTCCGTGCAGGTCGAGGCGCCCGGTCAGACCGCGACGGACGTGCTGTCCGTGCCGGTGCAGGCGCTCGCCGCCGGCGGCCGCGGCGGCGAGTACAGCGTCGAGGTCGTCCGACGTGACGGCACCACGAAGCGCGTCCGCGTCGAGGTCGGACTCGTCGCCGACGGACGCGCGGCGGTCACCGGTGCCGTGCACGAGGGCGACGAGGTCGTGGTGCCCTCGTGAGCGTCGCGCCCCTCGCCGAGGGAACAGCCGCCGGGCCCACCGCCGGGCCGACCGCCGGGCCGACCGCGGCGGCGACGGTGGTCCACCTCCGTGACGTCGTGAAGACCTACGGCGACGTCCAGGCACTCCGCGGCGTCTCGCTGGACGTCACCGCGGGGGAGCTCGTGGCGGTCGTCGGCCCCTCCGGGTCGGGCAAGTCCACGATGCTCAACACGGTGGGCACGCTCGACCGACCGACGTCCGGCACCGTGCGGATCGCCGGGCACGACGTCGGGTCGATGCGCGACGACGACCTCTCGCGGCTCCGCGCCGAGCACATCGGGTTCGTCTTCCAGCACTTCCACCTGCAGGCGGGCGCGACGGCGGCGGAGAACGTCGCCGACGGGCTCCTCTACGCCGGGGTCCCGCGGCGCACCCGCCTGGAGCGCGCGGAGGACGCCCTCGGACGGGTCGGTCTCGGCCACCGTGTCGGTCACCGCCCGACCGAGCTGTCTGGCGGCGAGAAACAGCGCGTCGCGATCGCCCGCGCCGTCGTCGGCGACCCCACGATCCTGCTGGCCGACGAACCCACCGGAGCGCTGGACAGCGCGAGCGGGCAGCGGATCCTGGCACTGCTCCGCGAGCTGAACGACGGCGGGACGACGGTGCTCGTCATCACGCACGACCTCGCCCTGGCGGCCTCGCTGCCGCGGCAGGTGCGCATGCGGGACGGCGCCGTCGAGGAGGACTCCAGCACGTCGGACGCCGGGGCGCTCGCCGACGCGATCGCCGGGGTCGCCCGGTGAGCGCGCACTCGACGAGCCCGCGCACGACGAGCGCGCACACGGTGCGCCCAGCGGGGCCGCGGACACGGACGGTCGGTCCGGGTGACCTCCTCCGGCTCGGGGTCTTCGGCCTCCGGACGCGGCCGGGCCGGGTCGTGCTGTCGGCGCTCGGCATCGCGATCGGCATCGCCGCGATGATCGCCGTCGTCGGGATCTCGTCGTCGAGCAAGGCGGCGCTCGACCGGGTGCTCGACGCGCTCGGGACGAACGTCCTGACCGTGACGAAGGCGCAGGGGTTCGGGGAGGTCGCGCCCCTGCCCACGACCGCCGTCGAGTCCGTCCTCCGCCAGCCCGACGTGCAGGCCGCCGCGGGCGTCGGCGAGGCGGAGGACGGCCGGGTCTACCGCAGCCCCTTCGTGCCGGCCGCGGAGACGAAGGGCGTCGGCGTGATGACGACGTGGGGCGACATCCCCGCGGTGCTCGGCGGGTCGCTCGCGGCTGGCCACTGGGTCGACCCGTCGCCGGACGCTCCGGCGCAGGCGGTACTCGGTGCGGCGGCGGCCGAGAACCTCGGGATCGACCGGCTCCGCCCGGACACCGCGGTGTGGATCGGCGGGCAGCGGGTGCAGGTCGTCGGGATCCTCGCGCCGATGCAGCTCGCGGAGGACCTGGACAACCAGGTCTTCGTCCCGCGGGGGTTCGCGGCGTCCCTCGGCTTCGACGGGCACCCGACGGCGGTCTACACCCGCGTGGACCCGGAGCGCGTAGCAGCGGCGCGGGACGTCCTGGCGAACGCGGTCCGGCCCGATCGGCCGCAGGAGGTCGGCGTGACCCGTCCGTCCGACGCCTTCGCGGCGAAGAACGCGACGGACGACTCCTTCACGGGCCTCCTCGTCGGCATCGGCGGGGTCGCCCTGCTGGTCGGGGGCATCGGCGTGGCGAACACGATGGTGATCACCGTCCTCGAACGCCGGGCCGAGGTCGGCGTCCGCCGCGCGCTCGGTGCCCGTCGACGGAACATCCGCGACCAGTTCCTGGTGGAGTCGCTCTTGCTGTCGTTCCTCGGGGGCGTGGCCGGCGTCGTCATCGGGCTCGCGGTGACCATCACCTTCGCGGTCGGTCAGGGCTGGCCGGTGGCGATCCCGCTCTGGGCGGTCGGTGGTGGCCTCGCGGCGACCGTGGTGATCGGCGGCGTCTCCGGGCTCTACCCCGCTGCGCGCGCTGCGCGCATCCCACCCACGTCGGCACTGGCGGCCGTCTGAGCGGCGGCGCGTGATCCGCGCAGCGCACCGGTCTGGAGGCCCGGTGCCGGTTCCTGGAACCGGCACCGGGCCTCCCGGCCTAGCGTCCAGGGCATGCCTGAGCTGCCGATCATCCGCCGCCTGACCGACTCCATCGAGCACGCGAGCGTGCTCGACAAGGCCGTCGACCTCGACACGCGCGTCGTCCGTGCCGTCGCGAAGCCGAAGGCCCTGCGGCAGCTGCTGCACGGCGTGCCGTTCGGTCACCCCCTGCACCCGCTGATGGTGCAGGTGCCGCTGGGTGCCTGGATCTCGGCGGCGGTCCTCGACACGATCGGCGGGAAGGGCAACGCGCGGGCCGCGCAGACGCTGACCGGGGTCGGGATCGCCTCGGCCGGCAGTGCCTCGATCGCCGGGTACGTCGACTGGGCGGAACTGTCCCTCGAGCAGCGTCGGACCGGGTGGGTGCACCAGGCCGTGAACTGGGTCGGCATCACGTTCTTCGGCCTGTCGTGGTGGCAGCGCCGGAAGGGCAACACCGCCGCGGGCAAGGCGCTCGGCTTCGTCGGGCCGACCGTCGTCGGCGTCGGCGGGTACCTCGGCGGCCACCTGTCGTACCGCCAGCGCGCCGGTGTCGGGTCGAGCGACCGCGTGCCGTTCGACGCCTGACCCGCCGTCCTGGACGCCCGATCCGCTGCTGCGGATCGGGCGTTCGTTGCGTTCGTGTTGGTTCACCTGCGGAACAGTTGCATTCGTGTTGCTTCTGGACGTACAGTTCCTGAAACCAACGGGAACGAAGGAGTTCGGGCATGTACGCAACGGAGCGGCAGGACGCCATCGCCGCCGCGCTGCAGTCGGCCGGGCGGGTGTCGGTCGCCGACCTCGCCGAGCACTTCGACGTGACCACCGAGACCGTCCGGCGCGACCTCGACGCCCTCGAGACCGCCGGTGTCCTGCGCCGGGTGCACGGGGGAGCGGTCCCCGTCGGTCGGTCGAGCGTCGTCGAGCTCAGCGTCGCCGAGCGCGAGGGACAGCACGGCACCGCGAAGACCGCGATCGCGCGCGCCGCGATGCGGCTCGTGCCGTCGACCTTCACCGGCTCGATCGCCCTCGACGCGGGCACGACCTGCGCCGCCGTCGCCGCCGAGCTCGCACGGTGGGAACCCGCGACGCCCGGGGCGACCCTGACCGTCGTCACCAACTCCGTGCCGATCGCCGCCGTCCTGCAGCACAGCGCCCACGTCGAGCTCCACCTGCTCGGCGGCCGGGTCCGCGGGGTGACGAGCGCCGCCGTCGGCACCGCGACCGTCGAGCAGATCGCCGGGCTGCGTCCCGACGTCGCCTTCGTCGGCACGAACGGCCTGTCCGCGGGCTTCGGGCTGAGCACGCCCGACGAGTACGAGGCCGGCGTGAAGGGCGCGTACGTCCTCGCCGCGCGCCGGAGCGTCGTGCTCGCCGACGCCGCGAAGCACGGGGTGGAGGCGCTCATGCGCTTCGCACGCCTCGACGAGATCGACACGCTCGTCACCGACCAGGAGCCCCCGGCGGACCTCGCCGTCGCGCTCGCCGACGCCGACGTGGAGGTCGTGGTCGCATGAGGCCCGAGAACGGCACCGTCCAGCACAGCACCCGCATCGTCACCGTGACGCCCAACCCGTCCCTCGACCGCACGATCGAGCTCGGCGGCGAGCTGCAGCGCGGTGCCGTCCAGCGTGCCGTGCGCACCACGGCCGAGCCCGGCGGCAAGGGCGTCAACGTGTCCCGCGTGGTCGTCGCGAGCGGTGGTGACACCCTCGCCGTCCTGCCGGGCGACGAGCTCGACCCCGTCCTGCTCGGCCTGGCGACCCGGGGCATCCCCACCCTCGCGCTGCCGATCGGTGCGCCGCTGCGGTCGAACGTGACCGTCACCGAGCCGACCGGCACGACGACGAAGCTCAACGAGCCCGGCCCCTCGCTGGCCGGACGGCTCGACGACCTCGCCGCGCTCGTGGCCGACGCCGCGGGCCCGACGCCGACCGGACCGGCCGCCCGCTGGGTCGTCCTCGCCGGTTCGCTCCCGCCCGGTCTGCCCGACGACGCCCTCGCCGTGCTCGTCCGCGCGGTCCGCCGGCGGCACGGCGACGACGTCCGGATCGCGGTCGACTCGTCGGGCGTCCCGTTCACCGCGCTGCTGCAGTCCGGGGTGCGGATCGACCTGGTGAAGCCGAACGCCGAGGAGCTCGCCGAGGTCGTCGGTGGTGACCCGGAGGTCTACGAGCGGGACCTCGAGGCCGCCGTCGCCGCGGCGCACCGGCTTCGCGACAAGCACGTCGACACGGTGCTGCTGACGCTCGGCAGCGCCGGGGCCGTCCTGGTGTCGGACGAGGGCGCCTTCGCCGCCGCCGCACCCCGGATCGTCGCCCGTTCGACGGTCGGCGCGGGGGACTCGTCCCTCGCCGGCTACCTGCTGGCCGAGGTCGCCGGGGCGTCCGCCGCCGACCGCCTCGCCCAGGCCGTCGCCACGGGAGCTGCCGCCGCGGCCCTCCCCGGCAGCGACGTCCCCGCACTCGACCACACCGACCCCGGCAGCGTGACCGTCCGGACCCTGCACACGACGCAGGTCCCGGCACCGATCGCCTGACCGGACACCCACCCCTGCGCCACCCCACCACCCGTACTGCCCGCGCCACGGCGCCCTTGCAAAGGAGCAACCCCATGTCCGCAGACACGACGCAGCGCCTCATCAGCGCCGAGCTCGTCGGCCTCGACGAGGACCTCGGCGGGACGTCGTCCGACGTCATCCGCGTGCTCGCCGACCGCGTCGCCGCGACCGGCCGCGCGGCCGACGGCGCCACCCTGGCCGAGGACGCCATCAAGCGCGAGGCGAGCGTGGGCACCGGCGTGCCCGGCGGTATCGCGATCCCGCACGCCCGGTCGGCCTCGGTGTCGAGCCCGACGCTGGCGTTCTCGCGCCTCGCTCGGAAGGTGCCGTTCGGCGCCCCCGACGGCGACGCCGACGTCGTCTTCATGATCGCCGTGCCCGAGGGGGCCGACAAGGACCACCTCACGGTCCTGTCGACCCTGGCGCGAGCGCTCATCCGCGAGGACTTCACCGCCGCGCTGCGTGCCGCGTCCACCCCGCAGGAGGTCGTCGACCTCGTCCAGCGCGAGGTGGGTGGCGAGGTCGCCGCAGCCGGCGTCGGGAACGCGAGCAGTGCCTCCCGTCCGACCACGCAGCCCGCGCAGGCAGCCGCAGCCGGCGGCGCGACCAGCGGCACCACCGGTGCGCGCAAGGTCATCGTCGGCGTCACCGCGTGCCCGACCGGCATCGCGCACACCTACATGGCCGCCGACGCCCTCGTCGCCGCGGCCGAGCGCGCCGGTGCCGAGATGCACGTCGAGACGCAGGGGTCCTCGCAGGTCGAGCCCCTCGACCCGGCGATCATCGCCCGTGCCGACGCCGTCGTCTTCGCGGTCGACGTGGACGTCCGCGACCGCGGGCGCTTCGCCGGCAAGCCGCTCGTCTCCGGACCGGTCAAGCGCGGTGTCGACGAGCCCGACGCGATGATCGCCGAGGCCATCCGCGCGGCCGACGACCCGCACGCCGCACGCGTGCAGGGCGGCGCCGCGAGCACGTCGGAGTCCACCAAGACCGACGAGCACTTCGGCCAGGCGCTCAAGCGCTGGCTGCTCACCGGTGTGAGCTACATGATCCCGTTCGTCGCGGGCGGCGGGCTGCTCATCGCGCTCGGCTTCCTGCTCTCCGGCTACGCGATCGCGCTGCCGCACGGCGACTCCGGGCAGAACAACGCCGTCTACACGCTGACGAACTACACGTTGCTCAACCTGCCGCCGGAGGGCCTCGGCTACTACCTCGGCGCCGCCGCGTTCCAGATCGGTGGGGTGTCCCTCGGGTTCCTCGTCGCCGCCCTCGCCGGGTACATCGCCTACGCGATCGCCGACCGGCCGGGCATCGCGCCGGGCTTCGTCGCCGGGTCGATCGCCGTCTTCATGAACGCCGGCTTCCTCGGCGGGCTCGTCGGCGGTCTCATCGCCGGTGCCGCCGCCTACTGGATCGGACGCATCCCCACCTGGCGCTGGCTCCGTGGCCTCATGCCGGTCGTGATCATCCCGCTGTTCGCGTCGATCATCGCCTCGGGCCTCATGCTCCTCGTGCTCGGCGGCCCGATCGCGTGGCTGATGACCCAGCTGACCGGGTTCCTCAACTCGCTCTCCGGTGCCTCGGCGATCCTGCTCGGCATCATCCTCGGCCTGATGATGGCCTTCGACCTCGGTGGCCCGGTCAACAAGGTCGCCTACGCGTTCGCCGTCGCCGGCCTCGGTGCGGGCACCGCCACGAACGTGGTGCCGTTCGAGATCATGGCGGCCGTGATGGCCGCGGGCATGGTCCCGCCGCTGGCCCTGGCGCTCGCCTCGACCGTGCTGTACCGCAACGGCTTCACGAAGCCGGAGCGCGAGAACGGCAAGGCCGCCTGGCTGCTCGGCGCGTCCTTCATCTCCGAGGGGGCGATCCCGTTC
Source organism: Curtobacterium sp. NPDC089185 (assembly GCF_040685235.1). Lineage (NCBI taxonomy): Bacteria > Bacillati > Actinomycetota > Actinomycetes > Micrococcales > Microbacteriaceae > Curtobacterium > Curtobacterium sp. NPDC089185. Next base: position 124,506 of record NZ_JBFBHK010000005.1, on the reverse strand, counting down.
GCGGCGGCCGACCCGCTGCGCGTCATCCCCGCCTCGATGATCGGTGCCGCGGTCACGGGTGCGATCTCGATGGGTGCCGGCGTCACGTCGCGCGCTCCGCACGGTGGCATCTTCGTGTTCTTCGCGATCGGGGACATCGCGATGTTCATCGTCGCGATCCTGGCCGGCACGGTCGTCTCCGCGCTCGTCCTGGTCGGGCTGAAGAAGTGGGTGCGTCGGGCGCCCGCCGCCGAGGCGGCGTCGGCCGAGCAGGCCGCCGTGGCCGGCGAGACGGTCGGCCAGCGCGCACCGGCCGCCGTGTAGCGGTCGTCACCACCTGACGGACGGGAGGCCCGTGGCGGATCCGCCACGGGCCTCCCGTCCGTCGTGTGCGCGCGCAGCGCCCGTGACTGGTCGTCGAGGTTCCGCAATGTCGGAACCTCGAGCGCCTGCACACCCACCCGTGCAACCTCGACGGCCCTGGAACGGCGAGTCTCGGAACCTCGGCGACCCACGGCCGGGCACGTCGGAGGCGTCTCGGGTCGACACCGGCGTCTCGAGGCGACGTCGGCACCTGGAGACGGTCGGGCGCACGCACCGCGGTCTGTCAGGACACTCAGGGACACTGGCGGCATGACGACCGCCCTGACGCTGCCGCCGACCCTGCCCGCCACGATCACGGCGGGGTCCCGGACGGAGGGGACGGAGGACCTCGGCGGCCTGTCCGGCCTCGTGCTCCAGCTCATCGACGCCCTGGGGGAGTGGGGCGTCGCACTCATGCTCTTCGTCGAGACCGTGTTCCCGCCGATCCCGTCCGAGGTGATCCTGCCGCTCGCGGGCTTCCTCGCCGGTGCCGGGCGGATGAACCTCGTGCTCGTGCTGCTGCTCGCCACGCTCGGGTCGTACCTCGGGGCGCTCGTGCTCTACTGGCTCGGGGCGGCGATCGGCTTCGAGCGGACCGTGCGCTGGCTCGGCCGGCTGCCGCTCGTCGACGAGGACGACTTCCGGAAGGCCGCCGACTGGTTCCACCGGCACGGGAAGAGCGCGGTGTTCTTCGGCCGGTTCGTGCCGATCGTCCGGAGCCTCATCTCGCTGCCGGCCGGCGCAGACCGGATGCACCTGGCGACGTTCTCGCTCTTCACGATCATCGCGAGCGGCATCTGGAACAGCGCGCTCATCCTCCTGGGAGCGGCGTTCGGCACGCAGTACGACAAGGTCGAGCAGTACACGGAGTGGATCGACCGGGTGCTGTACGTCGCGATCGCCGTGGTCGTCGTGACGTTCGTCGTCCGCCGGGTCCGCCGTGCGCGATCCGACCGTGCGGAGCGGCAGAGCGAGGCACCGGCCGAGGCCGCTCGCGGGCGCCGACGTGCGACACCCGCGAACGACTGACGGTCACTTCTTCGTGAGGGCCGACTCCTTGTGGGCGGCCTTGTTACCGGACTTCTCCGACTCGACGATCCAGTACGGGTCGTCGTCGGTGGGCTTGAAGTGCTGCCCGTCGAACGTGAAGTCCTTCGTCTTCTTCTCGACGACGGTCCCGGTCGTCTTGCCCTGCGAGGTGTTCCAGTGCACCTCGTCGCCCTTCGACAGCGCCATGATGTCCTCCTTGCGTAGTCCTCGAGATCGCGGAGTCCGGACGCTACCCGCACGCATCCGCGGATCTCCGGCGATCTGTCCCCCATCACGATGTCGTAACGCCCCTGCGGGATCGAGGTGGGACGCGTACCGTTGCCCGTGAGTCACCACGCAGGCGCCTGCCGCGGTCCCGATGGCTCCGGACGGAACGATGTACCCCATGACCCTGGTCGACGGCGCACGAGCGGACACGGTCCTCGCGGCCCGGTACCGCCTCGTCAAGCTCATCGGAACCGGTGGGATGGGGTCCGTGTACGAGGCCCGGGACGAGCACACCTACCGCGCCGTGGCCGTGAAGCTCTTCGCGACGCCGGACTCGATGACGACGGCCGACCGCGTCCGCCAGGAGCGCGAGATCCGGCTGCTGAGCATGCTCTCGCACCCCGGCCTCGTGCCGCTCTACGACGCGGGCACCCACGAGTTCGAGGACGGCCCGCACCGCTTCATCGTGATGGAGCTCATCGCCGACACCACGCTGCTGCGTCGTCTCGCCGGTGGGGCCCTGCACAACTACGAGGTGGCCGACCTCGGCGCCCAGCTGGCCGACGCCCTGGCCTACGTGCACTCCCGCGGCATCGTGCACCGGGACGTCAAGCCGGCGAACATCCTCATCAACGACGAGGGTGCCTCCGGGTTCGCCCGGTCGGTCAAGTTGACGGACTTCGGCGTCGCCCACTTCGTCGACGGCTCGCGCCTGACCAACGACGGCACGATCATCGGCACCGCCGCCTACCTCAGCCCCGAGCAGGTCGCCGGCGAACCGATCGGCTTCGCCACCGACGTGTACTCGCTCGGCCTGGTGCTGCTCGAGTCGCTGACCGGCAAGCAGGAGTACTCCGGCACCCTGATCGAGGCGGCGCTCGCGCGGCTCCGCAACGACCCGCACGTCCCCGAGGAGGTCGGTCCGGACTGGAAGGACCTGCTCGCCAAGATGACGCACCGCGACCCGGCCAAGCGGCCGACGGCGGTGGCGGTCGCGAGCGCGCTCCGCGGCGGGTCGACGCAGGTCACCGGTCCGGTGCCGCTCGGTCCCGAGCGCATCAAGCACAAGCGGGACACGAAGATGCACCGCGCCGCGCACCGGCACGCCAAGCGGGGCACGTTCAGCGCGGTCCGCCGCTGGCGTCGACGGAACGTCCTGGTGGGGTCCTTCGCGACCTTCGGTGTGCTGGCTGCCTGCGCCGCCGCGTACGTCGCGGGGACCCTGCACTGACGTCGGTCCCGCCGTGCGCGGACCGGGTCCGAGCGGCCGCCGGCCCTGGCAGGATGGACGCATGAGCGATCAGCGCTGGATCAAGATCTGCGGCCTGTCGACGCCCGAGACCGTGGACGCCGCCGTGGACGCCGGCGCGGACGCGGTCGGCTTCGTCTTCGCCGCCGGCAGCCCCCGCACCGTGACCGCGGACCTCGCGAAGGAGCTCGTCGAGCGCATCCCCGAGGGGATCGACGCCGTCGGGGTGTTCCGGGACCAGCAGATCGACGAGGTGGTCGGCATCGCGTCCGAGGTCGGGCTCACCACCCTCCAGCTGCACGGCCGAGAGTCCGCGAGCGACTTCGCCCGCGCGCGGGACGCCGGGTTCTTCACCATCCGTGCCGTCTCGACCGACGACTACCTCCGCGAGACCCCGGAGCAGCGGGCGGCCTTCGACCACGACCTGCTCCTGCTCGACGCCGCCGTGCCGGGGAGCGGACAGCTCGTCGACCCGGCGACGATCGCGGGCAGGATCGACGAGGCATGGATCCTCGCGGGCGGGCTGACGCCCGCCAACGTCGTCGCCGCGGTGCAGGCGCTCGACCCCGACGGGGTCGACGTGTCGAGCGGGGTGGAGTCCGAGCGCGGGGTCAAGGACGTCGCACGCATCCGGTCGTTCGTCGAGGCGGTCCGCAGCATCCCCTGACCTACCACGCGACGCACCATGCGACGGACGGGAGGCGCGGTGCAAGCTGGCACCGCGCCTCCCGTCCGTCAGGTGCGCGTCAGCGCAGGGTGGGGATGAGCTCCGTCAGGAACGCGTCGGTGTCCTCCCAGCCCTCCACCGCGTGGCAGGGCACGCCGAGGGCCTTCACCGGGTAGTCGTTGCCCTCGGGGTCGAGGCGGTCGCCGACGAAGAGCATGTCGTCGAGGTCGATGCCCGTGAGCTCGGCGAGGCGGCGCATGCCGTACGCCTTGTCGATGCCCTTCCGGGTGATGTCGACGCTGGTCGAGCCGCCCGAGCGCACCTCGAGGTCGGGGAGCTCCGCCTGCACGAGCCGGCGCAGGTGGTCCTTCTTCTCGCCGGTCGGGTCCCAGCGCTTCTTGACGTCGACGGGGGCGGACTGCCCGAGCGCGGAGAAGGTCACCTGCGAGCCACGGTCCTCGAGGATCGGGCCCCAGGTCTCGGACTCCCAGTAGCCGGCGGCCTTCGCCTGGGTCTCGACGGCGGCGAGCGCGCGGGTCTTCTCGTCGTCGGTGAGGTCCTCGGCGTACTGCAGCGCCCAGTCCGACCCGGACCAGCGGTAGTACGCGGTGCCGCAGGTCGGCAGCAGGTGCAGGTCGTCGAGCGGGAGTCCGTCGCGGTCGCGCAGCGGGTGGACGAGCTGCTGCTCGAACTGCTGGAAGTTGCCGCCCGAGATCACCGCGACCGGCACGGTGGCGAGCAGGGCGGCGAAGGTCTCGAGCATGCGCGGGTCGAGCGGGGACTTCGACGGCGCGAGCGTGTCGTCGAGGTCGAAGGCGACGAGGCGGGGCGTGGTCATGGGTCGATCCTGCCAGACGCCCGTGCAGAGGCGGCCGGGCCCCGTCGGGACCCGGCCGTCGTGCTGCTGCGGGAGACTCCTCGCTGCGGGGGACTACTCCTTGACGAGCACGACCTCGTCGAGGGGGAGGCGGGTGCGCGGGGCGACCTCGCGCTCGGCGGCCTTCTCGTCGAGCTGCGACGGGTCCGCCACGGTGCCGATCGCGGTCACGGTGTAGGGCACGAACCGCTCGGGCAGGTCGAACGCGGCGCGGAGGCCCTGGGCGTCGATGCCGGCCATCTGGTGCACGTGGAGGCCCTCGGCGTGCGCCTGCACGGTGAGCGCCGTCAGCGACTGACCGAGGTCGTACTGCGCGAAGGGGCGCTCGTCGCCGTCCTCGGTCGCGATCTCGAGGATCCCGACGACCAGCGCGCTGGCGCGGAAGGCCCACGCGGCGTTGAAGCCGAGCAGGTGTTCGTTGATCTTGGCGAAGGTCTCGGTGCCACGGCGGCCGGCGATGAAGCGGCGCGGCTGGTGGTTCATGGCGGACGCCGCCCAGCGAGCGGCCTCGAGGACGGCGTCGAACTGCGCGTCCGAGATCGTCGCGGACTCGTCGTAGGAACGCGGGCTCCAGCGCTCCTCGAGCAGCGGCACGAGCGGCTGGCTGGAATCGGTCGAACGGCTGAGCGTGGCAGGCATCGAGGTCATGGTGCGTGCAACGGTGTTCGATGCGAACGCATTTCGGGGCTGAGTGCGTTCACATGAAACGGCCTCGGGTCCGCGGCCGGGGTGCGAGGATGGACCCGATGGGTGGCGTGTTGACCGGGTTCGCGATCATCGGCGCGATCATCGCCGCCGGGTACGTCGTCGGGCGCACCGGCCTGCTCGGCCCGCACGCGCAGTTCGTGATGAGCCGCCTGGCGTTCTTCGTCCTCATGCCGTGCCTGCTGTTCCACACCATCGCGACGGCGCACATCGAGACGCTGCTGTCACCGATGCTCTGGGTCTCGCTCGTCAGCGCCGTGACCGTGGCGGTCGTCGCGGTGCTGGTCTTCCGCCTGGTGCTGCGCCGGTCCCTGGCCACGACGACGGTCGGTGCCCTGGCGTCCGGCTACGTGAACGCCAACAACATCGGTCTGCCGGTCGCCGTCTACGTGCTCGGCCAGGCGACGGCCGTCGTGCCGGTGATCCTGCTGCAGCTCGTCGTGCTGGCACCGCTCGCGCTCACCGTGCTCGATGCGGCGACGGCGAACGGTGGTGGGTGGCGGGCGCGTGTTGTCGGACCGTTCCGCAACCCGATCATCATCGCCTCGCTCGTGGGGCTCGTCTGCTCGGCGCTCCGCCTCGAGATCCCGACCCCGGTGCTCGAGCCGTTCGCGCTCGTCGGCGCAGCGGCGGTGCCCCTCGTGCTGCTGTCCTTCGGCATGAGCCTGCACGGCGCCGCACCGCTGCGGGACCGTTCGACCCGGCCGGACGTGCTCGTCGCCTCGGGGCTCAAGCTGATCCTGATGCCCGCGGTGGCGTACGTGTTCGCCCGGTTCGTCTTCGGGCTCGACGACGAGGACGTCCTCGTGCTCACGACGCTCGGGGCGCTGCCGGCGGCACAGAACGTCTTCAACTACGCGCAGCGGTACCGGGCGGCGGTGCCGGTGGCGCGGGACGTGGTCCTCATCACGACCGTGGGGTCGGTGCCCGTGCTGGTGCTCGTCGCGGCGCTGCTGCACCCGTAGCGGCGCGTGGCCCGGGGCCGGGCGCGACGGATCGAGCCCGCTCGGCGGTCGACGCACGGCACGTCGTGCTCGTTCGCGGCGGTCGTGCGACCGGCGGCCGTGTGACCGGCCGCCGGGTCAGAAGATCATCGGGCGGTCGTCGTCGAGCGAGGTCTCGAGGTCGAGGTCGACCGACACCGGCACGTGGTCGCTCGGCGCGTCGCCCTTCCGCTCGTCGCGGTGGATCGTCGCCGCCACGGTGACGTCGGCGAAGGCCTGGGACCCGAGGACGAAGTCGATCCGCATGCCCTCGTTGCGGGGGAAGCGGAGCTGCTTGTAGTCCCAGTACGTGTAGCCCTCGGGGACGATCGGACGGACGACGTCCTGCAGCCCGCGGGCCTCGAACTCGCGGAAGGCCGCACGCTCGGGCTCGCTGACGTGCGTCGAACCCTCGAACGCCCGGACGTCCCACACGTCGCGGTCGAGGGGCGCGACGTTCCAGTCGCCCATGAGCGCGAGCGGTGTCTCCGGCTCGGCGTCGAGCCACTCCGTCGTACGGTCGGCCAGCTCGGCCAGCCAGTCGAGCTTGTACGTGTAGTGCGGGTCGCCGAGCTCGCGGCCGTTCGGCACGTAGAGGCTCCACAGCCGGACGCCGTCGACGGTGACGCCCATCGCGCGGGCCTCGACCGGCAGGTCCGGGCCCTCGTGGCCCTTGAGGAAGCCCGGCTGGCCGGGGAAGTCGCGGGTGACGTCCTCCATCGGCAGCCGGCTGGCGAACGCGACGCCGTTCCACTGGTTCAGCCCGTGGGCCTCGACCTGGTAGCCGGCGGCCTCGAAGGCGTCGACCGGGAACTGCTCCGGCTTGCACTTGATCTCCTGCATGCCGAGGACGTCGACGTCCTCGCGCACCAGCCAGTCGACGATCCGGCCCACTCGGGTGCGGACGGAGTTCACGTTCCAGGTCGCCACGCGCATGGGATCGAACCTACCGGTGGCGGCTGGCACGGGGGTCGGCGCGGTGGCCCGTGGCGTCGTGCGACACCGCACGTGTCGATCGGCGGGCGGGGTGTCGTGATCGCGGAGCGACCGCGCCCCGCCGCCGCTCCCGCGCGGACCGCGCGGGCTAGAAGCGGACGCCGCGCGCCGCCATGAACGGCGCCGGGTCGGTGGTCGCACCGTTGATGTGCACCTCGTAGTGCAGGTGGCAGCCGGTCGAGTTGCCGGTCGAGCCGACCAGCGCGATCAGCTGCCCCGCCGACACGCGCTGCCCGGGCGTCACGCGGAAGCCGCCGCTGACGATGTGCCCGTAGGCCGTCGCGACACCGCCGCCGTGGTTGATCCGCACGTAGTTGCCGTAGCCGCCGTACCAGCCCGCGTACTCGACCGTGCCGGCCGAGGCGGCGACGATCGCCGTCGAGCAGCCGCTCGTGAGGTCGAGGCCGTCGTGCATCGTCCCGACGCCGGTGATGGGGTGGATGCGGTAGCCGTACGGGCTGATGACGTAGCCGCCGCCGGGACGGACCCAGCCGGTACCCGAACCAGATCCGACGCCACCGCCGCCACCACCGCCTGTGCCACCGACCGGGGCGCTCGTGCCGCCGCCACCGCCACCGCCACCACCGGAGTTGGCCGCGGCCGCCGCCTGGCGCTGCCGCTCGAGCTCACGCTGGCGGGCCGCCTCGGCCTCGCGCCGCTGCTTCTCCTCCGCCGCCTTGCGCTCGGCCTCGCCCTTTGCGAACTCGGCCTCGGTCCGGACCCGACCCGAGGTCAGCGTCGCGAGCTGGGCGTCGAGTCGCGCCTTGTTGGCCTGCTGCTCGGCGTAGGCGTCCTGCGCCTGGTCGGCAGCGGCCTGGGACGCCTGCATCTTCTCCTCGGCCTCGGCGGCGAGCTCCTCGAGCGCCTCGCTCGCCCGGTCCGCCTGCGCCGTGAGGGAGCGGGCCACCGCCGCGTCGGCCGTCGCCGCCGTCTCCACGCGCTCGGCCTGCTCGGAGAGCTTGCTGAGTGCCCCGAGGTCGTACAGCAGGTCACGGGCGTCCTCGCCCTCGGCCAGCACGGACGCGGTGACGTCCGCGCCGCCGTGCCGTGCCATCTGCGCGGCGAACTGCCCGGCCTGGGCGGCACTGCGCTCGGCGACCTCGGCGTGCTCGTCGGCGTCGGAGCGGAGGCGCTGCTCCTTCGCGGCGGCGTCCTGTGCCTCGCTCTGGGCGGCGAAGAACTCGTCGCCGAGGCGCTTCGCCTCGGCCTCGGCCGCTGCGACCTCGTCCTCGAGCCCGGAGATGATGCCCCGGATCTCGGTGATCTGCTCCTGCTTCGCCGACTCCTGACCGCGGGCGGCCATGACGTCGTCCCACGAGGGGTACTTCGCGGCGCTCGCGCTCGGGGCGTCGACGAGCACCGTCGCGAGCAGACCGGTCAGGGCGAGCCCGGTGGCGAGCAGACGGAGACGGACGGTCGGACGCAGGGCGCTGTGGCTTGTGGGACGAGTCACGGGCACGAGCCTATACATCCGTACAGGCGATCCGACACGCCGCCGCGCCGACTGTGGAGAACTCCCGTCCGGTTCAGAAGCCGCGCTCGCGCCGGATCCGGTCGGCGCTGCCCACCACGTCGCGCTGCAGGACGGCGGCACCGGCGGTCCCGGCGTAGTCGTAGACGTCGAAGCCCGTGCAGTGGGTGATCGACGCGGGGGCGCCGAGGGAGTCCTCCACCGCGGTGGTCCAGAGGTCGTTCGCGCCGATCACGACGAAGGTCGGCGTCGCGTCCCGGTAGGCACCGAGGTCGACGAGCCACGGGTACGTCTCGAAGGTGTCGCGCACCTGCAGCAGGTCGACGTCGCTCTCGGCGTAGGCAGCCAGGGGGCGGACGGTCCAGAACTGCCCGACGCCGGTGACGTGCCGTCCGTCGGCCCAGCGGTCCAGGCACGCGGCGGGCGCGTACCGGGCGCTCGCGACGGCCGCGACGGTGCCCGGGGCTACCGCGACCCCGGCGACCAGGACGACGGCGGCCGCGACCGCCACGACGAGCCGCACGCCCCGTCGCGGTCGGTGCACCCGGGTCCGGCGCACGGCCGAGCGGACGAGCTCGGCGACCGCGACGAGCGCGAGCAGCGGCGCGGTCACGATCGGCTCGAGGTAGCGCGGCGTCTGCGACCCGGCGACGACCACGCCGACCGACACCGCCACGATCGTCACGAGCGGCAGCAGGGTCGCCACGAGGACGGTCCGCGCGGTCCGGACCCGCCAGGACCAGACCGTTCCGCCCACCGCGAGCACCAGGCCCGCGAAGAGCAGCAGCAGTTCGGCGTCGCCCCGGGCCGACCCCGCCCGGTCGTCGGTGAGCGCCGCGAAGAAGGCCAGGGTCCGCCCGGCCTGGTCGGGGTGCACGTACGTCGAAGGGTCCAGCGAGACGAACGGGGCGAGCGGGATCCGGAGCAGGTATCCGACGACGGCGCCGGCGACGAGCACGCCGGAGGTCCACGCCGCCGGCCGCCACGGCACCCGACGGGCGAGGGAGAGCAGCGCGAGGGTCACGACCACCGGGGCCGCCGACCACGGGACGTACAGCGGGTTCGACGCCGTCGTGCAGGCCGCGACGAGTCCGAGGACGACGAGGACGGTCACCGTCGCGCGACCGGTCCGCACCGTCCGCAGCACGAGCACGGCCGTGCCGAGCATCGCGAGCAGGGCGCCGTAGTAGTAGGTCGTGGTGAGCAGCAGCGACCCGAGCTCGAGCGAGGTCGCGGTCGCGGTGTACTCCGTGAGCACGAGCGCCGTCACGAACCCGAGCGCGAGGGCGGACACCGTGATCCGGGCGGACCGTCGTGCGGCCGGCATGAGCTCGTTCGCGGCGGCACGGACCAGGGCGTAGACGGCGAGCAGCACGAGGACGCCGTTGAGTGCCAGGGCCTGCTGGGGCGTCCCCGTCACCAGGGAGCAGAGCAGGTAGACCGGCAGTTCCGGGAAGAAGAACAGTGCCGGGGACATCGCCCACTCGAACGGCTGACCGAGCCGGATCGAGCGTTCGACGAGCGGCAGCAGCACCGAGTCGCCGTCGTACCAGAGCAGGGCGACCCGGTCGGTGGCCATGACGTGTCCGAGGGCGATGACGGACAGGGCCAGCGCGACGGCGGCGCCCAGTGCCTCCCGTCCGACCGCGGGCCACGCACGGTGCGCGGGCCGGCCGTCCGACGGGACCACGGCGGTGTCGTGGCCGGTCGGTCCGGGCACGACTGGTGGCATGCCCGGAGCGTACCGAGCGTGCCGGAGCGCCGCCTGCGGGTGGCGCTGCGGGGCCCTCGGGTGCGATCCGAGGCCGACCGACTACCCTTGTGCGCTGTGACCGACACGCGCGACCAGCTGATCCAGCACATCTCCGACGATGCGGTGTTCCACGGCGACTTCACGCTGACCAGTGGCAAGCAGGCGTCGTACTACATCGACCTCCGCAAGGTGAGCCTCGACCACCGCGTCGCACCGCTCATCGGCCAGGTCATGACGGACCTGCTCCAGCAGGTGCCCGACGTCGACGCCGTCGGAGGGCTGACCATGGGCGCGGACCCGATCGCGAGCGCCGTGCTGCACCAGGCCGCCGCGCGGGGGCTGTCCTACGACGCCTTCGTCGTGCGCAAGGAGCCCAAGGACCACGGTCGCGGTCGGCAGGTCGAGGGCCCGGACGTCCGCGGCAAGCGCGTCGTCGTGCTCGAGGACACCTCCACCACCGGCGGCTCGCCGCTCAAGGCCGCCGAGGCGCTCGAGCGCGAGGGTGCGGTCATCGCGGCCGTCGCCGTCGTCGTGGACCGCGACACGGGCGCGAAGGAGCGCATCGAGGCGGCCGGCTACCCCTACTTCGCAGCGATCGGACTGGCCGACCTGGGGCTGAGCGCGTGACCGGGGAGCGTCCGGAGGACGCGCGCGGGCCCGAGGACGGCGCCGGACCGGCAGACGGGTCCGACGACGGCCGGGAGGCCCGTGGCGCGTCCGCCCCGGACGCTCCGTTCCGCGGACTGCGCAGCGCAGCCGACATCTTCGGTGCGCCGCGCGGTGCCGACGAGTGGCCCTCCCGCCGCGAGCGGCGCGAGGCGGAGCGGGCCGCCCGCGAGACGGGTGCACCGCTGCCGGAGCCGTTCGAGCCGGTGGCCGACGAGGCCGCCGCTGCGCCTGCGGCTGGCGACGGGGCTGCGGCCGGGGTCGGGGTTGCGCCGGCCGCCCCGGGTGCGTCCGACCCCGAGGACACCGGTGCCACCCAGGCGATCCCGATGAGCGACGAGCTCCGCGAGGCCTCGCTCAACCCGCAGGCCGCGGCCGAGCACGAGCGCGAGACCCTCGGTGAGCGCATCCCGCCCGCCGCCCCCGTGCCGCCGTCGACCACGGCGTCGCACCCGTCGTCGATCTCGCTGCCGACCGCGATGCACAGCCGCGACCAGCGTGCCGCCGAGAACCGCGCGGTCGACGAGGAACGCCGCCGCCTCGACCCGTTCGGGCAGGGACGCACGGACGTCGACTGGCTCGGCCGGGCGACCGGGCCGGGACCGGCGGCGCCGACCCCCACCCCGACCGGACCGGTGGCGCAGCCGATCGGTGTCGGGAACGTGCTGCCGCCGACGCCCGCCGCGCCGACGAACGAGCCGCCGAGCTTCACCGAGCTGCTGCGACTGCAGGGCGAGGACGACCCCGCCGCGGCGGGCGGGACGGATCGGCCGTTCGACTGGGCGGTCCGGGACGACGAGGCCGGCGAGGTCCCCACGGCGCTCACCACCGATCGCTTCGACACGACGGCCCTCGGGGCTGCGGCCGCCGGGGCTGCGGCCGGCGGGGCCGGGTCGTGGTCGCTGTCCGCGGAGGCGGATCCGGAGGACGACGTCGTTCCCGGGGAGACCGCCGACGCTGCTGACACAGCTGTCGCTGCGGCCCGGACGTCCGAGTCGCCGTCGTCCTCGGTGACCGACCAGGCGACCCCCGCCCCCGTCTCGGCAGCGGCGACCCCGTGGTGGGCCGAGCCTGCCACCGCCGCCGTGCCGCCGACCGCCGCACCGCCGTCCGCCGCACCGCCGTCCGTCGAGCCCACTGCTGCCGTGGGCGCCACCGCCGCGGGACCGACCGCCGAGCGACCGGCCGCCGAGCGACTGCCGGCCGCGGCGCCGGAGGACCTCGACCAGTCCGAGTGGGACGGGCGCGAGACGAGCGACACGAGCGCGATCAAGGACCTGTTCGGCACCGAGGCCGTCGGGCAGCTCGGCGAGACCGGCTACGACCCGCACGACTCCGGGACGCGCATGATGCCCGCCGTCCGTGCCGACCAGCACCGTGACCCGGCCGTCGCCCGCGTTGCGGACCCGGACGGCGCCTCCAGCGGCTCGACCCCCGGCCCGGACCGCGACAACTTCATCAACGAGGGCTTCGGCCGTCTGCGGAACGAGGGCAAGCGCGGCAAGCAGCTGCTCGTCGTCGCGGCGGTCGTGCTCATCGTCGTCCTGCTCGTCGCCGTCTTCGGCCTGACGAAGTGGATCCTCGGCAGCTCGATCAGCGAGGAGCGCGCTGCCGCACCGACCGCGACCGCGACCTCGGCCGCGTCCGCTCCCGCCGAGTCGACGACCCCGTCTCCGACGCAGGAGGCCGCGGCCCCGTCGGCGCCGTCGCAGACGCTGCAGTTCGCGACGACCCCGGCGACGCCCGGCGAGCACGCGTGGACCGAGCTGGCCGGCGGGGAGTGCCTGTCGCCCTTCACGGACGCGTGGGCGCAGACCTTCACGGTCGTCGACTGCTCGGCCGCGCACGCCGCGCAGCTGACGGCCCGGGTGCAGGTGGAGGCGGGGCAGTGGCCCGGCCCGGAGGCGCTCGCCGCCCAGGCCTCCCAGGTGTGCCAGAGCTCGCAGGCGATCGACACCGCCGCCGCTGCCGGGTTCGGCGACGTGCAGGTGCAGGGCTCGTACGCGCCGGACCAGAGCACGTGGGACCGCGGCAACACCTTCATCTCGTGCTTCGCCACCCGCTCGTCGGGGCAGCCCCTGACCGGCTCCCTCGCCCCGACCGGCACCTGACCGGCACCTGACCGGGCTCCCTCCCTCCGAGCCCCGCGCGAGCCTGACCCGCGCGAGGCCCGCGCGGGTCAGGACGCGGCGGGGACCGCGGCGGATGCCTCGTCGAGCGTCCGGAGCTCCTCGGCGCTGAGCTCGAGGTCGGCCGACGCCAGGAGCGCCGGGAGCTGCTCGGTGTTCCGGGCGCTGGCGATCGGCGCGACGACGTCCGGCTGCGCCTGCAGCCAGGCGAGGGCGACCGAGGCGATCTCGGCCTCGTGCGCCTCGGCGATGCGGGAGAGGGCGTCGACGACCGCGAGCCCCTCGTCCGAGAAGTACCCCGACACCTGCCCCTCGCGGTCCTTGCCGGCGAAGTCCTCCTTCGTGCGGTACTTGCCGGTGAGGAACCCGGCGGCCAGGGCGAAGTACGGCACGACCCCGAGCCCCTCGGACGCGGCGAGCGGGGCGATGTCCGACTCGTACGGCTCGCGGGTGACGAGGTTGTAGTGCGGCTGGATCGCGACGGGCAGCGCCAGGCCGGCCTCCTTCGCGATGCGGATCCACTCCTCGGCCCGAGCGCGCGAGTAGTTCGAGATCGCCGTGTAGCGGACGAGGCCCTCCTGCACGAGCTGGTCGAACGCGCGCACGGTCTCCTCGAGCGGGGTGTCCTGGTCGTCGAAGTGCGCGTAGTACAGGTCGATCCGGTCGGTGCCGAGACGCTCCAGGCTCGCGCGGGCCGCCGCGGCGACGTTCGCGGCGGACAGGCCGCTGTACTGCGGGTGCTGCGAGACCTTCGTCGCGACCACGACGTCGTCGCGCTTGCCCGACGCCCGGAGCCACGAGCCGATGACGCGCTCGGACTCGCCGCCCTCGTTGCCGGGGGCCCAGGCGGAGTACACGTCGGCGGTGTCGACGAAGTCGCCGCCGGCACCGGCGTACGCGTCGAGCACCCGGTGCGAGGTCTGCTCGTCGGCGGTCCAGCCGAAGACGTTGCCGCCGAGGGCGAGGGGGAACACGTGCAGGTCGCTGGTTCCGATGCGGGGCATGGCGATTCCTTTCACTGCGGTACGGATCCCGTCCACGCTATGCCTGCGGGTGCCGTGCAGGCTGAGGGGTTTCGATGGACGGATGACCGCCCTCGCCGACGCCCTCACCGACCCCCGCTCGTCCGCCCGACTCCGTGCCGTGATGGCTGCCGGCACCGAGGCGGACCCGTCCGACCTCGACGTGCTCGTCGAACGGTGCGCGGTCGAGCCGGACCTGCAGGTGCGCGAGGCACTGACGTGGTCCCTCGTCCGCCTGCCCGCCGAGGTCGTCGTCCCGCGCCTGGTCGGCGAGCTCGGGCGACCGGAGGCGCAGGCGCGGTCGCAGGCCCTCCACACGCTGTCGAAGATCCGCGACGGCTCCGTGTACCCGGAGGTCGCGGACCGGCTCGGTGACGACGACCCGGGCGTCCGCCGGACCGCCTGGCGCGCCGCGGTGCTGCTCGCACCCGACGAGGAGCGTCCCGCCCTCGCCCGACGGTTGGCCCGCGAGCTCGGGCAGGGGGACCGCGAGACCCGGCTGGCGCTGAGCCGCGCACTCGTCACCCTCGGCGAGGACGTGGTCGCCCCGGTCCTGACCGACGCGTCGGACCGTCGCGGCGAGGCCGTCCGCGAGCACGTCGCCGAGACCGAGCGGCTCCTCGCCGACCCGGACGCCGGATCGGCGCTCGCGCTGGAACGCGCACGACGCGAGATGGCGCTGGGACGCGGGAAGCGCGCCTCCGGGTGACCACCCGACGGACGGGAGGCCCGTGGCGACGCCGCCACGGGCCTCCCGTCCGTCGGTGGGTCACGCCGACCACGCGCGGACGGTTCCGGGGCGGGCCGCGGAAGACCCGGATTCGGGCCGCCGAACAGGCCGGATCGGCTTGCGTGTGCGGATCGCGGCACGGCAGGGTGGGTGCCGAAGGGGAGTAGCTCCCAGCGCGTGCATCGACACACTGGCCATCACGACGATCGGCCCGGTGCACCACCCGTGCGGTCCCACCCGCCGGGCGAGCGAGACCTTCGGCCGTCCTGCCGTGCCGAAGCGCTCCCCACCCCTGCGCGATCGGTGCGGCCCCGACCAAGGGACCAACCCGTGATCGACACCGCATCCACCCCCACCGCCGTGACGGCGCCGCCGCCCCGCATGGGCCGCAGTGCCTGGGGCCGCATCGCGATCTGCATCGTGCTCGCGCTGCCCGCCGTCGTCTTCCGGATCGGCGGCTTCGCCCCGGACCCGCTCGTCGACCTGCTCGTGTTCGGCGGCGCGGTCGTCGCCGCCTCGTTCCTGCTCGCCTGGGCGGCCGAGGCCGCGCAGAAGGACATCTCCGGTGCGCTCGCCATCGCGATCCTCGCGCTCATCGCGGTGCTGCCCGAGTACGCGGTCGACCTGTACTACGCGTTCCGGTCCGGCTCCGACCCGGCGTACGAGCAGTTCGCCGCCGCCAACATGACCGGCTCGAACCGGTTGCTGCTCGGGTTCGGCTGGCCGCTCGTCGTGATCATCTCGCTGCTCGTCGCCCGTCGGTACGTCCGAGCCGGTTCCCTGCCGGCATCGGCGACGAAGGTGCTGCAGCTCGAGCAGTCCTCGCGGCTGGACATCGGCTTCCTCGCCCTGCTCGCGGTCGTCGCGTTCCTCATCCCGCTGATGGGCTCGATCCCGCTCTGGTTCGGGTTCGTGCTGCTCGCCGCCTTCGTGGCGTACCTGTGGCGTGCGTCGAAGGTGTCGGACGACGACGGTGACGACGAGGAGATGGTCGGCATGGCGGGGAACATCGCCTCGATGCCGCAGCGTGCGCGCCGCTGGACGATCGTCGCGCTCTTCGTCGTGGCGGCCGCGGTCATCCTGTCGTCGGCGGAGCCGTTCGCCGACGCGCTCGTCGAGTCCGGCAGCGCGCTCGGCATCGACAGCTACTTCCTCGTGCAGTGGCTCGCGCCGCTCGCGACCGAGGCCCCCGAGTTCATCGTCGCCGCGCTGTTCGCGCTGCGGGGGATGGGCGGGGCCGCGATCGGGACGCTCATCGCGTCGAAGGTCAACCAGTGGTCGCTGCTCGTCGGGTCGCTGCCGATCGCGCACGTGCTCGGCGGCGGGACCACGGGTGGCCTGCCGCTCGACGGGCGGCAGGTCGAGGAGTTCGTGCTCACCGCGTCGCAGACCGTGCTCGGCGTGGCGATCATCATCGCGCTGCGGTTCCACCGGTGGTCGGCGATCGCGCTCGTGGCGCTGTTCGCCGTGCAGTTCGTCGTGACCGACACGAGCGGGCGGTGGGTGCTCAGCATCGTGCACCTCGTCGTCGCCGTCGTCGTGGCCTGGGTTCACCGCCGGGACATCGTGCCGACGCTCCGGGCGCCGTTCCGCCGGCAGGCCGTCTGACGGCGGTCGTCGGCGGGACTCGGCGCGCGCGGTTGGACTGCGCGAGGTCGCACAATTCTGCATCCTCGGCGTCACCACGGGCACGATGTGGAACCCGGACGCAACGCGCGCGGCAAGTCGTGGGACCTCGGCGAGTGGGTCAGAACGAGCGCAGCGGCGGGAGCGGTGCTGCCGGCGGGCGCGCGGCGTGGAGCGTCTCCGGACCCGGGTCAGTCGTCGTCGGGGGCGAGCCAGATGGCGGCGGCCGCGGCGGCGGGCAGGTCGACGAGGGACTCCTCGCCGGCCGGGTCCCGCCGGGCGACGGCGACCACCCCGGCGTAGTCGCGGACCCGCTCGACGCGCAGGTGCGTCCCCAGCCCGACCCCGAGCTCGTCGAAGTACCGCAGGAGCGCCGGGTCGTCGTCGGACACCCGGTCGACGACCCCGCAGGCGCCGGGCTCGATCGTCGCGAGCAGGGTCCCCGGTGACGCGGGCACGGTGCCGTCGGCGGCCGGGATCGGATCGCCGTGCGGGTCGTGCGTCGGGTGGCCGAGGTCGGCGTCGACCCGGTCGAGGAACGTCTCCGACACGGTGTGCTCGAGCGCCTCGGCCTCGGTGTGCACCTCGTCCCACGAGTACCCGAGGCGCTGCACCAGGAACGTCTCGATGAGCCGGTGCCGTCGGACCATCGCCACGGCGACGTGCTGCCCGAGCGGGGTGAGCACCACGCCGTAGTACGGGGTGTGCTCGATGAGGCCGTCGCGGTCGAGCTTCCGGAGGTTGCCCGACACCGTGGACGCCGAGACGCCGAGGGCTGCGGCGATGTCCCGCGTCGCGAGCCCCTGCCCGCCGCGCTCGGTCGACTTCCAGACGAGCTTCACGTAGTCCTCTGCCATCACGGACAGGGAGGGCAGGCGCATGCGTCAATGGTACAAACGGCACGTGACCACGACAGCCCCCGTCCGGCGTCGCCGCTGGCCGGTGCCGCCGTCGCTCCTGCTCGGCCTCGCCCCGCTCGTCGCCTTCGCCGCCGTCAGCGCCTGGCGCTCCCGGCCGAGCGACGACTACGGCACGCTCGGGCAGACCGTCGACAGCGTCGTCCGGGCGCTCGTGCTGCCGGAGGGGATCGCGGTCCTCGTGCTCTGCGCCTACGTGACCGCGCTGGGCTGGTGGCCGATCGCGACCGTCGACCGCGGCCGCACGGCGCTGCGGTGGACGCTGACCGCGCCGGTCCTCATCGCCGTCGTCTGCGTCGCGCGGCTGCCGCTCGTCGACTGGGGAGCGCAGCCGGTCCGCTACTTCCTGCTGCTCGCCGTCGGGGTGCTGTTCGTCGGGGTGTTCGAGGAGCTGCTGACCCGCGGGGTCCTCGTCGTCGGGCTCCGTCGCCGGCTGCCCGAGTTCGGGGTGTGGATCGCCTCGTGCGTGCTGTTCGGGCTCCTGCACTTCCTCAACGTCCTGGCCGGGGCGGGTGTCGGCGTCACGGTCGTGCAGGTGGTCTTCGCGGCCTCGTTCGGCTCGACGCTGTACCTCGCCCGACGCCTCACCGGGAACCTGCTCGCGCCGGTGCTGCTCCACGCGTTCTGGGACTTCGGGTCCATCGCGGTCTCGGGCACCGTGCAGACGCAGGACCTCGCGCGCCTGGTGCCCGCCGGTGTCATCGGGCTGTTCGCCTTCGCGGTGCTCGCGCTCGGGGTCGTCGCCGGCGGCGTGGTCGCCTGGCGGGACGACCGGCCCCGTCGCCTGCGACGCCGGTGGCGGACGGTCCCGCCCATGGGGGCGGTCGCGGTGTCGGCGAGCGAGCCGCGCCTCCCGTCCGCCGTCTGATCGCTCAGGCGACGGCGGCGCTGCGAATGCCCACAGCCTGCGTCCCGGTTCACCCCCGCGTGGGGGACTGTTCGCCGTCCGGCAACCACCCCTCCCTAGGTTCAGCCTGTTTCCAGACCGGAACTACAGGAAGGGGCGTCGCCCGCCGGGCGACCACCACACATGCGCAGATCCGCCCTCCGCGGAGTGACCGTCGCCGCCGTCGCGACCGCACTCGTCGTCGGGTCGCCGCTCGCCGCACAGGCCGCGACGTACCCGAGCGACTCCACCAAGCCCGACCTCGTGTCGCTGCTGAACGGCTACGACCAGTACTGGACGTCGACCGGGAAGAACGACCTGCACGGCACCGTGAACGACCCGGCGACCCTGGCGACGAACGACCGGCTCACGTCGTGGATCAACCAGCACGCGACGAAGGCGCAGCAGTTCACGGCCCTGCAGGACGCCGAGTACGACAACGCGACGAACACCGCCTACGACCAGTCCTTCACGGTCTCCGAGGGCCTCGGTGACGCGCTCAGCAAGCTGTTCGTGCAGGGACGCAACGACGGCGACCTGCCGCTCGTCAACGCGCTCATCAACTCGTCGAACGGCACGAGCGGCGCCTACGTCGGCACCGGCGACGCGAAGGCCCACTACAGCTACCCGCGGCCGTACCTGCCGACCGACACCGCGGCGACGCTGCCCGCCGGTGACGACACGGCCAGCTGCAACCCGGCGACCGTGAACGCGTCGTCGCTCGCCGCGAACCGCACCGGCAAGGCCTGGGCGGACGCGAAGGGCAACCTCACGATCACGCGCGTGCCCGCGGTGACCGACACCACGCACCAGTTCTCGCCGAACGACGTCGTGCTCGACGCCGGCTACGGCCAGAAGGGCATCTGCACCGGCGGCTCGTACCCCTCGGGCCACACGACGACGGCCTACCAGGCGGGCATCGCCCTCGCCACGCTCGTGCCGGAGCTCGCGCCGGAGATCCTCGCGCGTGCCTCCGAGGCCGGCAACGACCGGATCGTCCTCGGCGTGCACTACCCGCTCGACATCATGGGCGGCCGCATCGACGGCGAGGCGGCCCTGGCTGCCCGGTGGTCCGACACCCAGTACCGCACCGAGGTCCTCGAGCCGGCCCGCGCCGAGCTGACGGGGTACCTCGAGGCGAAGTGCGGTGGCACCCTCGCCGACTGCATCGCGGCGGAGAAGCCCTACACGGACGACCCGTACGGCGGCCAGGCGATGCCCGGCGGCACGGCCCAGGTCGTCACCGACCGCGCCTCGGCCGCGAAGGTCTACCGCGAGCGCATGACCTACGGCTTCGCGAAGACCGGCACCGCCGGCCTGGCCCCGTCGGTCCCGACCGGCGCGTCGAACCTGCTGCTCTCGACCTTCCCGACCCTGACCGACGCGCAGCGCACCGCGGTGCTCGCGCAGACCGAGATCGCGTCGGGGTACCCCCTCGACCAGTCCGGCACCGCGAACGGCTCGTGGGAGCGTCTCGACCTGGCCGCCGCCACGAGCGCGACCGTCGCGGTCGCCGCGGACGGCACCGCCACCGTGGTGTCCACCGGTGGTGACGCCCGCGTCGTCTCGGGTGTGCTGACCGCCCCCGAGGGCACCTCCGTCGAGGCGGGGAAGCCGATCGCCCTCGCCGGCACCGGTCTGCCCGCCGGTTCGACCCTGCAGGTCGTGCTGCGCTCCGACCCGGTCGTGGTCGGCACGCTGACCGTCGGGGCCGACGGCACCGCGACCGGTTCGGTCACGATCCCCGCGGGCACCACCGCGGGCGCGCACACGCTCGACCTGGTCGACGCGTCGGGCGCCTCGGTGCTCGTGTCGCCGCTCGCGATCACCGTGACGGCCGCGCCCGCCACGGGAGGCACCGGGACCGGCAGCACCGGGACCGGCGGGTCCGGCACCAGCACCGGGGCCGGCAGCACCGGCACCGTGCCGGCCGGCGTGCACCTGCCCGTCGTCAGCGGCTGATCGTCGCGACGTCCTGACGGGACACCCCGCCGGACGGGAGGCGCGTGGCCAGGCCGCCACGCGCCTCCCGTCCGGCGTCTCCGCGGGGGGCGCTAGAGCTCGACCTCGATCGGCTCGGGGCGGACGAGCTCGTGCACGCCCTGGATGACCTCGCTCGGGCGGAACGGGTAGCGGTCGATCTCGGCCTGGTCGCTGATGCCGGTCAGCACGAGCACGGTGTGGAGCCCCGCCTCGATCCCGGCCTGCACGTCGGTGTCCATGCGGTCGCCGATCATGCCCGTGTTCTCGGAGTGCGCACCGATGCGGTTCATCGCCGACCGGAACATCATCGGGTTCGGCTTGCCGACGACGTACGGCTGCTTGCCCGTGGCCTTCTCGATCATCGCGGCGATCGCACCGGTCGCGGGCAGCACGCCCTCGGCGCTCGGGCCCGTCGCGTCGGGGTTCGTCACGATGAACCGGGCACCGTCGCGGATCAGCCGGACGGCCTTCGTGATCGCCTCGAACGAGTAGTTCCGCGTCTCGCCGACGACGACGTAGTCGGGTGCGGTCTCGGTCATGATGAAGCCGGCCTCGTGCAGCGCCGTCGTCATGCCCGCCTCGCCGATGACGAACGCCGAGCCGCCGGGCATCTGCGAGCGGCAGAAGTCCGCCGTCGCGAGCGCCGACGTCCAGATCCGCTCCTCGGGCACGTGCAGCCCCGAGCCGCGGAGCCGGGCGCTGAGGTCACGCGGCGTGAAGATCGAGTTGTTCGTCAGGACGAGGAACTCGGTGCCCTCGTCGAGCCACTGCTGGATGAGCTCGGGGGCGCCAGGCAGCGCCTGGTTCTCGTGGACGAGCACGCCGTCCATGTCGGTCAGCCAGCACTCGACGTCGTCACGGGTCGCCATGGCCACAGCGTACCGGGGGGTCTCGGGACGCCGCTGGCCGGGTGACCAAGGCGGCCTGGCCGACCGGACACCGAACGGCACTCGGGTTTCGGCTACGGTTTTCGGGACACGTACCGGATCAAGGAGGCCCCCCGTGCTCGTCGACCCTGGCACCCCGTCCGCCGCACCCCGCCGTCGCGGACGGCCGCGGGTGCTCGACCGCCAGCAGGTCATCGACGCGGCGACGACCATCGCGAACGAGGACGGCCTCGACCGCCTGTCCTTCCGTGCCCTGGGTGCGCGGCTCGGCGTCGCCCCGATGACCGTGCACCGGACCATCGGTGGCCTCGACGACCTGCACGCCGAACTCGTGCGGCGCACCGTCGACGAGTTCACCGCCACCTTCGTCTGGCCGGACGACTGGCGCTCGGTCGTCCGGGTCTTCGCCTGCACCTTCCGTGACCTCATGCGCACCCACCCCCTGGTGCTCGAGTCGCACAGCCGACGGGGTCCGCTGACGTCCACCGAGTCGGACGCCGTCGTGGCGAAGGTCGTCGGCGCGTTGCATCGGGCGGGTCTGCCCGAGCGCGAGGCCATGTACGCGTTCTTCGTCGTCTACGACTTCGTCGTCGGGCACGCCGGCGTGCAGGTCGGCCGCGGGGACTCCGACGCGGCGCGACCGGAGCGGCACCGGGTCGTCGCCGACGTCCTCGGCGAGCACTCCTACGACGAGCGGTTCGCGATCGGCCTCGACATCATCGTCGACGGACTCGCGGCCCGGGTGGCCGGGGCGGGAACCGCGACTGGTTGACGGCCTCGCGCCCCGACGGACTGCTGCCATGATCGTCCCGTGGGTCGCAGTCCGGAGCAGGTCGTCGCGGACGCCCGTGCGGCCTACGCCCGCGGCGACCGTCGCGCTGCGTGGGACTCGCTCCGCACGCACGCCGTCCGCGACCCGGACGAGCCCGCGTACCGGCTCGCGCTCGTCGAGACCTACCGCGCGGCGGGCCACCCGGACCAGGCTGCGCGGTGGGGCGCGTCGGTCCCGGAGGTCCTGACCGACCGCGAACGCGTGCTCCTCGCCCGCATCGCCCGTCGGAGTGACGGCGAAGGCGCACTGCGGAGTCACCTCGCGCTGCGCACCGTCCCCGCCGAGCTCGTCGCGCTCCTGCCCTCGGCACGGGAGCGGAGCCGTCGTCGCGCCGAGCGCATCGCGTCGGCGTTCGACCCCGCGCTCGCGCTGGTCGGGTGCCTCGCCGTGGTCGGGCTCGCGGTCGGCGTCCTCGTGACGATGGTCGAGGCGTTCACCGGCGGCCGGGCGCACGAGGCCGCGCAGGTCACGGTCGCCGCGGGCCTCGGCGCCGTCGTGTTCCTCGGCGTGCTCGCGATCGTGCCCGTGCTGCTCCGACGGCGGTGGGTCGTCGCCGTGCTGCTCGCCGTCGCGGTCACCGCCGCCGTCGTCGTGCTCGCGCACACCGACCCGACCAGGCCGCTGCCCTTCGGCTGAGTGCCACGTGCTCCGGACGGGAGGCGCGGGGCACGCGCCCTACGCTGGTCACGTGACCGAGCGCCTCCCGTCCGACCCCGTGGCCGAGCCGTCGGGACCGGACGCGGTCCCGACACTGCCGCCGACGCACGAGGCCACCACGAACGGCGTCGGACCGCACCCCGAGCCGTGGCCGGACGACCCGCGGCTGGATCCCGAGCTCCTCGCGGCCGGGGACACCCGGAACGTCGTCGACCGGTTCCGGTACTGGTCGATGGACGCGATCGTCGCCGAGCTCGACACCCGCCGGCACGCGTTCGACGTCGCGATCGAGAACTGGCAGCACGACCTCAACATCGGGTCGATCGTGCGGAGCGCCAACGCCTTCCTCGCGGGGACGGTGCACGTGATCGGTCGGCGGCGGTGGAACAAGCGCGGGGCGATGGTCACCGACCGCTACCAGCACGTCCGGTACCACCCCGACGTCGCCGCGTTCCTCGCGGCCATGCGGGAGGACGACCGGCCGGTCGTCGCGGTCGACAACACCCCGGGTGCCGAGCGGATCGAGACCGCGGCGATCCCGGAGCGGTGCGTGTTCCTGTTCGGGCAGGAGGGACCCGGGCTCACCGACGAGGCCGTCGCCGGCGCGGACGCGCACCTCGAGATCACGCAGTTCGGGTCGACGCGGAGCATCAACGCGTCGGCCGCCGCGGCGATCGTCATGCACGCGTGGGTCGTGCAGCACGCGGAGCTGCCGGGCGCCTGAGCCCGCCGGGGCGGTGGTGCGGGCGCGAGCCTCGGCTCCGCGGACACTTTCGCGGGGCCGCAGCCGCGAAAGTGTCCGCCAGCGCGAGCCTCGCGTGCGCCGCGGGGCGCCTGTCAGCGCGGGGCGGTCGTCCGTCGGGTCACGAGCCGCGGTTCGACCAGGGTCTCGTGGGCCGGGGCCGAGGGATCGGCGATGCGGGCGAGCAGCCGCTCGCCGGCGCCGCGGCCGATGTCGACACTGCGGTCGTCGATGCTCGTCAGCCCCACGTACGACGACGCGGCGAGCGGGGTGTCGTCGTAGCCCATCACCGAGACGTCCTCGGGGATGCGCAGCCCCCGTGCGGCGAGGCCGGACATCGCGCCGAGCGCCATGACGTCGTTCGCGGCGAACACCGCCGTCACGTCGGGGTGGGCGTCGAGCAGGTGCCCGACGGCCTCGGCACCGGCCTCCTCGGTGGGCTCCACGGGCATGACGTGGGTGACGAGGGAGGCGGGCGACGGGGCGGAGGCGACCCGTGCCTCCAGGCCGGCGAGCCGTTCCGCGGACGCCGCCGAGCGCCCGCCCACGAAGCCGATGCGGGTGTGCCCGAGCGCGAGCAGGTGCTCGGCCGCCATCCGACCACCGGCACGGTCGTCGTTGGCGACGGTGTCGGCGCGGGGGAGCACGGCGCGCCCGCCCGCGACGACGACGGGCATGCTCGCCGGGATCGCGAGGTCGGTGTCGGGCTCGCCGGCGATGACGATGCCCTCGACGCGCATGGACAGGAAGCCCTCGACGGGGGAGGCGTCGAGGCCGGTGTTGAGGAACCGGTCGGCGACGACGAGGCGGTGGCCCTGGTCCTGCAGCGCCTCGCGGAGGCCGGTCAGCAGGTCGACGAACCACTGGTTGCGGAAGTCGTCGAGCACGACGCCGATCGTGCGGCTGCGGGTGCCGGCCAGGGAGACGGCCGCGGTCGAGGGGCGGTAGTCGAGCTCCTGGATGGCGCGGAGGACGGCCTCGCGGCGCTGCTCGCTGACCTTGGGTGAGCGTTGGAGCACGAGGGAGACGAGGGACTTCGACACCCCGGCGCGGGCGGCGACGTCGTAGATGGTCGCGGGCTTGCCGTCGGCGGTGGCGGGCGTGCCGTTCCCCATGATCTCCCTCGACCTGTCGTGGCGTACGTCGATCGTAGTCGGCCCGCCTGGCGGTCGCGTCGGCGGTGGAGCGTGCGAGGCGCGCGGCGGCGGTTCGACGGTGCAGCGTGCTCGCGAACAACCGAAGGCACGCCGCGCCACGTGTTGTCGTGGCACGACGTGCCTTCGGTTGTGCGACGCAGCCGGCCCGCCCGGCCGCCCCGCCCTACCCGATCAGGCTCGGCCGCAGGTCGCGCAGCGTCCGCGAGCGGGTCTGCCGCGACGTGACGACGTACGACACGAGCAGCGCGCCGAGCAGCCAGCACGCGAGCACCCCGGCGTCCGACCACACCGCCGCGAACGACCCGCCGTACATCGTCTGCCGCAGGGCGTCGACCGAGTACGTCATCGGGAGCGCGAAGTGCAGTGCCGCCAACGGTCCCGGCAGCGTCTGCCACGGGAACGTCCCGCCGGCGGTGACGAGCTGCACGAGCATGAGCACCAGGCCGAGGAACTGCCCGACCGACCCGAGCAGCACGTTGAGCGCCATGATGATCGCCGCGAAGGTCGCCGACGCGAGCACCATCACCGCCACCGTCGAGCCGGCGTGCACGACGTCGAGGTCGAGCGCGAACCGCACGATCAGGAACAGCGCCGCCATCTGCACGACCCCGAGCAGTGCGGGCGTCAGCCATCCGCCGAGCACCACGCGGAGCGGCTTCCGCACCGCGGTGATCGCGCGCTTCGAGATCGGCTTGAGGATGAGGAACAGCGCGTACATGCCGATCCAGGCCGCCAGCGAGATGAAGAACGGCGCGAGGCCCGCTCCGTAGTTCGAGGCCGCGGCGATGTTGTCGTCGCCGACCTTCACCGGATCGGAGATGACGGACGCCTGGTCGTTCCGCT
Organism: Curtobacterium sp. NPDC089185; assembly: GCF_040685235.1. Classification (NCBI taxonomy): domain Bacteria; kingdom Bacillati; phylum Actinomycetota; class Actinomycetes; order Micrococcales; family Microbacteriaceae; genus Curtobacterium; species Curtobacterium sp. NPDC089185. Next base: position 99,129 of record NZ_JBFBHK010000005.1, on the reverse strand, counting down.
GCGACGCGGTGGACGCCGGGATCTTCGTGCGGCCCTGGTCGAGCTTCGTCGCGAGCTGCTTGGACCCGTCCTCGACCTCGTCGAGCCCGGTCGACAGCCGGGCCGCCCCCGACGCCGCCGACGCCGACCCGTCCGCGAGGGACGCGGCGCCGGAGGACAGCGTGGGCGCTGCCGCGGCGAGCTTCGACGTGCCGGCCGCGACCTGCGACGAGCCCGAGGCCAGCTTCGACGCCCCGGTGGACGCCGACGCGATGCCGTTCGACAGCGTCGGCGCTGCTGCCGCGAGCTGCGCTGCACCGTCGGAGACCTGCTGCGACCCGGTGGCGAGTTCGTCGACCTTCGTCTGCGCGTCGCCCAGCGTGGCCTTCGTCTGTGCACCGAGCGCGTTGGCCTTGACGACCTCGGCCGTGATGGCGTCCTGCTGTTCCTGCGTCAGGGTGACGCCCTCGGGCAGGTTCGCCTTGATCTGCGCGAGCAGGGCGGCGGCGTCGATCGGCTGCACGGCCGATGCCTGCTGGTTCGCCGAGTCGACGATGCCCGCGATCGTGGCGTTGCCCGCAGCCACTCGCGATGCACCGTCGGCCAGCTGCGCCGTCTGCTCCGGCAGCGCCGCCGTCTGCTGCTGTGCCGTCTGCAGCCCGGATGCCAGGGTCGACGCCCCGGACGCCACCTGCTGCGCGCCGCTGTCGAGCTGCGCGGTCTGCGACGGCAGCGACGCCGTACCCGATGCCAGCTCCGACGCCCCGGCGGACAGCTTCGCCGTGCCGTCGGCGAGCGATGCCGCACCGTCCGCCGCCGAGGTCGCCCCCGACGCCAGCTGTCCGGCCCCGTCGACGGCGTCGCCGAGGCTGTCCCGCACGTCGGCGAGCCCGAGGAGCAGCGTCGAGGCAGCCTGCTTGCCGACCCGCTCGGCGACCGCGGTCCGCATGGTCTTGCCCGCCTGCTCGGCGATCGTCGACGCCAGGTACGAGTTGGTGTCCGCGGTCGTCATGACGAGTTCGGCGCGCTTCGGGTCGTCCGACTGCGCCGAGACGAGCGACTCGGAGAAGTCGTGCGGGATGGTCACGACGAAGTCGTAGGTGCCGTTCCGGACGCCGGAGCGCGCGTCGGCCGCGGTCGTCTCCTTCCACGCGAAGTCGCCGCCGTCGATCGCCTCCTTCGCGACGTCCTTGCCGTAGTCGACCCGGTCGCCGTCGAGCGTCGCGCCGGCGTCCTGGTCGACGATCGCCGCGGGCACCTGGTCGAGCTTGGCGTACGGGTCGCGGTTCGCCCAGAGGTACGCGCCGCCGTAGAGGAGCGGCACGATCATGAGGGCGATGAACGCCAGCCGGGCGAGCGGCGTGGCGGTGAGGCGCGCCAGTTCGGCGCGGACGAGCGAGGGGACGGTCATGCGGGTGCCTCCGTCGGGACGGTTGCTGGTGCTTCGGGGTCGGACGGGAGGCGCGGGTCGCCGCCGTCGGTTGGGCCCACGCTGGCCGGTTCCGACGCACCGCGGAGCTTGCGGAGCGGTGTGGCGGCCGAGCCAGTGGGGAAGGTCACGTCCTCGGGACCCTCGGTCTGGATGGTGTCGAGCAGCTGCTCGACGGTCTCGGCGGCGGCCTTCGACGTCACGAGGACGACGGTGACCCCGCGCCGGGCGACCTCGCGCACCACCGCGAACCAGTCGCTCACGGCGCCCCCGTGCCGCTCCGGCGAGGTGAGCACGACGCCCGTGACCCCGTCCCGCAGCAGCGCGAGCTCCACGAGCAGCCGTACCCGCACGTCGGTCGGGACCCGCTGCACGGCGGTGTCGGCCCACTGTCTGAGACCGAGCTCGTCGAGCACGGTGTCGACGTGGGCACGGGAGGGTCGCCGCGAGGCGAACGCGAGCTCCTCGCGCACGATCCGTCGCAGGGTGATCACCGGGAACGGCTCGGCGACGCCGGGGGTGTCCACGAGCGCGACGGCCGCGCGGACCGCCGCGGCGTCCTCGTGCCCGTCGAGCAGCACCCGTCCGGTGTCGGGCCGCATCCGCCCGCCGGCGATGAGCGACGCGAGCACCGGTGCCTGTTCGGTCTCCACGGCGACGACACCAGGGTGTCCCGGTGCGGCGACGGCGGAGACGACGGGCAGCGCGGCGCCGGGCTCCTCGCCGATGCCGACGTGGTCGAGTTCGAGGGTCATGCGCGGTCCTCCGGTCCGGTGCGGTGCGCCGCGGGAGCAGTGTCGGTGGTGGTGACGGTGGGCTCGGCGAGCAGTGCCGTCCGCCAGTCCACGCCGGCCATGCCGAGTGCGGACACGACGACCATGCGGTGGCCGGCGTCGTCGGGCGTGCCGGAGCGGGTCGCCTCGTCGAGCACGGCCAGGCACGCCCCCTCGACGAGCCGCCCGAGCGTCGCCGCGTCGACGTCGTCGCGCATCGACCCGTCGGCGATCCCGAGCGCGCACGCCTCGCGCACCTGGGCGCGCAGGGGTTCGAACACGGCGGCGACGGTGGCGACGAACGGCTCGTGCACCGCGATGCGCGCCATGGAGCGGACGTGGGTGACCTCCGACCACAGCGTCACCGCGATGACGGCGAGCCGCGAGGCCGGCGGCAGGTCGACGAGGTCGGCGGTGCTCGGCATCGCGCCGAGGACCCGCTGCGCTCCGGCGGTCACGACCTCGCGCACGAGGTCGTCGCGGGAGGGGAAATGTCCGTAGACCGCACGCCGCGAGAGCCCTGCGGCGGCGGCGATCGCCTCGAGCGAGGCGTCCTGGTCGCGCTGCAGGAGGGTCTTCGCGGCCTCGACGAGCGCGGCGCGGTTGGCGGTGGCGTCCCGTCGTGGCGCTCGGACGGGGGGTGCAGAGTTGCTCACGCCACCATCGTAATAACTTGCACACCGCTGTGCAAGATCGGGCGGCGGAGCTGTCTGTCCGCAGAAGTGCCGACTACGTGCCCTGAGAAGGACCACATAGCTTCATCAGAACTTCACCGGAAGTCTGACCGAGCCAGGAGTGTGCTGCGTGACCCGTGCAACACCGCCCAACAATCCACCACGTCGGTACCGCGCCCAGCGCGTGCTGACCTCGATCGTCGCCGTCGCGGCCCTCGCCTGCGGCGGACTCGCCGTCGGCGGCACCGCCTCCGCAGCACCTGCCAGCACCTCGGCCTCGGCCGACTCGAAGCTCTCCGCATCGTTGCGGAAGGCCTCGCCGGACAAGAAGGTCAGCGCCTTCGTCCGGACGACCGGTGCCGGTGCGCTCGAGGTGGACGCGCAGGCGAAGGGCGGGAACCTCAACCGCTCCAAGGCGCCCTCGTCCGCCGCGAAGAGCCGGATCGCGACGATCCGCTCGACCAACGCGAAGGTCCTGAACGCCGTCAAGGGCGTCGACGGCAAGGCCGCCGAGCTCTACGCGACCGAGTACACCGTCCCCGGCGTCGCGGTCGTCGCCGACGCCGCGGCGTTCGCCGAGATCGCGAAGCGCTCGGACGTCGAGAGCATCGTGCCGCTCCGACCGAAGAAGGTCGTCGAGCCGCAGCGGAACGCCTCGGCCGATGCGGCCCCCTCCGGCGTCGACCCCAGCCTGGCGAAGGCGGGTGCCGACGGCGTCGCGCCGAAGAACGCCGCGAGCGACCTCTACACCAAGGCCTACGACGCCTGGACCCAGACCGGGCACACCGGCAAGGGCATCAACGTCGCCGTCATCGACACCGGCCTCGACTACACGCAGGCCGACTTCGGCGGCCCGGGCACCACGTCCGCCTACCAGGACGCCCTCGCCAGCACCGGGACGCCCACCGCGGGCTCGTACGACCCGTCGAAGTTCCTCGGCGGCTACGACTTCGCCGGTCCCACGTACAACGCGGACCCGAGCGACCCGGACGCCTACCAGCCCGTCCCCGAGCCGGACGCGAACCCGATCGACGGCAAGGGCGGTGACCACGGCACGCACGTGGCCGGCACCGCCGCCGGGTTCGGCCTGAACGCCGACAAGAGCACCTTCCGCGGCGACTACACGAAGCTCACCCCGCAGCAGGTCCAGGACATGTGGGTCGGCCCGGGCAGCGCCCCGCAGGCCGGGCTCTACGCCCTCAAGGTGTTCGGTGACGGCGGCGGCTCGACCGACCTGACCGGCGCCGCGCTCGACTGGGTCGGGCAGTCCCTGACCGAGGGCAGGAGCATCAACGTCATCAACCTGTCGCTCGGCTCCGACTACGGCGCGGCCGACGACCCCGACAACGCGAAGATCGACGCGCTCACGGCACGCGGGGTGCTCCCGGTGATCGCCGCGGGCAACGCCGACGACTTCACCGACGTCGGTGGCTCGCCGGGCAACGCGGAGGGCGCCCTCACCGTCGCCGCCGCGTCGACCGGTCAGAGCCTGTTCGACGCCGTCGAGGCGACCGCCCCGGCGGACGTCGCGAAGAACTGGCGCGCGCAGTACTCGCAGAACTTCCAGGGCACGCTCCCGGTCGAGGGCGACGTGTTCGTGCCGACGGTCGACGTGGACGGCTGCACGCCGTTCACCGGCGACGAGGCCGCCGCGCTCAAGGGCAAGGTGGCCTGGCTGAAGTGGACGGACGGCGCGCTCGAGTGCGGCTCCGGTGTCCGGTTCAACAACGTCCAGGCAGCCGGCGGCATCGGCGTGCTCCTCGCGGGCACGGTCAACACCTTCGACTCGGGCATCGCCGGGAACGCGGCCATCCCGGGTGCCGAGCTGACCCGGGACAGCGTGACGGGCCTCCAGGCCGCTGCCACCGCCGGGACCCTGCACGTGCGCTTCGCGAACGAGCTGAAGGGCGTCGAGCTCGCGACGGACGCCGAGACCACGAACACCCTGGCGCCGTTCACCAGCCGCGGCGACCACGGTGCGTACGGCGACGTCGTCAAGCCGGACATCGCCGCACCGGGCGTCAACGTCATCTCCGCCTACAACGGCACCGGCAACGGTCGCCTCTCGCTCAGCGGCACGTCGATGGCCACCCCGCACACCGCGGGCATCGCCGCCCTGGCGTTCGAGACCCACCCGGGTTGGAGCGCGCCGGAGATCAAGGCCCTGCTCATGAACACGGCCACCCACGACGTGAAGCAGCAGGCCGGCAGCGACCAGCTGGCGACGCAGCTCCGACAGGGCACCGGCCGTGTCGACGCCCTGCAGGCCGTGCAGGACGGCACCACCGTCCGCAGCCAGGAGAACGACCAGCTCGTCACCGCCTCGTTCGGTGTCGTGGAGGTCAGCGCCCCGACGACCGAGAAGCGCACGCTCCTGGTGCGCAACACCACGGCGCAGACGCAGACCTACAAGGTGGCGTACGAGTCGCGGATCGCGCAGCCGGGTGTCGTGTTCGGCCTCAGCTCGGACACCGTGACCGTCACGGCCGGCGGGACCGCCACGGTCACCGTCACCATGACGATCGCCGACCCGACGCTCCTCCGGAAGGTCATCGACCCGACGCAGGCCGCGGTCGAGGGCGGCACGCAGCGTGAGTTCGTGCCGGCTGCCACCGGTCTGGTCACGTTCACCCCGGCCACCGATGGTGTCTCGCCGCTCCGACTCGGCGTCTACGCCGCACCGGAGCCGGTCAGCACGCTGCACGCCGACGACGTCGTCTTCGGTGGCAGCGCCCGCACCGCAACGATCACGCCCGAGGGCACCGGCGTCTCGCAGGGGACCGGCTCGACCGCGTACCAGGCGCTCGTCGCACCGTTCCAGCTCGGCGGCACCGACCCGAAGGAGTCGTTCCCGGACGGCACCGCGAAGCAGACCCTGGCGGCCGCGGACATCCGTGCCTTCGGGGCGAACTCCACGGCGCTCGGCCTGAAGGACAAGTCGAAGGGCCTCGTGTCCTTCGGTGTCCAGACGGACGGCCCGGACGCGAACCCCGGCGTCTCGAACAACGTCGAGGTGCTCATCGACACGAACCGTGACGGCGAGCCCGACTTCCTGACGTACGACGTCAAGTCGACGACGGCCGACGTGACCCTCGTCCGCACGATCGACCTGAACCAGACGGACCCGAAGAAGCAGCTCGTCGACACGCAGCTCCTCGGTGGCGCCGCCGCCGGTGTCGACACGAACACCTTCGACTCCACCGTCAAGGTGCTCCCGGTCTCGCTCGGTGCCCTCGGGTACACGGCGAAGTCGACCTCGGGCGTCTTCGACTACGCGGTCGTGACCGAGTCGGCCTACTCGCCGACGCTGCCGACCGCCGCCTCCTCGGTGGTGGACGACACGAAGACGGCGACGTTCAACGCCTTCCAGCCCGCGGTGTCCTTCACGCAGAACGGGGCCTCGGCCCTGACCTACCCGGACACGGCGATCAAGGTCATCCGCTCCTCGGCGACCTCGACGGCCGCGAAGGTCCTCCTCCTGCACCTGCACAACGCCCCGGGCGACCAGGCGGACGTGCTCAGCACGACCTCGGTGACCCCGAAGCTCGCGCTGGTGTCGGGGAACGTCACGGTCACGGGCTCGACGAAGGTCGGCACGAACCTGCGGTCGCACGTGGGCACCTGGAACACGGACGGCATCACGTTCTCGTACCAGTGGCTCCGTGACGGGAAGAAGGTCGGCTCCACGGCCGCGACCTACAAGACGTCCAAGTCGGACATCGGCCACAAGCTGTCCGTCGTCGTGACCGCGAAGAAGTCGGGGTACGAGAGCACCTCGATCACCTCCGCGCAGACGGGGACGATCACCAAGTAGCACCACCACGGGAGCGGGTGGTCCTTCGCGGGCCGCCCGCTCTCGTCGTGTCCGGTGCGCGGACCGTCGAGCGGTGTGCGTCAAGGGGACATGTAGTTAGGCAAACTAGGCAGTGGGTGCGAGCATTGCGACATGCGAACGCAGAGCACCCTGATGCAGCTCCGGGCCAACCCGATGGAGTGGCGACGCCGAGGGCTCACCCCGCCGGACGCCCTCCAGGCCATGGTCGAGGAACGCCTCGCCCAGCCGGGCCACTCGCCGATCGTCGGCGATCCCTCGTACCAGGACTTCTTCCGCGGCTGACTGCGGAACGCCACCACACGACGGACGGGAGGCGCGGGGGGCGGCGGGCCCCCCCCCCCCCCCCCGGGGGGGGGGGGGGGGGCGGGCGGCGGGGGGGGGGGGGGGGCCGGGCGGGCCGGGGGGGGGGGGGGCCGGGGGGGCCCCCCCGGGGCCGACCTGCCCTTTCGTGTCTCACCCACCCTCCTTCCCTTGCCGCGGCTCGTCCGCGCCCCCCCCCCCCCCCCCCCCCGGGGGGGGGGGGGGGCCCGCGCCCCCCGCGCCTCCCGTCCGTTCCGTGGTGCGGACTACTGACCGATCTTGTCGTCCGCGGCCTGCTCGGCCTTGTCGATCTGGTCGCCGTGGGCGCCGCCAGTGGCCTTGTCGGCCGCGTCCGCGGCCTTGCCTTCCCAGGCCGCGCCTTCCCGGGCCGGGCAGGCGCGTCAGGCGACGATCTGCACGACGGTGCCGAGCGGCAGGGCGTTCACGGCGTCGACCGCGTCGCCGTCGAGCCGGACGCACCCGTGCGACACCGCTCCTCGCGCGACCGACTGGTAGTGGACGCCGATCAGGCCGCCGTCCTTCCCGCCGTAGGGTTCGTCCGCGGCGGCCGAGTGCAGCGTCGTCAACTGGATCGGGTGCACCGTCTGGTCCTGCGCCGGGTCGAGGTAGCGGGCCTGGATGTAGCCGATCACGCCGGTCGGGGTCGGGGTGCCACCGGCGCCGACCCCCGCGGGGAACTCGTGCACGGTCTTCCCGTCCGAGCCGACGATCGAGACCGTCTGCTTGCCCACCGCGATGACGACGTGGTCCGGCAGCGCGCCGCTCTTCCGCAGCAGGTCACGGCGGATCCACGCGGCGCTCTGTGCGGCGGCACCGCCCTTCGTGGCCGAGGGCAGCGCCTGTCGCGCGGGTGTCAGGACCATCGCCCAGTCGCCGGAGACCTGCACCGGGACCACGACCGTCGGCTGGTCCAGGAAGTTCTTCGCCGCGAGCCGTGCGACCGGCTTCGAGCGGTCGTCGCCGTAGAGGGGCGCGTCGGAGCTGATGGTGTACGACTCGTCGGCCACCTTCGGGACGGTCGACCCGTAGTAGGGGAGCAGGCCGCCGATGACGGCGTCGTACCGGGCCTCGGGCAGGATCGCGACCTGGGCGGCGCTCGGAGCTGCGTACGGGTCGTCCGTGGCCGTGGCGGACGACGATGCCGAGGGCTTCGTGCTCGTCGTGGTGTCCTGTGCCGTGCAGGCCGTGAGCCCGAGCGTCAGGAGCAGCGCGGCCGCGAGCGTGGTGCTCGTCGCCCGGACGGTGCGGGTGCGGGTCATGCGGGGGTTCCTCCGGTGGAACAGGGACGGGGGCACGACCGATGGTCGTGCCCCCGTCTGCTGATCTGGTGTGACGACTAGCCGGCCACGACCGGGAGGCTACCGGTCGGACGGGCGCCCGTGCCGGTGGCCGCACCCGGGGTGGTGGTGCCCGTGCCCGCACCCGGGGTGGTGGTACCGGTGCCGGTGCTCACGGCCGGGAGCGTGATCGTGAAGTCGATCGTGTCCACGACGTCGAGGTTGCTGTCCACCTCGCCCACGGTCAGGTCCTGCGTCCGCGCGGCCGAGTCGGAGAACGTGCCCGTGGTGGTCCACGTGCCGTCCGCCTCGACGATGGTCGCCGGTGCGACGACGTCACCCTCGGCGTTCACCACGGCGATCGCGTCACCGGGGGTGCCCTTGCCCGAGAAGGTGACGGTGCGGGAGTCGACCGTCGAGCCGTCCTTCGGGGTGATGAGCGTCAGCGGCGTCGCGGCCGGGGGCGTGGTGACTGCGGGCAGGTTGATGGTGAAGTTGACCTCACCCTGGCCCTGCGCGCCACCGATCTGGTTCACCGACAGGTTCTGCACGACGGCAGCCGAGTCGCTGAAGGTGCCCGTGGTCGTCCACGTGCCGTCGGCGGCGACGAGGACCTGCGGGGCGACCCGGTTGCCGTCGGCGTCCAGCGTGTTCACCAGGTCGCCGGGGGTGCCGGTACCGGTGAACGTGACCGTGCGCGAGTCGACGGTCGAGCCGCTCTTCGGGCTGGTCAGCGAGAACTGGTCCGCCGGGGCGACCGCCGGGAGCGTGATGTTCACCGTCGTGTCGCCGGCACCGCTGGCGCCGCGGACGTCGGTGACGCGGACGGCCTGCGAGCGCGCCGCGGTGTTCGGGAACGTGATCGTGGCGGACCAGGTCTGGTCCGCGCCCACGACCACGGGGCCGGTCAGCCGGTTGTCCTGGGTGTCGAGGAGGTTGATCGTGTCGCCCTGACGGCCGGTGCCGGTGAAGGTGACGGTGCGCGACGAGACGTCGGAGTTGTTGGCCGGGCTCGTGACGGCGAAGTCGGCCTGCGGCGCCTGTGCAGCGGCGGTGAACTGCTTCGAGCCGTCCTGGGCGAAGCCGCCCGTGCGGAGCTGCTCGATCGTGTAGGTGTTCGACTCGTAGCCGGTACCGGGGATCGTGTAGGTGATGGTCCACTTGCCGCTGTCGGCGATGATCTGCCGGGTGCCGCGGAAGTCCTCGTCGAGCTGGATGTACTCGCCGGGCGTACCGGTGCCCGACACCGTCAGCACACGGCCGGAGACCGTCTGGCCGGTGATCGACAGGTCTGCCGGGTCGGCGTTGGCAGGGGCTGCGGTCAGGGTGATGCCCCCGACCAGGATGGCTGCGCACGCCGGCAGGGCGAGCGCCTTCTTGCTCCAGAGAGCCTTGTTCATCGTCGAACTCAATCTCGTGCTGCATGAGGGCACGTCTCGGATGCGGTCGACGTGCGCGCACGACGACGGACGCGGTCCGTGGATCTCACGGACGCAGGACCGGGCAGGGAACCCGGGTGTGCGGTCAGGGAACCGCACTGGTGCAGCGTACGTCTTCGTGAAGATCGTTCGACACCGGAACTGAGGAGTTGTCCCCCGGCACCGGTGATTCCACAGGAACGTCCCCCGCCGCCCCGTCGGGGTGGCCGTCCGATAGACTCGGGTGGACCATCGGCCCAGCCCGCCGGTGCGGTCCTCCGCCAACGTGAGGAGAACCTCCATGCCCGCAGCAGTCATCATCGGTGCCCAGTGGGGTGACGAGGGCAAGGGGAAGGCAACCGACCTCCTCGGCTCGCGCATCGACTACGTCGTGAAGTTCAACGGCGGCAACAACGCCGGTCACACCGTCGTGGTCGGCGGCGAGAAGTACGCGCTGCACCTGCTGCCGTCCGGCATCCTGACGCCCGGCGTGACCCCGATCATCGGCAACGGCGTCGTCGTCGACCTCGAGGTCCTGTTCCACGAGCTGGACGCCCTCCGCGCCCGCGGTGTCGACGTCTCGAAGCTGCTGGTGTCCGCGAACGCGCACGTCATCACGCACTACCACCGCACCATCGACAAGGTGACGGAGCGGTTCCTCGGCAAGCGCCAGATCGGCACCACCGGTCGCGGCATCGGACCGAGCTACGCCGACAAGATCAACCGCGTCGGCATCCGCATCCAGGACATCTTCGACGAGAACATCCTGCGGCAGAAGGTCGAGGCCGCGCTCGACCAGAAGAACCACCTGCTCGTGAAGGTTTTCAACCGTCGCGCGATCGACGTCGACGAGGTCGTCGAGTCGCTGCTCTCCTACGCCGACCGCCTGCGTCCGATGGTCGCCGACACGGCGCTCGAGATCCACCGGGCGCTCGAGCGGGGCGAGACCGTCCTGTTCGAGGCCGGACAGGCCACGATGCTCGACGTCGACCACGGCACCTACCCGTTCGTGACGTCCTCGTCGGCCACGGCCGGCGGCGCGGCCACCGGCTCCGGCATCGGCCCGGGCAAGCTGGAGCGCATCATCGGCATCGTCAAGGCGTACACGACCCGCGTCGGCGCCGGTCCGTTCCCGACCGAGCTGTTCGACGAGTCGGGGGAGTTCCTCCGCGCCAACGGCTTCGAGTTCGGCACCACGACCGGTCGCCCGCGTCGCTGCGGCTGGTACGACGCCCCGATCGCCCGCTACACCGCACGCATCAACGGCGTGACCGACTTCGTGCTCACGAAGCTCGACGTCCTGATGGGCCTCGAGACCATCCCGGTCTGCGTCGCGTACGAGGTCGACGGCGTCCGCGTGGACGAGGTCCCGGTCAACCAGTCGGACTTCCACCACGCGAAGCCGATCTACGAGGACTTCCCCGGCTGGACCGAGGACATCACCGGCGCCCGCTCGTTCGACGACCTGCCGAAGAACGCGCAGGACTACGTCCTGGCGATCGAGGCGATGTCCGGTGCCCGGATCTCGGCCATCGGCGTCGGCCCCGGCCGTGACGCGATCGTCGTCCGGCACGACCTGCTCGGCACCGGCGAGGCCGCTGCGTGAGCATGCGGATCCTCTTCGTCTGCAGCGGCAACATCTGCCGGTCACCGCTCGGCGCGCAGGTCCTGGAGGCCCGGCTCGGCTCCGACGCGTCGGCCTTCGTCGTCGAGTCGGCCGGCACCATCGCCGACGACGGTGCGGCGATGGACGACACCGCGGCCGCGCAGTCCTCGCGCCTCGGGGGCGACCCCGCGGCGCACCGGTCGCGGTACCTGACCGAGCAGATCGCCGCGTCCGCCGACCTCGTGCTGACGGCCGAGCGCTCGCACCGGGCGGCGGTCGTGTCGCTCGCGCCGCGGGCCGCCAAGCGGGCGTTCACGATCAAGCAGTTCGCCCGCGTGCTCGACGGGCTCGAGCCGGGCGACCTCGCCGGCATCGAGACGGCGCAGGACCTCGTGGAGCGGGTCGCCCGCCTGCGGGGAACGGTGCCGCCGCCCGCCGACCCGGCGGACGACGACGTGGACGACCCCTACCGTCGGTCGGAGTCCACGCACGTGCGGGTCGCCGACGAGATCGACGCGGCGCTCACCCCGATCGCGGACGCGCTGCGCGCCCTGCGCTGAGCGCGCTCGGGCGCGCTAGGGCGCGGTCAGGCCTCGGGGAGCCGGTACGTGCCGATCGTGATCGTGTGCGCGCCCTGGCCCGCCAGCTTCCGCACGACCGCGTCGGTACGCGCCCGGTTCGGCACGGCGTGCTTCCGCGCCAGGTCCGTCACGAGGACGCGGAGCTCGTTCTCGTCCGTGACCACCGCGGTCGTGGCCGAGCGGCCGGTCGGGGTCGTGCTCGAGCTGCGGTCCTCGGGGTTCACGTACGCGGCGGCGTCGCCCGAGTAGAACACGCACGAGTCGATCCACTGCGGGCCGTTGCCGTCCGCGTCGGTCAGGAAGCGCTGCAGCCGGCGAGCCTGCTGCCGCACCTGACGGGTGGGGGCGGTGCCACCGGCCTGCACCCGCACCTGCCACCAGTGCTCGACCTCGTCCGCGGTGTCGAGCACGCGCCGGCTCCGGACCTGGATCGCGAAGGACCCGGTCAGCGACGACTCGTCGAGCAGGTTCCGGAAGGCGTGGTGCACGGAGCTCGGCTTCCGGCCGTCGAACACGATGCCGTTCCACCGCTTGTTCTCGATGACGAGGACGTGCCCGGACTCGAGCACGAGCACGTGGTCGACCTGTGCCGCGAAGCTGCGGTCGTGCGCCCGCTCGCCCTGGGCCACCGGGACGAAGACGACGTTGGTGCAGAGCGCACCGTTGACGTCGGCCGCCTTGCAGGCCGCCAGGATGGTGCGCTGCGAGGCCTCCTCCCACCGCATGCCCGTCCGGGCGAGGTCGCGCGCGTGCTCGGCCTCGGTGCGGGCCTGCTGCTGTGCGGCGTCCGCGTCGGCGAGTCGACGTGCGTGCTCGGCCTCGGCGGCTGCGGCGCGCTCGCGCTGCTCACGTTCGAGTGTGCCGATCCGGTGGTCCGACCGGGTCTCGGCGTCGGCGAGGGCGGTACGGCTCGAGGACTGGTTCCGCCGCAGGACGATCACCAGGACGACCACGACGACCGCGAGCCCCCCGGCGACCAACCACGGTACGAGATCGCTGGTCATGGCATCACCTCACCACAGGGACGGCGGAGTCGGCCGCGGGGGCGCGGCGCGTCCCGAGGACCGGACCGGGATGTGCCCTCCGGCACACCGGGCGGTGGTGGGCCGGAGCGGACGGGTCCCGGTCGGTACGGTGTCCGGATGCACGGGGGAGAGCGCAGCAGCGCGCAGCAGGTCGTCGTCGGAACCGGAGCGGGCGTCGGCTCCGCAGTCGTCGGCCTGCTGCCGTGGATCGTCACCGGGATGCGACTGCCGCTGCAGAACACCTGGGCGACGCCGACCACCGACCCGTCGGACATGCCGATCGCCCTGCTGCCCTTCAGCCAGTACGCCGTGACGACGATCGCCGCCGTGCTGCTCGTCGGCGGCGCCGTCACCGGCATCGTCGTCCGGGTGCTGCGCGGGCGCGGGGTCCTCGGCCGGAGCGGGTCGCTCGCCGCGCTCGGCGGGCTCGTCGGGCTGCAGGTCGTCGCCGTCGTCGAGACCGCGGTCGTCACGGGAGCCGGGATGCGCATGGACGGGACGCCCGGCACGGGTGGGGAGATCAGCGCGTCGCAGCTGTACGTCGTGGCGCTCACCGTCGGGTCGCTCGTCTGCGTCGCGGTCGCGGCGGTGACGGCCGCGCTGGTCGCCCGGGCCGCACCGGGCGGCGCACTCGTCGCACTCGCGCTCGCCGCCGTCGCGCTCGGCGTCTGGGCCGATGCACTCGTGGTGCCGCCCGTGGAGGCCGTCGGTGCGGGCGCGGCCCCGGTACTCGCGGTGCTGCGGTGGCTCCCTGCCGTGGCGGTCGGGGCGGCGATCGCGTGGACCGGGCTCCGGACGATCGGGCAGGGGATCGGCGCGGTGGTCGCACTCGGGATCCTGTGGACGGGGGCGGCCCTCGTCACCGCCGTGTCCTACGCGCTCGGCTCGCGCGTCCTCCTTCCCTACCCGGTCGAGATGGTCTCGGCGGGCGCGACCGTCTTCGTCATGGCGATGGGACCGGCCGGCGCGACCCTGCTGCCGGTGGCGGTCGCGGTCGTCATCGGCGTCGTCGGCGTGGTCGCCGTGCGCTGGTGGACGCAGCGCCACCGTCGACCGGCCGCCGTCTGACCGCCCGGCACGTCCGGCCCGTCCGACTCAGCGCGGCCAGGTCGCGACGACCGCCACCAGGTTGAACAGCACGTGTGCGACGATCGCTCCACCGACACGGTTCGTCATCGCGACCAGGGTGCCGGTCAGCACGCCGAGCACGAACGTCGTCAGGAACACCTGGAACCCACCGAGCGTCGTCGTCGCCGACCCGAGGAACAGGTGCGCCAGCGCGAACAGGAACGCGGTCAGGAGCACCGCGAGCCACCGCGTCCGCGGCGTCAGCTCGGTGGCGAGCAGGCGCTGGAACAACCCGCGGAAGAACGTCTCCTCGAGCACGGGGCTCACCAGCACGATGCCGACCGCCGACACGAGCAGCAGTCCGACGTCCGGGGTGCCGAGTGACGGCGGGGGGACGAGCCCGGTCGTGCCGGTGAACGCCAGCGCGAGGACCGCGTCGAACACCCGGGTCAGGATGACGATCCCGAGCGCGAACACCAGGTCGCCGAGCTCGACGCGGAACCGGCCGAACAGGTCGCGCCCCGTCCGCCGGACGACCCACACGATGCCGAACACGAGCGGTACCCACACCGCGACGTCGCCCACGAGCACCTGCAGCACCGGGCCCGGGACCGCACCGCGGAGCGTCAGCGTGCTCACGATCCGGGCGAGCACGACCGCCAGCGCCAGGGCGGCGAGCAGGGCGACGAGGTCGCGTTGGCGAGCGGTGGACGGCTCGGCGGGGGCCGCTTCCGGCTGGGTCGTCATGGGGCGAGCGTAGAGGACCGCCGTCACGGATCGGGAACAACTCCCGAGCGTGACTCATCCGTGTGGCACTATTTGAATGCCGTCTGCTGGGACAACCTCCGCAGACCTGTGTCGGGACCACAGGAACGGCGAGGATCGGGGAAGGCGGGCCGCGTGGAACTGCGCGACTACATCACTGTGCTCCGGAAGGGGTGGGTGCTCATCGTGGTGCTCGCCCTGGTGGGCGTCGCGGCTGCCGCAGGGTTCTCCCTGCTGAAGAAGCCCGTGTACTCCGCCTCGGCACAGGTGTTCGTGTCCACCGAGACGTCCGGGAGCGCGAGCGACCTGGCGCAGGGCAACACGTTCACGCAGCAGCGGGTCCTGACGTACTCGAACCTCGTGCAGACGCCGATCGTGCTCCTGCCCGTGATCTCGTCGCTGAAGCTCGACATGAACGCCGACCAGCTCGCGACGATGGTGTCCGCGACCGCGCCGACGAGCACGACCCTCATCACGATCACCGTGAACGGCACGAACGCCGTGCAGGCCACCGAGATCGCGAACGCGACCTCGCAGAGCCTGACGAACGTCGTGCAGAACATCGAGGCGACGGACGCGAACGGCACGAGCACGGTCAAGCTCACCCGCGTCAAGCAGGCCGACGTGCCGCAGACGCCGGTCAGCCCGAACGTCCCCGTCAACATCGCCCTCGGACTCCTGGTCGGCCTGGCGCTCGGCGTCGGCATCGCGGTCCTCCGCGAGACGCTCGACAACCGCGTGCGCACCGAGACGGACGTCGAGAAGATCAGCGACAAGCCCGTGGTCGGCGGCATCGCCTACGACAGCAAGGCCTCGGAGCGACCGCTCATCGTGCAGGTCGACCCGCGGAGCCCGCGTGCCGAGTCCTTCCGCACGCTCCGCACGAACCTGCAGTTCCTCGACATCGGCACCGGCTCCCGCACCTTCGTGATGACGTCGTCGATGCAGTCCGAGGGCAAGAGCACCACGGTCGCGAACCTCGCGATCGCGCTCGACAGCGCCGGCTTCAAGGTGATCCTCATCGACGCCGACCTCCGTCGTCCGCGCGTGAGCGAGTACATGGACGTCGACGGCTCCGCCGGGCTGACCGACGTGCTCATCGGCCGCGCCGGCCTGGAGGACGTGGCGCACCCGTGGGGCCGCGGCAACCTCGTGGTCTTGCCCGCCGGGCAGATCCCGCCGAACCCGTCCGAGCTCCTCGGCTCGAAGGCCATGCAGGACCTGATCGGCACCCTCGAGGACCAGTTCGACTACGTCCTGTTCGACGCACCGCCCCTGCTCCCCGTCACCGACGCGGCGATCCTGTCGAAGAAGGCGTCCGGCGCCATCCTCGCGGTCGCCTCGGGCAAGACGCACAAGGGCCAGCTCGCCGCCGCCGTCGCCTCGCTCGAGAACGTCGGCGCCCCCATCGCCGGTTTCGTCATCACGATGATGCCGCTCAAGGGTCCGGGCGCCTACGGCTACGGCCGCTACGGGTACGGCTACGGGTACGGTCTCGACGAGGAGCAGCCGTCGCAGAAGACCCCCAGGTCGTCCAAGGCACGCGGCGGGGTCGGCGTCGTCCGCCGGGCCGACCGCTGAGGCCGGCCCGCAGATGAGTCCGAGCCGGGGGGCCCGAGGCCTCGGTCGAGCACTTCCGCGCACGACGCTGGTGGGCGTCGCCGTGGTCGTCGTCGCGCTCGTCGTCATCGACGTCCTCCTCGTCGCCCTGGCGCTCGCGCACACGGCACCGCAGGACGAGGGCGAGCCCCGTCCGGCGCCCACCTTCGGGACGACGCAGTCCGGCACGCCGACATCGCGCCCGTCCGCGTCGGCGACCGGCGGTGCGGGCTCCGCCAGCCACCTGCTGTCCGCAGTCGACGGACGGGAGGCATGGCGCGCCTCCAGTACGTCGTGTGACGTCTCGCAGGTGGTGCTGGAGCGCACCACCGACGGTGGCGGGGACTGGCAGTCCGTCGACCTGGGTGGCGACGTCCGCACCATCGACGCGCTCCGCGCGACCTCCGACGGCGTGTCCGTGCTCGTCGGGGTCGGTGACGAGTGCGCGACCGAGGTCCGCACCAGCACCGACGACGGTGCCACGTGGACGCCGGGGGAGCCCGGCGCTGCCGGGGCCGGCATCACCGAGCAGGGGCTCGTGCTCGGTGACGCCCTCGTGCCGTCGCCGTGCGAGGAACCGTCGGATGCGTTCCGTGGCACCACCACGACGCTCGTGGCCTGCACGGACAAGCTGGACTGGCGTTCCGGCGCCGGCGCGTGGGTGGACGTGCCGGTGGACGGTGTCCGGGCGATCGCGGTGGACGGCGGCGAGTACACGCTCGCCCGCATCGGCACGGCGACGTGCGACGGCGTGCAGATCGAGACCATGCCGGCGTCCGGCGTGACGGCCGCGACGGCGACGACGCCGATCGGCTGCAACGACGTGCCGACGGACGTGCCGATCGCGCTCGACCGCTCGGGTCAGGACGTGTGGATGTGGGCCGGGGACCGTGTCGACGTGTCGTCGGACGGCGGGGCGACGTGGAGCGGGTCCCGGTCGTGACGGCCGAGGCGGTCCGGCCCGGTGTGGCGACCGGCAGCACGCAGGAGTGGAGCCGCACGTACTCACGACGCGTCCTGGTGACGGACCTGCTCGCGCTGATCTGGGTCGTCTTCGGCGTGCAGATCGCGTGGCTCGGCATCGACTCGAACCTGGCGACGAACACCGCAGACCTGCGGCTCAGCTACACCGGGATCTCCCTCGTGGTGATCATCGTGTGGATGGCCGCCCTCGCGCTCTACGACACCCGGGGCAGTCGCGTCATCGGCGTGGGCAGCACCGAGTACCGGCTCGTCGCCGACTCGAGCGTCCGTGTCTTCGGCCTGCTCGCGATCGTCGCGTTCCTGCTGCACGTCGACCTGGCGCGCGGGTACGTCCTGATCGCCTTCCCGATCGGCATCCTCGTGCTGCTGCTCTCGCGCTGGATCTGGCGGCAGTGGCTCGTCGCCGAGCGGAAGCACGGCGGGTACTCCGCCAAGGTGCTCCTGGTCGGCTCGACGCCGAGCGTCCTCCACATCGCGCGCGAGCTCGCCCGGTCGCCCGAGGCCGGCTACCGCGTGGTCGGCGCCGCCGTGGCGGACGGCAGTCGCGGACTCCTGCCGGGGTCGACCGTCGAGAGCCACGGCGGTCTCGACGACGTCGCCGCAGCGCTCGTCGCCACCGGCGCGGACACCGTCGTGATCACCAGCTCCGACGACCTGCCGCCCGAGCGCGTCCGTCAGCTCAGCTGGTCGCTCGAGCCCGGACGGCAGCACCTGGTCGTCGCGCCGAGCCTGACCGACATCGGCGGTCCGCGCATCCACACCCGCCCCGTGCAGGGCCTGCCGCTCATCCACGTGGAGACGCCGACCTACTCGGGGCGGAAGCTCTACACGAAGCGGGCCTTCGACCTGGTCGGGTCCGCGGCGCTCATCATCGTCCTGTCCCCGGTCCTGCTCGTGCTCGCCCTGCTGGTCAAGCTGACGTCGCCGGGGCCGGTGTTCTTCCTGCAGGAGCGCGTGGGGCTGAACGGGTCGACGTTCCACATGATCAAGTTCCGCTCGATGGTCGTGGACGCCGAGGAGCGGCTGCAGGAGCTCAGTGCGCTCGACCGCGCCGAGGGCAATGCGGTGTTGTTCAAGATGAAGAACGATCCGCGGGTGACTCGCGTCGGCGCCTTCATGCGGCGGTACAGCCTCGACGAGGTGCCGCAGCTGTTCAACGTGCTGATCGGCACCATGTCCCTCGTCGGACCCCGACCGCCGCTCTCCGCTGAGGTGGCGCGTTATGAGTCGTACGTCCACCGCCGCTTCCTGGTCAAGCCAGGAATGACCGGACTGTGGCAGGTCAGCGGTCGCTCAGACCTGTCGTGGGAAGACTCGGTTCGTCTCGACCTATTTTACGTCGAGAACTGGTCGATGGTTGGAGACCTGGTCATTCTTTGGCGAACCGTCAAAGCCGTCGTACACAGCGATGGCGCCTACTGAAGGACCCCGAGATGTTTATCCGTAAGAGAAAAAGCGACATGCCGCCACGCCGCTCTGCCCCGCTGAGGCACTTGCGAGTCCGTTCCCTCGGGGGCATTCCCTTCCTCATCTCGACGCCAGGGATGGCATCGAGGTCGGTGATCGCCCTGAGCCAGACTCAGCACGAGGGGGCTGCAATTCATCTCCTAAACGCCTACTCGATCGCTCTCGCGCAGAGCGACACTGCCTTTCGTGCTTCGCTCACGGAAGACTCTTGCAATTTCCCAGACGGTAAGCCCCTGAGTTGGGTCACCCGGTGGTCGACCGAGCGGCTGCACCAGGTACGCGGTCCACAGTTCTTTGCGGACGTGTTGGATCAGGGCCGTGACACCGCGGTGAAGCACTTCCTTCTCGGGGGTTCGGACGACCTGCTTGTCAGACTTCAGGAGAACCTGCACCTTCGCTATCCAGGTTTGTCGATCGTTGGTGCCCACAGTCCTCCATTCCGCGCGCTGACCAGTTCGGACATCGCGCAACAGGACGCGCTCATCCGCGCCTCCGACGCGGATATCGTGTGGGTGGGACTCGGCACTCCAAAACAGGACTTCGAAGTCGCACGTCTCGCACGTGAGCTCGGGGTTGTCGCCTGCGCGGTCGGAGCAGCTTTCGACTTTGCAGCAGGCACGAAGCGCGAAGCGCCAAGATGGATGACGAAGGTGGGCCTGGAGTGGCTGTACCGCTTGTTGGCCGAGCCGAAGCGTCTGTGGCGTCGTTACCTCATAGGCAACTTCATCTTCCTCCGCGCAGTGCTTAGGGACCATTGACCGTGGCGCCCAATAAAGTGATTGTCATCAGCCAGGTGCCCCCTCCGACCCACGGCTCCACCATAGTCACAAAGATCCTCCTCGAAATTCTCGCCGAGAGCAATGTCCCTGTTCGGCTCGTAGATCGGCGCTTCAGTCGATCTGTCGCGGAGGTCGGATCGTTTTCGCTCCGCAAGATCCTTGCAGTTCCGTCGATTGTCCTCCGATTGATGGGCGCGGTCGTCAGTCGCCCCGCCATGTGTATATTCTTCTGTACGAACAGGCCGTTCTCCTTCCTCGTCGACGTGCTTCTGGGTGAGGTGCTCCGGATGTTCAAGGTGCGCACGATCAACTACGTGCACACAAGTGGTTACGCGGATCTCGCCGCTCGCGGGTCCGTCTGGCGGTATTTGGTCCGCCGCCTGCTTTCCAACGGAGTCCGAACAGTTTGTCTTGCAGAGTCACTGAAGGTCGACATCAAACCGTTTGTGAAGCCCGGCTCCATTAGCGTGATCCCTAATACCATCGAAGAGCCGCCGTTGGTGCCGCCTGGTCAGCAGGCCGAGCGGCGGAGACGAACGTCTGGCGGGCACGTCCTCTTCCTCTCGAACCTTCTAGAAGAAAAAGGAGCAGACGTCTTTGTCGACATGGCCGTTGACCTCTGCGCCCGCTCTCGAGACTTGACCTTCGCGCTCGTCGGCCAGGATGCAGATCCCGGGCTGGCCGATGAGCTTCGGCTCCGAGTCGAACGCTCTGGGTACGGTGACCGGGTGGTATTCCGCGGTGCAAGATTCGGCCACGAGAAGTGGGACGAGATTGCCCGTGCAGAATTGCTGATTTTCCCGTCGAGATACCGGTTCGAAGCCCAACCGCTCACCATCATCGAGGCCTTTAGTCTTGGGCTTCCGGTGGTGGCATCGGACGTCGGCGCGATACGCGAGATGGTTGGACCGGAAAACGGATACCTTCTCCCCGAACCGACTGCGGAGGCAGCGAGCGCCGCTGTAGCGTCCCTGATGGCAGATCCTGCGGAAAGAACGCGTCTGGCAGACGGCGCGAGGCGAACGTACGAGATGAGGCATTCGCGGGTGGCATTCCGGAAGGCGTGGCAGGACGTCTTCGCACTGACGCGAGAGGATGCATTGTGAACCAGACAGAGGACCTCATCGGCGTTGGCACCGAGGAAGAGCGGGCCGCGATGCAACCCTTCAGCTCTTTCCGAGGCATGCTTCGGACACTTCGGACCGATTTGCGAGCAAATCGTGGGGACCCAAAAGCCAAGTCGGTGCTTATTGGACTCAGAAGTTGCCAATACCTGATACGAGACAGAGCGCGACCGCGTCGGCGATCCTTGGTTGCTGTGGCGGCGTACCGCTTCATTACTGAATTCGTGCTTGGGATCGAGTTGCGCCCCAAGACACGAATCGGTCCAGGGTTGACAATTTTTCATGGTGTTGGCTTGGTCGTAAACGATAGGGCTCTGATCGGGTCGGGTGTCGTCCTGAGGAACGGCGTGGTCATCGGGCACAAGAGTCCAACTGAGCACGCGCCGTTCGTGCGCGACAAGGTTGATGTCGGAACGACCGCCCTGATCATCGGCGCAATCACCCTAGGACGGGAAGCGCGTATCGGCGCGGGAGCTGTCGTCGTCCGCGACGTTCCGCCGGGCGATACGGTCGTCGGGAATCCTGCTAGGAGCGTGAGGAAATGAGAAAGTCGCGTGACGAGCGGAACGAAATCGTATTCGCATATGCATACGCGGAGTCGGAACGCGACGCCGTTGCGCGGGTCGTCCGCGAGCTCGCCACCGAGCTGCGCGGGCAGGGCATGCCTGTGCGTGTGTTGGGCATCCCGGCCGGCTCGATCGTTGCGTCCGGCGGGGGTCCGGCGGATAGGGTTCGACGAATGCTGAGCGAGACGACCTTCCTCCTCAGAACGGTAGGAGTGGTATTCGCGGGTCATCGACGAATGCGGGCATTCGTGAGCGTCGACGTGCCGTCGGGCCTTCCCTTGGTGGGCGCACTCGCCAGGATCATTAGTTCCGGTCGGGTTCGAGACGCTGCGTGGGTGATGGACCTGTACCGGCTGGCGGCGCATGACTCCGGTCTCATGACGAAGACACGATCAGCCGTCGAGCTCTTCGCGCTGCAGAAAAGTGGGTCGATCGTAACCATCGGGTCGTGCATGGCACAAACCATTCAAGGTCTGCTCGATCGACAAGTGCACGTGATCCCTCTATGGCATCGTCCTATCGAGCGGCATTCACCCGTGAACGCTGAACTGCCCCTTCGTCTTCTCTACTCCGGCTCTGCCCGCGAGGTTCATCCGTTGCGTGACCTGGTCGCTGTCGTGGCTGAACGCGATGACGTTGAACTGACGATCAGTGGATCGGGGAGTGAGGTCGAGGCGGCCCGTCGGGACGTCTCTGGTAGAGGGATTGGTAATGTCACGATCCGTGAATTCGCTCCTGAGGATGAACTCGAGGCCATGTATGCCGGAGCGGACCTGCACATCGTCTCTCTCGCGGAAGAGCTGACGGGGACGTGCGTGCCATCGAAGGTGTACGCGGCAATGGGGGCCGGCCGCGGCGTGTTCTACCTGGGATCGCCAACTGGGCAGGCTGCGGTAGATGTCCTCGCGTCAGGGGCCGGTGTTGTTGTCGGTACTCGTGACGGAGCCTCGATTAACGACGCTCTGGATAATCTTGTGTCTCGGCCCAAAGTCATTGAGGAGATGGCGCGGCGATCCGCCCGATTCTTCGATGCCAATCGCACCATTGGTCACGGTGCGGCGAAGTGGGCAGAGTACTTGGTGTCTGAGCGGTGAGGACCACGTCGTCCCACTATCGGGCGTCGAACGGCAAGCCGAGGTGGCAGGAAGCCGTGGTTAGGATCGACAATCGGTTAGAGCAGGACTCGGACCTGTGCGCCATCTAATCTGGTCGCTCGTGGAACGTGTACTCCCACGAGCGGCGAATGCATTGCTCATGGTGCTTCTTGCGTTCTACATGACCCCCTTCGAGGTCGGCCTGTACGTCTGGCCGATGCTTATCCTGACCTTCTACTACTCAGCCTTGGATGGCGCTGTTCGACAGATCGTCGTGCCGAGCTGGAACTCAGCAACCGCCTTCCGCTTCCTGTTGCGATACCGGACTTTGGCGAGTTTGCTGGGCATCCTCGCAATGCTGGGCACCATAATCGTCTTGTTTGTGGTGTTCCCGGAGGAACCGAATCAGATATTCTCGTTGGCGCCGCTACTGCTCGTGCCCGTATTCAACTCGTTCGCTCTCATTCCGCTTGGGTTCCTGCAAAAGCTGAATCAATGGCGATCCTTAGCTCGGATGCAGGTGGTCGCGGCGGCAGTCTCGCTGCTGGTGTCCGTTCCCGCGCTCGTGCTAACTCAGAGCCTGCTTGGCGCTTCACTGCAAGTTCTGCTCACTGAGGCGATGTTCGCTTTCGCTGCTCAGCGGCAGGCCAGCAAGCTTGGAATGCATGAGGCGCGAAGCGCTCTGACGGAAGGTGCCACTTACGGGAGAGAGTTCGCGCACTCCTCGGTTTTCTTCGTTGGTGGCTGGGCTCAGGCTCAAGTGGACAAGGTGCTCGTCGGCGTCCTGGCGGGCACGAACGTTCTCGGTTCTTACAACTTTGCGCTCGCCGTCGCGCGCAATCCCGGGGACGCCATCTCGGCCTCCACGTCAAACGTTCTCCGGGTGCGGCTGGCGGAAGCGCGAGACGCCACCTCTCCACAGATCGCACGCGTCACGGACCAGCTAATGGTGAAAGCGCTTGCCATCGCGACCGTCGTCGTCCTCGTGATCGCCTTCGCGGTGCGGACGGTACTCGTTCCTGTTCTCGGTTCTGAGTGGGGGACACCCCTGCGGGCCTCAATGATTGCTCTGATCAGCATCATCCCCACCGTCTTGTCTTGGGCTTTGCCGATCGTCATGCTGACGGTGGGGCGAATGAAGTGGGCGGCCTGGGTAAGGGTTGTCGGGATCGTTGCGGCGATCCCGATTGCGTTCGCGGCAGCGGACGGTCTGGAAGGAGCGGCCTGGCTGCTACTCGCGAGGGAGTTTGTGATGCTTGCGCTGTTCGCTGTCGCCTGCGGTCGGGCGGTACCCGTAAAGGCCCTTGCCTTCTGTAGCGTGGTCACAGCTGCGCTGTCTCTGGCGGCCCTCTGGTGGGTCTGAGACGCATGCCTGAGTCCGCAATTCACCTTTTTAAGGAGTTTTTAGCGCGTGATCAGACAGGCCAGCTGAAGCAAGGCCAACCTGCACAGGCCTCGTTCCGAGGTCCGTGTTGCTGGACACTATCTGCAGGAGGATCGAATTGAACGAGCGCCGAGCGCATCCGGCTGCTGTGGCTGGAGTGTCCGCAACTGTGTTACTCGTGGGGGCGACGCGCTGGGGCTCCTACATCGGTAGTCCGCCGTTGTTCCTGACCGATCTACTGCTCGCTGCTGCCTTCATCGCAGCCCTCGTTCGCTCGGCGAAGTACCCTCGGAGTTCGCTCTCGCCCGAGTACACCTCGTCGCGCTCAAACACAAGTCCGCTCCTGTTCCTCTTCGTGTCATTCGTCATCGTGCGAGTCGGGTGGTCCCTGACCGCAACGCCGTCGATCGCCATGCTGGTCCGAGACGCGGCACCGTTCCTCTACGCGTTCATCGCTTTCCTGAGCGCTTGGTCGCTTTCGAGGGCAACGCCGGCCGGCCGAGCCAGGACAGCCGGCATCCTTCGTCTTGCATTGACCTTCCATCTCCTGTGGTGTCTGGCCTCCATCGCTGTGGGAGGAGTCGGCTTCAACATCCCCAGTCTTGGTGCTCCGTTGTTCGGTATCAGGCCAGACATCGATGCCGCCGTCCTCGGGGTCGGCGCAGGAGTTTTCCTCATCCGTGCTGCGAAGGCGCCAAGGCCATTTTGGCCAGCCCTTGCGATGATCTTGTCACTTTTCGGTGTCCTGTCTGTTTATGCCCGTGCAGGGCTGATCAGTATGGTGATCACTCTCGTGTTCGCCTTTGTTTTCCACTACTCCTCGACTCCCCGTCGCTCTGGAAAACGACTCGTGGCGCAGGTTGCCGTACCTGTCGCAGTGATCGCTGCGCTAATCATCATTCCGCAGACAACCGCGGGCGAGCGCTTGATCGCTACTCTGACGCCGGGGGCCGCGTCTAGCCAGGCGCAGTACAGTGCGCAGGGGACGGAGAACGCTCGGCGTCTGGTCTGGTCCGGGGTTGTTTCCTGGGTCAATCAGGAGCCGGCCCGGCAGCTTTTCGGAAGTGGGTTCGGCAACGATTTCCTGACCGAATCCGGGACACTCGCGTTCCTTGAGGGTTCGACTTACGATAACGTTCGAAGTCCGCACAACTGGTTTGTCGGTATCTACGCCCGCATGGGAACCGTTGGATTGCTCCTTTCCGCCGGTATCTGTCTGGAGGTTCTGATACTCCTTTGGCGTAAGCGTGCTTCCGTTGGCTCGGATCCTCTATTCGCGACGGCGGCGCTACTGTTCCTTGGCATTCTTCCCGTCGCGAACCTAGGGGTAGTTCTTGAGGCGCCCTTCGGTGCGGTCCCGTTCTGGTGGTCGATCGGTGTCCTCTACGGTCTGCGTTCTGCTCCCCCGACGTCCGTGACTGTTGCTGTGCGGGGTGCTCAGCGGCGAACCGCGTCTAATCGGTTCCAGCTGGCTGAAGGACGTCGACGGGCGCGTGCGGTGCGGTGATCGAACCCGGACTTTGTGGAGTGACGTGAACGATCCGAGCTACGATCTCGTACGCTGCTCGTGTTTCGAGAGTGGCTCGACTAAGGGGAGTATTTTTTGGGCAAGCGCGCGCTCATCACGGGCATCACCGGACAGGACGGGTCATACCTGGCAGAGCTGCTCCTCCGCAAGGGGTACGAGGTGCACGGGGTCATCCGTCGTGCGTCGACCTTCAACACCTCGCGGATCGACCACCTGTACGTTGACCCGCACAACCCGGACGCCAAGCTCTTCCTGCACTACGGCGACCTCGGTGACGGAGCTCGGCTGGTCAGCCTCCTGGGGGAGCTGAAGCCGGACGAGGTCTACAACCTCGCCGCGCAGTCGCACGTGCGTGTGTCCTTCGACGAGCCCGAGCACACCGGCGACGTCACCGGTGTCGGCTCGATGCGCATGCTCGAGGCGGTCCGCATGTCAGGCATCCACACGCGCTTCTACCAGGCATCGTCGTCCGAGATGTTCGGCGCGACGCCGCCGCCGCAGAACGAGGAGACCCCGTTCTGGCCGCGCTCGCCCTACGGCGCCGCGAAGGTCTACAGCTACTGGGTGACGCGGAACTACCGCGAGGCGTACGACATGTTCGCGGTCAACGGCATCCTCTTCAACCACGAGTCACCTCGCCGCGGCGAGACGTTCGTCACGCGCAAGATCACACGGGCGGTCGCCCGCATCAAGGCGGGGCTCGAGGACCACGTCTACCTCGGCAACCTCGACTCGGTGCGCGACTGGGGCTACGCCGCGGAGTACGTCGAGGGCATGTGGCGGATGCTGCAGGCCGACGAGCCCGACGACTTCGTCCTGGCGACGGGCGGGAATTTCACAGTCCGTGACTTCCTCGAGACGGCGTTCTCGCACGTGGGTCTGAACTGGGAGGACCACGTGCGGTTCGACGAGCGGTACCTGCGTCCGAGCGAGGTGGACGCACTCGTCGGCGACGCGTCGAAGGCCAAGGAGAAGCTCGGGTGGGAGGCCACGGTCGACACCGCAGAACTCGCCCGCATCATGGTCGACGCGGACGTCGAGGCCCTCGAGCACGAGGGTCGGCCGTGGATCGACACGGTCAAGCTCGCGAGCTGGGAGTCCTGATGGCCGTCGACTTCACCCCCGCGCCGCTCGATCGCGACGACCGGGTCTACATCGCCGGTCACCGCGGGCTGGTCGGCTCGGCCGTGCAGCGGAAGTTCGAGATAGAGGGCTTCAACGACCTGGTCGGACGGACCTCGTCCGAACTCGACCTGAAGGACCGCAGCGCGGTCTTCGACTTCTTCGCGCAGGAGCGGCCGAAGCACGTCGTCCTCGCAGCGGCGAAGGTCGGCGGCATCCTGGCGAACGACACGTACCCGCACGACTTCCTCAGCGAGAACCTGCAGATCCAGGTCAACGTCATGGACGCTGCGGTCGCGCACGGCGTGGAGCGCCTGGTGTTCCTCGGGTCGTCCTGCATCTACCCGAAGCTGGCCGAGCAGCCGATCCACGAGGACTCGCTCCTCACCGGGCACCTGGAGCCGACCAACGACGCGTACGCGATCGCGAAGATCGCCGGCATCCTGCAGGTCCAGGCGGTCCGCCGACAGCACGGGCTGCCCTGGATCTCGGCGATGCCGACGAACCTGTACGGGCCGGGCGACAACTTCTCGCCGAAGGGATCGCACGTCCTGCCGGCGCTCATCCGCCGCTACGACGAGGCCGTGCAGCAGGGTGCCAACCAGGTCGAGAATTGGGGGACCGGGTCGCCGCGTCGCGAGTTCCTGCACGTCGACGACATGGCGGCGGCGGTCTTCCACCTCATCGAGCACTACGACGGCCCCGACCAGGTGAACGTCGGCACCGGCTCCGACGTGACGATCCGCGAGATCGCCGAGACGATTGCGAAGGTGGTCGGCTTCGAGGGCGAGACGGTCTGGGACACGTCCAAGCCGGACGGCACCCCGCAGAAGCTCCTCGACGTGTCCAAGCTCGCCGACGCGGGCTGGACCGCACAGATCGGGCTCGAGGACGGTCTGCGCAGCACCATCGAGTGGTACCGCGCTCACGCGGACTCGGTCCGGCAGTGACCTCGGTCAGACATGAGCGAGAGTAGGGCCACGAGCGGCTCCGGACGGGCCGAGACGGGACCCGCATCAGTACGCCGCATGTCCTGGACCCGGGTCGTCCTGTGGGTCGTCTTGGCCGCTGTCCTTCTGCTGATCTTCGCCGTTGTGTGGGTCGGCGCGCGTGGTCTGCTCGCGCGCGGGCACCTCGAGCGCGCGGTCGCCGACGTGAGCACCCTGCGTTCGCAGCTCGGCGGTGCGGACACGACGGCGGCGCAGCGGACGGCGCAGCACCTGGAGGACGAAGCCGCGTCCGCGCGGTCGCTCACCGGCGACCCGGTCTGGAGTGCCGCGCAGCACGTGCCGTTCTTCGGCACCAACCTCCGCGCCGTCCGCCAGATCTCCGTGGTCGTCGACGACATCGCGACGGGGGCGGTCAGCCCCGTCGCCGGGGCCGTCGGTGGTCTCAGCACCGAGTCCTTCGCGCCGAAGGGCGGCAAGGTCGACCTCGAGCCGCTCGTCAAGGCGCAGCCCGCGGTTGCGCAGGCAGTGACGACGCTGCAGCGTGCGGACCGGGACGTGCAGGCGATCGACACCAGCGACACGCTGTCCCCGGTCACATCCGCGGTGAACCAGTTGCGGAACGCCGTGCTCTCGGCGTCCCAGCAGGTGGCGACCGCCGATCGCTTCGTGCAGATCGCTCCCGCCATGCTCGGCCACGACGGCGAGCGCGACTACGTGCTGCTCTTCCAGAACAACGCCGAGCTCCGTGCCGGCGGTGGCATCCCAGGGGCGGTCGCCCTGCTCCGGGTGCGGGACGGGTCGATCGCGCTCGAGAACCAGGCGGCCGGCTCGACCTTCGGCCCCTACGCGAAGTCCGTGCTCCCGCTCGACGCCGGCACCAGCAGCCTGTACGGGGAGATCACTGGGCGGTACATGCAGGACGTGACCCTGACGCCACGCTTCGACGTGTCCGCGAAGCTCGCGCAGGCGATGTGGCAGCAGAAGTTCGGCCAGCGGGTCGACGGCGTGCTCGCGATGGACCCGGTCACGCTGAGCTACCTCCTGCGCGCCACCGGACCGGTGCAGCTGCCGACCGGCGACACCCTGACTTCGGACAACGCCGTGCCGTTGCTCCTCAGCGAGGTCTACGCCAAGTACCCGGACCCGGCGGTGCAGGACCTGTTCTTCGCGTCGGCGGCCAAGGCGGTCTTCGACAAGGTGGCGAGCGGGTCGTTCGACGCGAGGGAGTTCATCGGCGCGCTGACGCAGGGGACCGACGAGGGGCGCCTGCGCTTGTGGAGCGCGGACAAGGACGAGCAGGAGCAGATCGCGGGCACGCCGCTCGCGGGCGAGCTCCCGACGGCGAGCAGCGAGACCCGGCAGTTCGGCGTCTACCTGAACGACGGGACCGCGTCGAAGATGGACTACTACCTGGCCAAGACGGTGTCGGTCGGGTCGTCGGTCTGTCGGGCGGACGGACGCCCGACGTCGGTGGTCGAGGTGACGCTCAAGAACACCGCGCCGGCGGACGCGGGGACGAGTCTGCCGGAGTACGTCACCGGCGGGGGCTTCGCCGGTACCGAGCCCGGCAAGGTGAAGACGCTGGTCGCGGTGTACGCACCGGCCGAGTCGATCTACCTCGGCTCGTCACAGGACGGCAAGCAGGTCGGCGTCCAGACCGTCATGGACGGCGACCACCCGGTCGCGCAGCTGCAGACGCTGCTCGCTCCGGGGCAGAGCACGACGTTCCGGGTCGCCTTCCTCGGTGACGCGGACCACGCTCGCGCGGGCGTGGAGGCACTGTCGACCCCGGGCGTCCAGCAGACGAAGACCGAGGCCCTGTCCTTCGACTGCGCCACTCCGATCCCGAACTGACGGGCCTGAGAACGGCACTGAGGGGCGGAGAGCAGCGCGGAGTGTATGTCGGCGGCATCCCGGCATCCTCGATTAGCACCCCGTGTCGGCTCAGCGAGCGTCGTCGCGTTACCCCAGACCGGGGGGTCAGTGCCGTTCCTGTACGGACGGGACCACCGTGCAGAGCGGGCGCTCAGCGAGTCCGAGAACGAGCGGATCCCGCCGCTCATCAGGGCAAATCCGCCTCGGACCGCTGAAACAGAGGCCCTCTCACCCTGTCCGCACGGCGCGATGGCGAAGAAAGTTCACACGAATGTTGCACGGAGCGTGGCAACACCCTGGGAGATCCCGCTAGATTGAGGGAACTTCGCCATCGCGACCGCTTGAACCACAGTGGCCCGTGGGTAGGGGAGTGCCACGGGCTCTGGGTGTCAGGGTCTGCAGGATCAGATCACTAGGGGAAACACTTCATGAAGAAGCTCATCGCCGCTGCCCTCATCGCGGGCGCAGCCTTCGTCGCGGTCCCGACCGCCGCCAACGCCGCCGGGTACGCCCCGGAGTCGGCCGGTACGGTCACGGGTGCCCCGGTCGCCGGTGGCACCGTCTCCGCCAACTTCGCCGCGGACGTCTTCGCGCCGAACGAGCCCGTCCGCGTGCAGGTCACCGGTGCCGGTGCCGTCACGCTCGGCGCGCTGCCCATCACCACGGTCTCGAAGGACTACACGTCGAACGCCGACGGCTCGCTGTCGGTGCGCGTCACCTTCCCGGCCGGCGGCTCGGGCACCTACAACCTGACCGCGACCGGCGCCACCTCGGGCCAGACCGGTACCGGCTTCTTCTCGATCGTCCCGGCTGCCGCCGGCGGCACCGGCACCACGGTCGGCTCGACCGGTGGCACCGGCACCCCCGGTGAGCTCGCCTTCACCGGTGGCACCATCTCCACCCTCGGCCTCTGGGCTGCCGGTGGCGCGCTCGTCCTCGGTGGCGGCCTGCTGGTCGTCCGCAAGTCGGTCCGTCGTCAGCGCGACGCCGCCTGAGCACAGCACTCCTGCAGAACGACCCTCGGCACCTCGGTGCCGGGGGTCGTTCTCGTCGTACGAGGGGGAAGGGGGACGTCAGGTCACGATCAACGCGATCGCGACGACGGCGACGACGGCGAGCGGCGCGGCGATCCACAACCACCACGGGAACATCGAGGGCGGACGGTACCGGCGGCGTTCGGGTCGGGCCATGCGCTGACCGTACGGCCACACGCCTGAGGGAGCCGGGCGAACGAGGAGCGAGTCCGCTCAGGACCGACGCACCCGCCCGAGCACCACGACCCCCACCAGCACGCCGAGCACCGCCCCCGAGGTGTTCGCCAGCACGTCGTCCACGGATGCGAACCGCGCCGGCAGGAACAGCGCCTGCACCGTCTCGATCGCGCAGCTCGCCACGAAGCCGCCGAGCATGCCGACCCACCACGCCCGCGCCCCGAAGAGCAGCAGCACGAAGAACCCGAACGGCACGAAGAAGAGCACGTTCGCGGTGAACTCGACCGCGTCGTACCCGAGCCACCCCGGCGCTCCGAGGCGCTGCCCGGCCGCGATGGCCCGCACCAGCGTCGGGTACGCGCCGCCGTCGACGGGCGACCCGGCCGTCGCCACCAGGACCACCACCAGGCCGTAGGCGGCCGCCAGCGTCCACGCCACCCGCCGAGTTCGTCCCGAAGCATGAGCCGCTCGTGCACGGGCGTGCCAGGCCGCATCCGCGAGCGCGCCGATGCCCACCCCGACGAGCCCCGCGAGCGCCACCGAGCGGAACCGGTCGCTCGGGTACGTCGCGGGCAGGGCCGCGCCCACCGCGAGCAGGAGCACGACGACACCGCTCGTGACGGCACGACGTCGGATCGCATCCGGACGGGAGGCACGGGACGCCCCCGCCAGCAGCACCGGCAGCAGGGCGGTCCCCACCGTCACCCCCATCGCCAGCACGAACCCGTCACCCAACGCGAGCGTGCCGTGCCCGAGCGCGCGCAGCGCGCCCACCCCGGCCACCACGCCGGACCGCAGCCGGTCCGCGAGGCCGGGCACCAGGAGCACCGCGACCACGAGCACGACCGCGACGGACAGCACGATCCGCACGATCGCGGTCCTGGTCGCGGTGGTCACGGGAATGGACGCTAGCGGGGCTCGCCTCCCGGCCGGGGGAGGGTGCCGGAGTGCGTGCAGGACGCGACGAACCAGTTCATCCACGAAACGAGTACCCCGTTCGTACCCCTGTACCCCGTTCTGAGGTCGCGTACCCCCGGGTTTCCGGGGGTGTACCCCGATCCGTATGCACGGAAACCGTGAATCGACGGGCATCGGTGGCGCGGTCGGGGGACGCTCTCGTAGATTCGTCTCGTCAACAGCTGTACCCCGGATCGCGAAGGAGAGCGACATGAGCACCACGGTCACCACCGACACCCGCGAGGTCACCCTCGACACCGAGACGGTCGACGTCATCGCGATCCTCGAGGCAGAAGCCGAGCAGTCCGGCCGCGCAGCACGTGCCAAGACCACGTGGACGCAGGAGGACGACGGCGAGTGGATCGCCAACTACGGCGGCTACTTCGGCGGCAGCGTCGACAAGCGCGACGGCCGCTACGTCGCCTCCGACACCTTCGGCCTCGTGGTCGGCGACTTCGCCACCCTCGAGGAGGCCCAGGCCAAGCTCTCGGACCAGCTCCACGTGATGCTGCCGTCCGTCATCCGTCCGGTCGCGTAGTGCCCGACGACCATCCCGGCCGCACGGCCACCAGCACTGCCCGCACCACCAGCACCGCAGGCACCACCAGCACCGCCGAGTACCAGAGCAGCACGAGGAGCAACACCATGAGCAGCATCGTCACCAGCAGCCACAAGGCGGAGGTGACCGTGGACACGGCGACCATCGAGGTCATCACCGGCATCGCTGCCGGCGTCGTGTCCCCCGACGCACCGGCCCGGGCGCACGTCGTCTGGTCCGAGGCTGACACGGGGCTCTGGGCCGCCAACTACGGCGGCTACTACGGCGGCGTGATCGACCAGCAGGGCACGCACTTCTTCGTGTCCGACACCTACGGCTCGTACGTCGGTGACTTCCGCTCGCTGGACGAGGCACAGGACCGCCTCGCCGAGCGGCTGCACCAGTTGCTGCCGTCGGTGCGGCGCACGCTCGACTGACACCGCGACATCCACAGACGGGAGGCCCGGATCACCTCCGCCACACGGCGGACGTGATCCGGGCCTCCCGTTTCGTGCGTGGCCCCCCTCGGACCGGTACGGGCCCACCCCCAGAACGAGTGGTCCCCCCTACTGGGGACCGGAAGTGACCCCATGAGAACGCCCGTTCCTGTCAGGATCGAGGGGACGTCAGCGACCGTCCTTCTGCACGGACCGTCATGCAAGCGGCGTCGGCATCGTCTCGACCCGAAAGTGACTCATGCTGCCTGTGCACCAGGGCACCGCCGTGCCCGCGCGCTCTCGCGCGCGCCGCCGTCCCGGCATCCGTTCCGTCGCCATGCTCGGCGTCGCCCTGCTCGGCGCCGTCGGCGTGACGCAGGCCGTCGTGGCGGACCCGGCCGTCGCCGCGTCCGCGCTGTCCTGCGACCAGAACACGCTCTACGCGATCAACACGACGCAGAACCAGCTCGCGGCGATCGACGCGACGACCGGTGCGGTCACGAACATCGCGACGATGGACCCGGCGAACAACGCCCTCGCGGTCGCCCGCAACGGTGTCGCCGCCTACGCCGGGGTCAACGGCGGCAACACCATCACCGGGTACGACGCCGTCAACGGGGCGCGCACGGCCGACGTCACGAACGCCGACCCGGGCGGCAACCGCCAGCTGCTCCGCGGTGCGATCAACCCGGCGACCGGCATCTACTACTACGCCAGCGGTGCGACCCCCGCGTACCTCGGCGCGTACGACACGAAGACCGGTACGAAGATCGGTCAGGTCGGCACCATCGACGGCCTGCTGGCCGGCAAGAACGGTGACATGGCGTTCAGCACCCGCGGGTTGCTCTTCGTCGTGACGGGCAACCAGATCCGCCGCGTCGAAACGGTCCCGGCGACCGCAGGCACGGCCGCGCTCAAGACCACCCTGGTGTCGACGCTGCCGATCGACGCCAACGCCGCCGGCAGCCCCGGCATCGCCTTCTCCGCCGACGGCTACCTCTTCGCGTCGGTGGGCTCGTCGGTCTACAAGGTCGACCCCGCGACCGGCAACCAGGTCGGGACGACGATCCCGATCGCGGGCGGCTACACGCCGAGCGACCTCGCCTCGTGCAACTACGCCAACACGCTCGCGGCGCAGTCGAGCGTCGACCACCGCTGGGCGTCGGGCGACCAGTTCGCCCTGAAGGCCGCCGCCGTCGACCCGAAGACCGGCGCGGTCGGGGAGGCCACCGAGGGCAACAGCACGATCACCGACGGCTCGGCCGACGGGGTCCAGCCCCAGCGGGCCGGTGCGATCCTGACGACCCCGAAGACGAAGTACACCGTCACCCAGACCGCCGCCGGCACGACCGACCTGGCGAACTACGCGACCACCTGGCGCGCCGAGAACGTCAACTCCGGCGCGGTCATCGCCCAGGGCGATGGCAACACGGCGAGCTTCGACTTCCCGAGCGCCACGAGCGCGGACGGCACCGACGTCGTCGTGACCTTCGCGAACAGCGTGCGGGCCACGCACGTCGCGACCGCCCCGGACACCGCCACGACCACCACGGGGACCGCCGTCACGAAGGGCGCCTCGGACGGCGTGCTCGCGAACGACAGCGGCACCGGCGTCAGCGTCGTCTCGAACACGCAGCCCGCGCACGGCACCGCGAGCGTCGCGGCCGACGGTTCGTACACGTACACCCCGGCCGCCGGGTTCTCCGGGACCGACTCGTTCACCTACACGGCGAAGGACTCCTCGGGGCAGACCTCGACGAGCACCGTCACCGTGACCGTGAAGCCGTCCGCGGCGGACGACACGGTGACCGCCCGCGCGGGCCAGACCGCCACGGCGGACGCAGCCACGGGCCTCCTGGCCAACGACGGCGGCAGCGACCTGACCATCACCGACCACACCGACCCGTCGCACGGCACCCTCGTGCTCGGCAAGGACGGCTCGTACTCGTACACGCCGACGACCGGCTACTCCGGCCCCGACTCCTTCACCTACACGGCGCGGGACGGCAACGGGACGACCACGACCGCCACGGTCACCGTGACGGTCCTGCCCGCAGCGGGCGCGGACTCGATCACCGTCGACGCCGGCGGCCCCGCCACCGGCGCAGCACCGGGTCTGCTCGGCAACGACCAGGGCAGCGGCCTCGCCGTCACGGGGTCGACCCAGCCGTCGCACGGCATCGTCACCGTCGGGAAGGACGGCTCGTACACGTACACGCCGGCCGACGGGTACTCGGGCGGGGACTCGTTCGACTACACCGTCACCGACGCGAACGGGAAGAGCGACACCGTCACCGTGACCGTCCTCGTGCGGCCCGCGGCGGTCGACGACACGATCACCCTGCCCGCCGGCGGCACCGCCACGGCGACGACCCGCGCGGACGGCGTCCTCGGCAACGACCGCGGCACCGACCTGACGGTCCGGTCCAACAGCCAGCCCGACCACGGCACGCTGACGCTGAACCCCGACGGCACGTACACCTACGTGCCCGCCACCGGCTTCTCCGGCACCGACACCTTCACCTACCAGGCGACCGACGGCACCGGGACGGTCGTCAGCGGCTCCGTCACCGTGGTGGTCGTGCCCACGGCGGCCGACGACAGCGCCGCCACCGGCGCGAACGCCCCCGTCGCGGTCGACGTCCTGCGCAACGACACCGGCTCGGGCCTGACCGCCGCGGTGGCGACCGCTCCGGCCCACGGCACCGTGGTGCGGAACGACGACGGCACGCTGGCGTACACCCCGGCCCGCGACTGGTCCGGCACGGACACCTTCACCTACACGGTGACCGACGGCGCCGGCCGTACGTCGAAGCCGGCGACCGTCACGGTCGCGGTCGCGCCGCGCGCCCGTCCGGACACCACCTCGACGTCGGCCGGCACGCCGGTGACCGTCGCGGCGGCGGACCTGACGGCCAACGACTCCGGCACCGGGCTCGCCGTGACCGGCGTCAGCCGGGCGACGGACGGCTCGGTCGCGCTCGACGCGGACGGCAACGCCGTCTTCACCCCCGCCGACGGCTTCTCGGGCAGCGGCACCTTCTGGTACGACGTCCGCGACGCGGCGGGCCGCACCGACTCCACCTGGGTGGTCGTCGTGGTCGGACCGCGGGCAGCCGACGACCGCGCGACCGTCCCGGCCTCGACGACGCTGACCGTGCCGGTCGAGCGGGGCGTGCTCGCGAACGACTCCGGCACCGGCCTGACCGCGGAGCTCGACGAGCCGCCGCTGCACGGCACGGTCGACCTGGCCGCCGACGGCTCGTACTCGTACACGCCGACCGCTGACTGGTCCGGCTCGGACCGCTTCACCTACACGGCGACGGACGCATCGGGCGCGAAGACCACCGGTCTCGTGACCATCACGGTCACGCCCCGCACGGAGGACGACCGGATCCGCACCGCGGCCGGCCAGCCCGTCACCGTCACCTCGGCCGACCTCACCGGCAACGACCACGGCACCGGTCTCACCGTCACCGCGGTCGGGAACCCGAGCGCCGGCACCGTCGTCCGCAACGTCGACGGCACCGTGACGTACACCCCGGCGCCCGGCACCTCGGGCCGCGCGACGTTCGACTACCAGGTCACCGGCGCCAACGGCAACACGGCGACCGGCACGGTCACCGTGACGATCACCCCCGTGGTCGCCGCGTCCGACGCCGACGCCACGGCCGACGGCACCCTCGTGGTCCCCGCCGACCGCGGCCCGCTCGCCGGTGCCACCGGGACCGACCTGTCGGTCACCGACAACACGCAGCCGCAGCACGGCACCGTCGAGGTCGGGAAGGACGGCTCGTACACGTACACGCCCGCACCCGACTTCTCGGGCAAGGACGGCTTCGAGGTGACGATCACCGACGGCTCCGGCACCACCACGACCGGGACCGTGACCATCACCGTCGCACCGAAGGCCGTCGACGACCGCGTGACGACCACGACGGACACCCCCGTCGACGTCCCCGTCCTCGCGAACGACAAGGGCACCGCGCTCCGGGTCACCGGCGTCGGCGCGGCCGCGAACGGGTCGGTGCGCGTCACCGACGCCGGCGTGACCTACACGCCGGCAGCGGGTTGGTCCGGCACGGACACGTTCACCTACACGGTGACCGACGGTGCCGGCTCGACCGCCACGGCGACCGTAACGGTCCGCGTCGCCCCGACCGCCGCCGACGACGTCCTGCAGACCGCCTCGGGCACCCCGCTGCCGATCGCCGCGGGCACCCTCACCGGCAACGACGCGGGCTCGGGCCTGACCGTCACCGGCACGACGGCGCCGCGCCACGGCACGGTCACGCAGGCAGCCGACGGCTCGCTGGTCTACACGCCCACCGCGGGCTGGTCCGGCCGGGACACCTTCACCTACACGGTGACCGACCCCTCCGGGCAGACCGCGACCGCCACGGTCACGGTGCTGGTCGGTGCCGTCGCGACCGCCGACCGCGGTGCGACGACGACGAACGGCACGCTCCGGGTGCCCGCCTCGTCCGGCGTCCTGGCCGACGACTCGGGCGCGGGTCTCCGGGCGGAGCTCGACCGGAAGCCGCAGCACGGCACCGTGGAGCTCGCGGCAGACGGCTCGTACGTGTACACGCCGGCCGACGGGTTCTCCGGCACCGACACGTTCACGTACACCGCCACCGACGCCGAGGGCTCGACCGCGACCGGGATCGTCACCATCACGGTGACGCCGACCGCCGGCGCGGACGTCGCCCGCACGACGGCCGGCAAGTCGGTCACGGTCGCGGGACCGGGCGTGCTCGGCAACGACCACGGCTCGGCGCTCCGCGTCGCCTCGGTCGGTCGTGCCCAGCACGGCACGGTGCGGATCGCCGCGGACGGCACGTTCGTCTACACCCCGGCCGCCGGCTTCTCCGGGGTCGACACCGTCACCTACGACGTGGTCGACGCCGAGGGCCAGCACGCCGAGGCGGTCGTCACCGTCACGGTCGGCATCGACGCGGTGGCCGACAGCGCCCGCACCGTCGCCGGCACCGCGGTCGCCCGCGACGCCCGGCACGGCCTGCTCGGCAACGACGGCGGCACCGGCCTGACCGCCGCACTCGACCGGAAGCCCGCCCACGGCACGGTCACGGTGCAGCGCGACGGCTCCTACGTCTACACGCCCGCCGAGGGCTTCACCGGGACCGACCGGTTCACCTACACGGTGACCGACGCCTCCGGGCAGACGACGACCGCGACCGCCACCATGACCGTCGTCGCGGCGGCCACCGCCACCGACGACTCGGCAACGGGCAAGGTCGACCACGCGGTCACCATCCGCCCGATCGACAACGACCACGCCAGCGGCGGAGCGCACTTCGTGCCGTCGACGCTGCACCTGGTCGACCCCACCAGCGGCGCCCAGACCGACCGGGTCGTCGTGCGGGGGATGGGCACCTGGCAGGTCGAGCGCGGGCAGGTCGTCTTCACCCCGGAGCACGGCTGGGCAGCCCGCACGTCGATCGACTACACGGTCGCCGACACTGCGGCGCAGGTGGTCCGCGCCACGCTCGAGGTGTACTACCCGACCGGGCTCGCCGCCGCCACGCACATCGCCAAGCTGGCCTTCACCGGCACCACCGGGCTCGTCGGGCTCGGGCTCTCGGCCCTCGCGATGGTCCTCGCCGGTGCGTTCCTGGTGGTCCGTCGCCGGAGCGGCGACGACGTCGCGGTGACGACGGGGGTGCGTCGACGCTCGCAGGACTGAGGTCCTGAGCGGCCCGGCCCGCGCACCGGACGGGAGGCCCGGATCACGTCAGCCGACAGGCGCACGTGATCCGGGCCTCCCGTCCGTCGGCCGTGTCCGGGGGGTGCGTTCAGGTCGCGGTCCCGTGGCTCGGAGCGCTCAGGCGATGGGCTGGATGAGCTGCGGGCCGTCGTTCCGCACGCTGTTCACCGCGCGCGAGACCTCGTACTGCTCGAGTCCGGCGGCGACCGCGAGCGACTCGTGGTCGAGCAGCGCGAGCAGGTCGTCCGAGCCCAGGCCGCCGCCGGACCCGGTGCCGAGCCAGTCGTCGTAGCCGTCCGGGGTGAGGAACGCCGGCATGCGGTCGTGCACCTCGCCCGGCGCGACGTGGGCGTCCCGCGTGATGATCGCCAGCGACAGCAGCCACTTGTCCGGGTCGTCCTCGGGCTTGGTCGGGTCGGGCCAGGCACTCACGATGCCCGCCATCGCGAGCGCACCGCCGGGCTCGTGCACGAAGTGGGGTTCCTTGCCGTCCTCGCGGACGACCCACTCGTAGTAGCCGAGCGCCGGGACGATGCAGCGGTTCGTCGCGAACGCCCGCCCGAACATGCCGCTCGTGGCGACCGTCTCGATGCGGGCGTTGATCGGCTTCGGACGCTGCTTCCGGAAGTCCTTCGCCCAGCTCGGCACGAAGCCCCAGCTGATCTGCGGGAGCTCGCGCTGCCCGTG
Organism: Curtobacterium sp. NPDC089185; assembly: GCF_040685235.1. NCBI lineage: Bacteria > Bacillati > Actinomycetota > Actinomycetes > Micrococcales > Microbacteriaceae > Curtobacterium > Curtobacterium sp. NPDC089185. Next base: position 60,348 of record NZ_JBFBHK010000005.1, on the reverse strand, counting down.
GCGCTGCCGGACGGCGTACACGGGGTCGGTCGGGGCGACGTTCCAGCTCGGGGCGAGGCCGGCCTGGACCTCGCCGGTGTCCTCGTCGACGTGCTCGGTGCGCGCGGCGAGCTCACCCACGAGCTCGGGCAGCAGATCGGCCGTGGTGTCGGAGACGACGAACCTTCCACACATGCGACCAGTGTGCCCGGCGGGGCCGACAGCGGGCCGGGGACGGCCGGGCCGGGTCAGTCGTCGGGCAGGCCGAGCTTCGAGCCGCGAGGTGCCGGACGGTGTGTCCGCCGGCTCCCGGCGGTGCCGCCCGGCGAGGGCGCCGGTGGCACTTCCGGCAGCGACGCTGCCAGGATGCGGGCCCGTTCGACCCGCCCGAGCCGGACCAGCCCGAGGACGAGCCGGACGACCAGGAACAGGGAGACGAAGCTGAAGAGCTGGACGTGTGTGTCGGTGACCAGGAGCGACACCGCCGCCAGCACACCGGCTGCCGTCACGACGAAGCCGCGGAAGGTGTCCGGCACCTGACCCGACTGCACGAGTTCGGCGTCCCGCAGGACCTCGTCGCGATCGGCGGGCGCGATCGTCGGTGCCGGTCCTCCGCCGAAGTACCGCTCGGTGCGCTCCGGGGCCTGCATGACCGAACCCGACCAGAAGAGCTTCGTCGCGTCGGGCGGCCGCGGCACGAGCGGGACGCACGCGACGGCGAAGCCGCCGATCCCCACCGCGAGGAGCACGGCGCCGATCCACCCCGCGGGACCGGCGAGGTCCGGCCAGCCGACCGACAGCCCCACGACGACGAGGACGACCAGGGCCGCGACCCCGACGAGGATCCCGATCCCGACCGCGCGTCGCAGGCGGTCCGGCGGGACGTCGGTGTCGAAGCGGTCGCGGAACACCCGCCACCCGAGTTCGTACGCCGATCGGGTCACGGGGCGACCTCCGTCGTCGTCGTCGTCGGGGCCGGGTCCGCTGCCAGCGCCGCGAGGCGGGCACGCTCGGCCCGGCCGATGCGGACCACCAGGTCCGGCAGCAGGAACAGGTAGAAGAACGGCCAGAGGAAGACGAGGGGCTGCCGCTCTCCGGAGACGAGCACCGCTGCACTGCCGCAAGCCAGGCCGACGAGCAGGGGCGTGAGCCGTGACAGCCGCCAGACCAGCCCGCGCTGTAAGAGCGGCACGTCGTTGAGCACGATCGCGCGGTCCTCCGGCGCCACGGGACGCTGCCGGCGGGACAGGTACGGCTGCACGGTCGACCGTGCGGAGAGCTGCTGGTCAGGTCGGACCTGCCGCCCGTTGATGCGGAGGTCGGGACCAGCCGCGCGAGCGGTCGGGAAGCACGCGAACACGAGCGCCAAGGCCCCGATCGTCACGAAGGAGACCGTGAGCACCGGGCGTACGCCACCGGACCCGGCCCAGCCGGTGGCGCGATCAGTCACGACGGACACCACGAGCACGACCACCGCGACGGCGCCGGCGATCCACGCGGCTCGCCGTGCTCGCGCAGGGTCGACGACGTCGCCGAGGAGCGCGCGGAAGACCCGCCAGCCGAGCATGAACACCTGTCACTTGTACTCGCCGGGTCTGCGGGCGTCCGCCGCTGCTACCGTGCCGGGGTGCTCCCCGACCACGACCAGCGCTGCCCCTGCCTGAGCGGCAACCCCTACGGCGAGTGCTGCGGCCCCCTGCACGCCGGTGCCGCGGCACCGACCGCCGAGCGGCTCATGCGCTCCCGCTTCACCGCGTTCGCCCTCGGACTGCCCGAGTACCTGCTGCTGACGTGGCACCCGAGCACCCGCCCGGACGAGCTGACGCTCGACCCGACGCAGCGGTGGACGCGGCTGGACATCGTGTCGACCCGGTCGGGAGGCCCGTTCGACACCCGGGGCACGGTCGCCTTCCGTGCGTGGTGGCGTTCCGAGGACGAGCGCGGCACGCTCGAGGAGACCAGCGAGTTCGTGCGCGAGCAGGGCCGCTGGTTCTACGTCGACGGTCAGGTGTAGCGCGCGACCAGCTCGTCGAACTCGGCGGCACCCGGGACGGCCGGCCGACCGCCGAGCGCGTCCGTCAGCAGGTCGAACAGGGTCGGGTGGTCGGTCGGCGCCCGCTCGCTCAGCTCGGCCCGCCACCCGGGAGCGAGGACGTCGAGCGCCCATCCGACGGCGAGTCCGCTGGAGTAGTAGAGGTCCCGGTCGACCATGACGTCTGCGTACTCGTCGAAGACGTCGAGCAGGGTCGGGGCGTCGGCCGTCGCAGCATCGTCGTTCACCGCCTCCTCGAAGTACACCGCCGTGCCCTCGACGGTCTCGATGCCGTCCTGCTGCCGGAGCCCCGGCCACCGTTCGTACCGGGCGAGCCGCAGCCGTGCCGCGTCGGTCGCCGCGCGGCGGACCGCCGCCGGGTCGTCGGTGGCCGTCGCCGCGGTCAGGGCGGCCATCTCGGCGCGGAGCAGCCGCCGGTGCTCCGACGATGCGGGCACCTCGAGCCGGCCGCCGTCGTCGTAGTCCCAGTAGCCGGGGTCTCCGGGCTCGATGCCCTGCACGGCCACGTGGAAGTGCTCGTGGGCGGCGAAGTGCCGGAAGTCCTCGTTGGTCGGGACGTCGTCGCCGAACATCCCGGGGTGGAACTTGAACGCCAGGACGCGGTTCCCGTCCACCTCGATGTTCCCGAACTGCGACTTCACGTGGAGCCACGGCTCGGTGAAGGCGAAGCGCTTGCTGACGCGGACGTCGTCGAGGAGCGGCATCCCGGGCAGCTCGACGCGGCGCATCCCGGAGACGTCGGTCCGGTCGCTCATGTTCACGAGGTACGCGTACGACCAGTCGAGCTTCCACGGGCCCGAGGTGCGGAGCAGCACGAACGGTTGCTCCTCGTAGTGGTAGTCCTCTGTCCACATCCCCGTCGGGTCCCGCTGCGCCCGCTCGAACTGCTCGGAGAGCTGCCGGAACATCGTCCGGTCGGTGTCGTCGAGCGACGCCCACGACCCGGAGGGGTAGGGCCCGGCGAGCCGCCACGTGACCGTTCCGGTCAGGACGAGTGCGCCGACGGCGAGGAGCGCGAGGAGGACGGTACGGACGCGACGGAGCCGGCGACGACGGCGAGGACGGGAGTGCACATCCAATATTCTAGATACGACGCACCGTCATCCGCTCACACGCCGATGGTCTCCGGCAGCCCGACCGACAGCCGCATCGCCCGGCGGACCGCGGCCTCGTCCGGCAGCATCTCGGCGTCGTCACCGATCAGGAAGAAGCGGATCTGCCCGATCGCCTGCTCCGTCAGCATGTCGAGCCCGTTGAGCACGCGCCCGCCCGCTGTCCTCCACCGGCTCGCCGCCGCGGTCGGCCACGGCTCGTACGCGACGTCGAAGAGCACCGCGTCGGACCCCGACGGCAGCAGCTCGAGCTCGTCGGCCGCACCGCCGGGCAGGGTCGACACGAGGAACCCGTGCCGCGTCCCCGGCAGGGCGTCCAACGGCAGGACCTCGAGCGTGACCCCGAGCCGGACGGCCAGGTCGACCAGCGGCCCGGCCTTCGCGGTGTCGCGGAGGAACACGCGCACGTCGACGGCCCCGAGCCGCACCGCCGCCGCGAGGGCGCTCGCCGCGGTGGCGCCGCCGCCGAGGATCGAGGCCTCGCCCGGCAGGTGCCCGAGGGCCTCGACGGGACGGACGATCCCCTCGACGTCGGTGTTCGCACCGGCGGTGACGACTCGGTCGCCCTCCTGCCGGAACGCGACGGTGTTCGCGACCCCGAGCTCGTCGACGAGCGGGGTCGTGCGGTCGAGCATCGGGAGGACCTCGCGCTTGAGCGGCATCGTCAGGCTGAGTCCGCGCCAGTCGGGGCCCAGCCCCGCGACGAACGCGTCGAGCCCGCCGGAGGTGACCTCGTGCCTCCCGTACGAGAACGGGACCCCGAGCACGTCGTAGGCCGCGCGGTGCAGCGTGGGGGAGAGCGAGTGCGCGACGGGGGAGCCGAGGACGGCCAGCCGGGTGCGGTCGGTGTCGGTGTACTCCACGGGTCCGGAGCCTAGCGGCCCACCCTCCGCGGGGGCCCTGCTTAGGGTAGCCTTACCTGTGTGATCCGAACCTCCCCCTCTGCGCGCCGCGTCCGCCGCGTGCTCGCGGCCGCCGGCGCCGTCGTCGCCGCGTCCCTCGTCCTCGCCGGCTGCAGCTCCGGCTCGTCCTCGCCTGCGGCCTCCGACGACGCGTCCGGCTCGGGCGGCGCGTTCCCCGTGTCGATCCAGACCGCTCTCGGCACGACCGAGATCCCGTCGCAGCCGAAGCGCGTCGTCGCCCTCGGGTGGGGCGACGCCGAGACGGCGCTCGAACTCGGCGTGCAGCCCGTCGGGGCGAGCGACTGGCTCGCCTTCGGTGGCGACGGCGTCGGGCCGTGGCTCGAGGACGCGTACACGAAGAAGCCGGCGATCATCCAGACGCTCGAGCCGAGCTACGAGCAGATCCTGAAGCTCAAGCCGGACCTGATCCTCGACACCAAGAGCTCGGGTGACAAGGACCGCTACGCCAAGCTCTCGGCGATCGCCCCCACGGTGGCGATCCCGAAGGGCGGCGAGAACTACCTCACCACCACCGAGCAGCAGGTCGACCTCGTCGCGAAGGCGCTCGGCAAGGAGTCCGAGGGCAAGAAGCTGCTCACCGACCTCGACGACGCCTACGCCGCCGCGCGGAAGGCGCACCCCGAGTTCGACGGCAAGACCGCCGTCGTCGGTGCCTACACGGCCGACGGCTTCGGTGCGTACGCCTCGAAGGACAGTCGCTCGACGTTCATGCAGCAGCTCGGCTTCACCATCCCGAAGGCGATCGACCAGCAGGCCGGCGACGCGTTCTCGGTGAGCCTGTCCGAGGAGAACCTCGACCTGCTCGACGCCGACCTCACGGTGATCCTGCCGATCTACGTCGAGGCGTCGAAGGCCGAGTCCGACCCGTTGTTCCAGAAGGTGCCGTCCGTGCAGGCGGGGCACTCGATCGTCGTCGACGACCCGGACGTGTCCGCTGCGTTCTCGCTCGGTACGACCGCCGCGATCGAGTGGGCACTCGACCGGCTGCCGGAGGAGTTCGCGAAGAAGGTCGGCTGACGCCGACCGCAGGGGGAACGCCGGGAGACGCCGGGTCGCGACCGCGACCCGGCGTCTCCTGCTGTGTGCGGTGGTTCCGTGGTGCCGCTGACGGACGGGAGGCGCGGTGCGGGCCGGCAATGCGCCTCCCGTCCCGGGTGATATTCCTGACGTGTAGTATTGAAATACGAAACGTCAGGAGGGGTATGTCCCGGTTCATCTTCGTCCAACCACATCTGCGCTTCGGCGGCGCGGAACGACAGACCGTCATCGTCGCGAACGCGCTCGTCAGCAGAGGGCACGAGGTCGACGTCGTCCTCTTCGGATCCGGCGGCGGCCTCGCCGCTGACCTCGACGAACGCATCGGCCTGCACGTGCTCGGTATCGAGCGCCACGTCCGCACGCTCCAGGTCGCGTTCCGCCTCGAACGCATCCTCGCCGACCTCCCGCCGGCCCTCGTCATCGTGAAGTTGTGGTCCGCTGTGCTGACGTGTGCCCTCATCGACCGGCGGGCACGTGCCGTCCGACACACCTTCGTCTACTGCGAAGACCTCGACCCCACCGCGCACCACGAATTCATCCCTCTCGGGCGGCTGAAGCGACACTTGGTCGGTGCCGTCTTCCGCTCCAGGCAGTACGTCGTCGCCAACTCGAGCCCGGTCGCGGAGCGGATGCAGCGGACCTACCGTCTCCCACGGCGCCCCGTGGTCACCCCCGTCGTGGTCGACCCGGCCCTGCGAGACGAACCACTCCTCGACCGAGCAGCCCGGCCGACCGGTCGAGCCGAGGTGGTCTCGGTCGGCAGTCTCGTCCCGCTGAAGGGGCTCGACGTCACGCTCGCAGCCCTGCGGACGCTCGAACGGCCCGTACGGTGGACCGTCGTGGGCGACGGGCCCCTGGCCGCGGAGCTCGCCGGCTTCCACGACCCGACCGGCCGGCTGACCGTCCGTCTCACGGGTGGCGTGCGGGACCCGCACCGCTTCGTCCGGGAAGCCGACCTCCTCGTCCACAGCTCGCGGAGCGAGGCCTGGGGTGCCGTGGTGCTCGAAGCACTCGCCATCGGTACACCGGTGGTCGCCTCCGACACGATCGGGCCCGTCGAGATGCGGTCCCGTCTCGGTGTGCGGCCTGACCTGCTCGAGTTGTACCCGGTCGGCAGGGTCGGGGACCTCGCACGGATCCTGCAGACCCGACTCGACAGTCCGCGTCCCACGCCCGAGGACTGTGCCGCGTACGTGGCGCCCTTCGGTGTGGACGCGGCCGTCGTCCAGTGGGAGCAGCGCTCCGCCGCATGGGCGGAGGTCTCGCGGTGAAGCGGGTGCTCTTCGTCTGCAGCAGTGGGGGTCACCTGGACCAACTGCTGGCACTCGTCCCCCCGCCGGAGGGCGTCGAAGTCGCCGTCGCGACCTTCCTCAAGCCTGACGCGGTGGCGAAGCTCGAGGGATTCCGTGTCCACGGGCTCCACTGGCCGACCAACCGGAGCGTCACGGCACTGTTCAAGAACCTGCGCATCGCGCTCCGGGTGCTCAGGACCGAGCGACCCGACATCATCGTGAGCAGCGGTGCTGCCGGCGCCGTCCCGTTCTTCTGGGTGGGGCGCCTCCTGTTCCGGACGCGCAACGTCTTCATCGAGTGCATCGACCGACTCGACAACCCGACGCTGACTGCTCGCCTGGTCCGGCCGGTGACGCACACGTTCGTCGCGCAGTGGCCGGAGCAGCTCGTCGAGTTCCCCCGCCGCACGGAAGTGAGCCCGAGCCGATGAAGATCATGGTGTCCGTCGGGACACACGAGCAGACGTTCCAACGTCTGCTCGACGAAGTCGCTCGCGCCGGACGGCTCCGGTCCTCCGACCAGTGGGTCGTGCAGTACGGGGTGGGCTCGTTCCCCGACGACGTACCCGGCGTCCTCACTGCAGAACGGTACTTCGACGCCCCTTCGATGCGGCGTCACCTCGAGTGGGCGGACGTCCTCGTCTCCCAGGCCAGCCCGGGCAACGTCTTCGGCGCACTCGACGCCGGCACGTGGCCGATCGTCGCGGGCCGGAGTCGAGCTGCCGGAGAGCACGTGGACGACCACCAGATGCGGTTCGCGAGGCACCTGCACGTGGCTGGCCGGGCGACCGCGCTCACCCACCCGACGTCGCTGCTCGCCGCCCTCGAAGCGGAGGACCGACGTGATCCGGAGGAACGCCTGGCGGCGGTACGGACCGCTCGTGCGTCGGCGATCCGCAACCAGCGGAAGTTCCGTGATGCGGTCTGGGGCGTCCTGGGGTGCACACCGTGAGCGGTGTGGTTGCTCGGGTTCCCGCCGCACGTCGCGCGCTGACCACGGGCGCCGTCGTCGCGGGGTCGTCACTCGTGTCGCGGTTCCTGGCGCTCGCCGTGCTCGCCCCCGCGGCCCGGTGCCTGAACGTCGGTGACTTCGGCGCGTTCGTCCTCGTCATCGGAGTGTCGGGTTCCGTAGGCGGCGTGGTGGGTTCGGCCATCGCCGACCTCGTCGCGAGCGGCGCCGTCCTGCACCCGGTCCGGACCTGGCGACGAATCGCACTGTGCACCGCAGCGCTGGCTGCATCGGGGCTCGTCGGTGCAGTCTGCGTCGCTCTGGTCCGTGGTGACGTCGCGGTCTGGCTCACCACCGCGCTGCTCGCGACGACGGGACTGGCACCGTTCATCGTCATGCACCTCCTCCGCGGATCAGGACGTCCCGGACTCGGGGCCTGCCTCGCGTTCGTCGTGTCGCCAGTCGTCCGGCTGGGAGCAGTGGTGGTCCTGGCAGCGAGCGGTGGCGGTGACCTGCGACGTGTCCTCACGGCGCTCCTGTGGGCGGCGATCGCTTGCGCCCTGCTCTCCTGCGCTGTCGTCTGGTGTGACCGCCCGAGCGGCCACCGGAAACCCGAGACCGGCGGGCCGATCGTCGCGCCGTCACCGCTCGCCCTGGTTGCCGGGGTCGCCGTCGCGATCGCGTTCACGCTCGTGGGTCAGGCGGCGCCGCTGTCCCTGAGCGCTTTCCTCGGCGACCCGGCCACCGGGAGGTTCGTCCCGACGGCTCGGGTGTGCGAGGCGATCACCGCGGTCGGCGTCGGCTACCAGTTCGTGGCGAGTCGTCGTGCTGTCGACCTGTCCCGCCCGCAGGTGCCGGTGCGGGTGGTCGGTCTGCTCGCGACCTCGTTCGGCGCAGCGACCCTCGTGGTGCTGCTCGTCGCACCGTGGGCGCTTCCTGTGCTCCTCGGGCCGGGGCACGACCTCGACGTCGTGGTCGCGATGGCGCTGGTTCCCGCGTACTTCTGCACGATGATGAGCGCCGCCGAGATCCAGCGACTGTTCCTGGTCCGGCGACACCAGCGGATCGTGTTCGCGAGCGTCCTCGCCGCGGTGATGACTGCGGTGTGCACGCCGGTGGCGACCGCATGGCTGGGCGCCGACGGAGCGGCAGGAGCGACCGCGGCTGCGGCGCTGGCGTGGTGGGTCGCGCTCCGTGCGCCCCACCGCGCGCCGAACCGGTCTGACGTGACTCCCGAGATGACGAACACGCGATGACCGCGATCCTGCTGATGACCACGGCGGTCCTCTTCGTCGTCCTGCTCCTGCTCGTGCAGGTCGATCTGCTGCTGCCGATCGGGCTCGCGGTGACCGCGCTCGTCCCGATCGGCTGGACTGGTCTTCCCGAAGTACTCACCGTCGGCAGTCCCGGAGCGGTCGTCGTGCTCGTGTGGGCGGTGCGGGGCGGGCCGCGGCAGTCCGGCGTCCCGAAGCTCGTGGTGGTCCTGGCCCTGGCGTTGCTCGTGTGGCTGACGGTCGGGGCCATCACGAGCATCTCACTCGTCCGGTCCGTCGGGTGGAGCACCTCGCTCGTCGTGCTCGTGCTCGTTCCGCTCCTCAGCAGGTCGCTCTCCGAACGGGAGGTCCGGAGGATCACGACGACCTGGATCGTGCTGGTCGTCGGACTCACGGGGTTCGGCGTCATGGAACGGTTGCTCGAGTCGAATCCCCTCTACGGCACCCTGTTCCTGAGCGGCGAGTACCCGATCCTCCAGCACTGGAGCTCCTACCGGATCACGACGACGCTCGGGCACCCGCTGTCCAACTCGCTGTTCTTCGCGATCGGCGTCACCCTGGCCCTCGGGCGCTACGTCCACGAGGGGAGCCGTCGATCGCTCCTGGGAGCCGCGTTCGGACTGGTCGGTCTGCTGCTCACGGTGAGCCGAGGCGGACTCATCGCCGTCGCCGTGGGGGCTGCGGTGGTCCTGTCGTCGCCGTCGACCCGTGAGGACGTCGGGAGCGGCGGACACGGTACGTCACGTCGTCGTGCCGTGGGCCTCCTCACCCTCGTGGCGGGCGGCCTGACGATCCTCGCGAGCCCCGAGTTCCAGGAGCGTCAGCAATCGTGGAGCGGCATCGCGTCTGCGCAACAGCGTGGTGAGATCGGACCGGTCGTCCTCCGCGCCGCGGCGTCGATGCACTGGCTCGGGTCCGGACCCGGCACGTCCAACGGTCTCCTCCAGGCCCTCGGGACGCCGGAGATCGTCGAGAACTCCTACTACCAACTGCTCCTGAGCCTCGGTCTTCCGGGACTGTCGCTGTTCGTCGGGCTCATCGCGACCGTTCTCTGCCTGGGACTGCAACGTCGTGCCGGGGCCGCCGTCGGCGCCCTCGCCGCGCTGTGTGTCGCCGTCGGTGGCTTCAACTGGATCGAGGCCGACAGGCCGTCGATGCTCTACCTCGGGCTCCTCGCGGCCATGGCGATCTCAGGACGACCGACGGCCGTCGGAAGTGCGGACGGCGCGGGCTACGCGGCGGAGAAGGTGGAGCCGATGAAGGCGAAGAGCAGGGTGATCAGGGGGAGCGAGCCCTGCACGAACGCCGAGTTGAGGTAGCGGCGGCCCGTGCCGGCGAGGACGACCGCGGCGCCGAGCATGCTCGCGGTCGAGAACACGACGAGCGTCCAGCCCGTCGCACCGTTGCCCGCGAGGACCAGGACGACACCGAGGATCGCCCCGATCGCGAGGAACAGGTTGTAGAAGCCCTGGTTGAACGCGAGGGAGCGGGTGGCCAGCGCTTCGGACTCCGAGGCGAGACCGAAGATCCGGCGGACACGCGGACTGGTCCACGCCACGGACTCGAGGAAGAAGATGTACACGTGCACGAGGCCCGCGAGGACCGCACACACACCCGAGATCACGAGCAGGACCGACATGGTCTCCATTCTCGCAGCCCCTGGGTGGTGCTCAGGTCCCGCCCAGGGAGAGTGCCGGCCCGGGTCCGTCACACCAGTGCTCGTCGACCGGGTGCGCGGATAGGCTCGGGACATGAGTGCCGACGAGTCCACGCCCGTCCACGACGATGCGGTCGCCGAGCTGGCGAGCATCCGGCAGAGCATCGACAACATCGACGCCGCCGTGATCCACATGCTCGCCGAGCGCTTCAAGTACACGCAGCGCGTCGGCTACCTGAAGGCCGCGGCGGGCATGCCCGCAGCCGACCCCGGTCGCGAGCAGGTCCAGGTCGCCCGCCTGCGGCAGCTCGCGGCGGAGTCGCACCTCGACCCGGCGTTCGCGGAGAAGTTCCTGAACTTCATCGTCGCCGAGGTCATCCACCACCACGAGCGCATCGCCGGCGGTGCCGAGTGAGCGCCGCGCTGGACGACCTGCACCTGCTCGTCGGGTCCTACACGGCCACCGGCGGTGGGAACGCCACCGGCATCTCGGTCGTGCACGGCACCACCGCCCACACCGCCGCGGTGATGGACGACCCGTCGTTCCTCGCGGTCTCCGGTGACCGGGTCTACGCCGTGTCCGAGGTGGCCGACGGCAGCGTCTCCGCCTTCCGGTACGTCGGGGGCACGCTCGAGCACCGCTGGGACGCCGACGCCGGCGGCGACGCACCGTGCCACGTGCGGGTCGACCCGTCGGGCGCGCTCGTCGTCGCGAACTACGTGTCCGGCACCGTGACCGCGGTCTCGCTCGAGGCCGCCGAGTCGCACGCGGCGTCGGTCACGGCGAGCGACGCCGTCGTCGGCACGCACGGGAGCGGCGACCGCGTGGTCGTCCCCGAGGCCGCGATCGTCACGGGCGTGCTGCCCGACGTCGAGGGGCCCGTCGAGGACCGGCAGGAGGGGCCGCACGCGCACCAGTCGATCGCGACGCCCGACGGCACCGTGCTCGTCGCGGACCTCGGCGGCGACGCCCTCCACGAGTTCCACGTGACCGCCGAACCCGCGATCGACCTCGTCCGTGTGCACCACCTCGCACCGGGGGTCGGACCGCGGCACATGGTGTGGCTCGGTGACGGTGACGGCGACGGATCCGGTGCCGACCTGGTCGTCGCCGGCGAGCTCGACGGGCGCGTGCACCGCCTGCGTCGCGACGACTCCGGGACGCTCCGCCCGATCGCCTCCGTGGCGGCCTTCGCGGGCCCGGTGGGGGAGTCCCTCCTCAGCCACGTCGAGGTCAACGCCGCCGGCCGGGTCGTCGTCGCCGTCCGGGGCCGCGACGTCATCGTGGTGCTCGACACCGCGGACGACGGGCTCGCGGTCGTCGGGTCGGCGTCGTGCGGCGGGACGTGGCCGCGGCACTTCGCGCAGGTGCCCGGGTACCTGCTCGTCGCGAACCAGATGTCGGACGCGATCGCCGTCCTGCCCGTGGGCGACGACGGCGTGCCCGGTGCGGCGGTGGCGCAGATCGCCGTCGGGACGCCGACGTGCATCGTCCCGGTGCCGACTCCCGCGCGCTCGTGACCGCCGGGTCGTCGACGTCGGCACCGGTCGCGGCGGGGTACCGACTCGTCGCCGGGCCGCCGCCGCTCGACGACTACCTGCGGCTCCGGCAGGACTCGGGACTGTCGCCGAAGACGACCGAGCAGGGCGCCGGCGCGGTCGCGGGCAGCTGGTCCGCAGTGCACGTGGTGGACGCCGAGGGGGTCCCCGTCGCGATGGGCCGGACCATCGGGGACGGCGGCTGGTACTTCCACATCGCCGACATCGCGACCGACCCGGGCCACCAGCGCCGCGGACTCGGGAGGGCGGTCGTCGAGTGGCTGGTGGCGGACATCCGGTCGCGCGCGCCGGAAGGGGCGTACGTCACGCTCGTGGGGGACCCGCCCGGGCAGCGGCTGTACCGGTCGCTCGGGTTCGAGGACGTCGCGCCGAGCCTGGGGATGGCGTTGCCGCTGCGCTGACGCGGGCGGCCCGGGTCCGCTGCAGCGGCTCCGGGCGGTCAGCCGTGGACGACGTTGGCGAAGGGGCGACCCTCGGCCAGCGCGGCCACCTGCCGGCGCACGAGCTCGAGGGTCCGCGGCACGCTGAGGTCCGTGTTCCCGCCGACGTGCGGGGTCAGCACGGTGTTCGGCGTCGTCCACAGCGGGTGCCCGGCCGGGAGCGGCTCGGGGTCGGTGACGTCGAGCGCCGCCGACAGCCGACCGCGCCGGAGTTCCGCCACCAGGGCGTCGGTGTCGACGACCCGTCCGCGGGCGACGTTCACCACGAGGGCGCCGTCCGGCAGCGCGGCGAGCAGGTCGGCGTCGACGAGGTGTTCGGTCTCCTCGGTGAGCGGGGTGATGAGCACGAGGACGTCCGTGTCCGCCGCCAGGGTCGGCAGGTCGCCGAACGCGTGCACGTGCCGGCCGTCCTGGTCGCGGGCGGTCCGCGCGACCACCGTGACGTCGCAGCGCATGGCCTCGCACCGCGTGGCGATCGCGGCTCCGATCGCGCCGTACCCGACGATCGTCACCCGACGATCGGCGAGCGACCGCGTGGTGCGGACGTCCCACACCCCGGCGGCGCGGTCGGCCTGGAACGTGTGGATCTCGCGGAGCGAGGTCAGCGCCAGACCGACCGCGAGCTCGGCGGTCTCGTCGTCGTGGATGCCGCGGCCGTTCGCGACCTGCGCGTGCGCCGGAGCGTGCGGGAGTGCGTGCTCGTACCCGGCGCTCGGCAGCTGCAGGAGCCGTAGGTTCGGCAGGTCGTGCACGTACTCCCAGCGGTGTCGGCCCGCGAAGTAGAACGGCAGCAGCGTGATCGCCACGTCGTCCGGTCGGGCGTACGGGCCTTCGACGTCCCAGACGTCGAGCTCGACGCCGTCCGGCACGGGGCCGAAGCGGTCGACGAGCTCGACGAAGGGCAGGGTGACGATCGGCATGCGGTCGGTGCCTTCCTGCGGTGCCGGCGCTCGGGGCGGTCGGCGTCAGCTGTCGGTGCGCGGCGAGAACGAGCCGTGGTCGTCGAGCGGCCCGCGCCCGACGTAGCCCTCGGTGACGTCCTCGACGATGACGTCGCCGAAGCGCGCCGGGAGCGTGGCGGCGTGCGTGCCGCGCAGCTCCTCGATCGACGCCTCGAACGCGCCCTGCACCTCGAGCGTGCCCGACGAGGCGTCGGTCACGCCGATGCGCAGCACCGGGAAGCCGCGGCCGTCGCACAGGCCCTGGAACCGCACGTCGTCCTCGCGCCGGACGGTCACGATGACGCGGCCGGTCGACTCGGAGAACAGCGCGGTCGCCGTGTCCACGCCGTCGCGCTCCTCGAGCTCGTCGAGGACCACCCGGGCGCCGATGCCGAAGCGCAGGACCGACTCGGCGAGGGACTGGCCGAGGCCGCCGTCCGCCAGGTCGTGGGCGCTCGTGAGCAGCTGCTCGCCGGACGCCGCGTGCAGCAGGTCCGCCAGGGCCTTCTCCTGCGCGAGGTCGACCGCCGGCGGACGACCGCCGAGGTGCCCGTGCACGGTGCCGGCCCACGCCGACCCGTCGAGCTCGAGGCTCGTCGTGCCGAGCAGGTACACGTTGTGGCCGTCGTCCTGCCAACCCGAGGGCACGCGCAGCGCGACGTCGTCGATGATCCCGAGCACGCCGACGACGGGCGTCGGGTGGATCGGGGTCGTGCCGGTCTGGTTGTAGAAGGACACGTTGCCGCCCGTCACCGGGATGCCGAGCTCCATGCAGCCGTCCGCGAGGCCCTCCACGGCCTCGGAGAACTGCCACATGACCTCGGGGTTCTCCGGCGAGCCGAAGTTCAGGCAGTCGGTGACCGCGGCGGGGACCGCACCGGTGACGGCGACGTTCCGGTACGCCTCGGCCAGGGCCAGCCGGGCGCCCTGCTTCGGGTCGAGCTGGCAGTAGCGGCCGTTCGCATCGGTCGCGACGGTGACGCCGAGGCCGGTCTCCTCGTCGACGCGGATCATGCCGCCGTCGTCGGGGAAGGACAGCGCCGTGTTGCCGAGCACGTAGGTGTCGTACTGGTTCGTCACCCAGTTCTTCGACGCGAGGTTCGGCGAGCCGAGCAGCTGCAGGAACTGCGCCTTGAGTGCCGGGCCCGTCTCCGGGCGCTCGAGCGACTCGGCGCCGTCGGCCTGCAGGGCGTCGATCCACGTCGGGTAGGCGACCGGGCGGTCGTAGACCGGGCCGTCGACGGCGACGGTGCGCGGGTCGACGTTGACGATCTCCTGGCCCTGCCAGTCGACGACCAGACGGCCGGTGCCGGTGACCTCGCCGAGCACGCTCGTCTCGACCTCCCACTTGCCGACCACCGCGAGGAACGCGTCGAGCTTCTCGGGGCGGACGACCGCCATCATGCGCTCCTGGCTCTCCGACATGAGGATCTCCTCCGCCGTGAGCGTGGGGTCGCGCAGCAGGACGTCGTCGAGCGAGATGTGCATGCCGCCGTCGCCGTTGCTCGCGAGCTCGCTCGTCGCGCAGGAGATGCCCGCGGCGCCGAGGTCCTGGATGCCCTCGACCAGGTCCTCCCGGAACAGCTCGAGGCAGCACTCGATGAGGACCTTCTCGGCGAACGGGTCCCCGACCTGGACGGCCGGGCGCTTGGTCGGGCCGCCCTCGGTGAAGGTGTCGGACGCCAGGATCGACGCCCCGCCGATGCCGTCGCCACCCGTGCGGGCGCCGAAGAGCACGACCTTGTTGCCGGTGCCGGAGGCGTTGGCGAGGTGCAGGTCCTCGTGGCGCAGGACGCCGACCGCGAGGGCGTTGACCAGCGGGTTGCCCTGGTACACCGGGTCGAAGTAGGTCTCGCCGCCGATGTTCGGCAGGCCGAGGCAGTTGCCGTAGAACGAGATGCCGCCGACGACGCCGTGCACGACGCGCTGCGTGTCCTCGTGGTCGATCGCGCCGAAGCGGAGCTGGTCCATCACGGCGACCGGACGGGCGCCCATCGAGATGATGTCGCGGACGATCCCGCCGACACCGGTCGCGGCGCCCTGGTAGGGCTCGACGTAGGACGGGTGGTTGTGCGACTCGACCTTGAAGGTCACCGCCCAGCCGTTGCCGACGTCGACGACACCGGCGTTCTCGCCCATGCCGACCATGAGGTTCTTCGTCATCTCCGGCGTCACCTTCTTGCCGAACTGCCGGAGGTAGTTCTTGCTCGACTTGTACGAGCAGTGCTCGGACCACATCACGGAGTACATGGCGAGCTCGCCCGAGGTGGGGCGGCGACCGAGGATCTCGCGGATCTTCGCGTACTCGTCCGCCTTGAGCCCGAGCGCCTCGTACGGCTGCTCCTTGTCGGGCGTGGCGGCGGCGTCCTGGACGGTGTCGGGCTTCGGGCGAACGGAGGTCGTCACGGTGGTGTTGTTCCCTGTCACTTGACGAGCGTCGACTCGATCACGGAGGTGAAGAAGGTGAGGCCGTCCGTGCCGGAGGCCATGGCGGCGGGGGTGTCCGGGCCGAAGCCCGCCTCCGTCGCGTGCTCGGGGTGCGGCATGAGCCCGACGACGTTGCCGCGCTCGTTCGAGACGCCGGCGATGTCGTCGATCGATCCGTTCGGGTTCACGCCCACGTAGCGGAACACCACCTGGCCGTTGTCCTCGATGCGCTTGATCTCGTCGGCGTCGGCCACGAAGCGTCCGTCGGCGTTCTTGAGCGGGATCGTGATCTCCTGCCCGGCGCTGAACCCGGAGGTCCATGCGGTACCGGCGGTCTCGACGCGGAGCTTCTGGTCGCGACGGATGAACTGCTGGTGCGCGTTCCGGGTGTGCGCACCGGGCACCAGGCGTGCCTCGGCGAGCATCTGGAAGCCGTTGCAGATGCCGAGCACGGGCATGCCCTTGCCGGCGGCGTCGATGACCTCGGCCATGATCGGGGCCTTCGCCGCGATCGCCCCGGCGCGGAGGTAGTCGCCGTAGGAGAACCCGCCGGGGAGCACGATCGCGTCGACGCCCTGCAGGTCGTGGTCGCCGTGCCAGAGGGCGACGGGCTGGGCGCCGGCCAGACGGACGGCGCGCTGGGCGTCGCGGTCGTCGAGCGAGCCCGGGAACGTGATGACGCCGATCCGCATCGCGGTCACGCGCCCTCGACCGTCACGGACACGACGTCCTCGATGACGGCGTTCGAGAATACGTCGGCCGCGATCTCGCGGACCTCGGCCAGCTTCGCGTCGTCGACAGAGCCGTCGACGGTCACCTCGAAGCGCTTGCCGATGCGGACGTTGGTCAGGTCGGCCTTGCCGAGACGGGCGAGCGCGTTGCCCACCGCCTTGCCCTGCGGGTCGAGGATCTCGGCCTTGGGCATGACCTCGACGACGATCGTTGGCACGTGTTCACTCCAGCACTTCGGGGATGGGTGGGACGCGACCAGTCTAGGTGGCGCGCACGGCGCGCCGGGCCGGTTGTGGAGAAGTGGTCGAAGGCGTACATTCCATTTGGAATAGTCGGAGCAGAAGACGGGACTGGAGGCGCGGATGACGTCGCTCACGCCTCTCGCGTACGCCGCGCTCGGTCTGCTGGCCGAGGCTCCGATGCACCCCTACGAGATGTTCCAGCTCATGCTGCGACGGCGTGAGGACGAGAACGTCAAGGTCCGTCCGGGCACGCTGTACCACCAGATCGGCCGCCTGGTCGACCTCGGGTACGCCGAACAGCTCGGCACCGCGCGCGAGGGCAACCGTCCCGAACGCACGACCTACGCCATCACCGACGCCGGTCGCGACGCGCTCCTGACCGGGCTGCGGCGCATGGTCGCGGAGCCCGCCGACGAGTACCCCGAGTTCCACCTCGCGGTCTCGCACGTCGACAACCTCAGCGACCAGGACGCCATCGCGGCCCTCCGCGCCCGCACCGAGGCGATCCGCGCACGACTGGAGCAGTACGACGAAGCCGCCACGGGCCTCCAGGCCAAGGGGTTGGCGCCTCGGTACTGGCTGGACGTGTCGTACGTCCGTGCCATGCTCGCCGCGCAACTCGAGTGGCTCACCGCGACCGCGGACCGCATCGAGCGTGGGGACGTCCCCTGGGACGGCCCGGCGCTCCCCACCGACACCGAACCGACCAGCACGAGCAAGGACCCCACTCGATGACCACCGCACCCTCCGCCGACCTGCAGCACGGGAAGAAGCCGTGGCCCGCGCTCTGGGCGCTCGTCGTCGGCTTCTTCATGATCCTCGTCGACTCGACCATCGTGTCGGTCGCCACCCCGACGATCGCCCAGGCCCTCGACGCCGACATCAACGCCGTCATCTGGGTGACGAGCGCCTACCTGCTGGCGTACGCCGTGCCGCTGCTCATCACGGGCCGTCTCGGTGACCGCTTCGGCCCGAAGGTGCTGTACCAGGCCGGACTCGTCGTCTTCACGCTCGCGAGCCTGTGGTGCGGGCTCGCCGGGTCGATCGAGGTGCTCATCGTCGCCCGTGTCGTGCAGGGCCTCGGTGCCGCGATGATGACGCCGCAGACCATGGCGGTCATCACCCGGATCTTCCCGCCGCAGAACCGCGGTGCGGCGATGGGCCTCTGGGGCGCCGTCGCCGGTGTCGCCTCGCTCGTCGGCCCGATCGTGGGCGGGCTGCTCGTCGACGGGTTCGGCTGGGAGTGGATCTTCTTCGTGAACGTCCCCGTCGGCATCGTCGCGTTCGTGCTCGCGCAGCGCTTCGTGCCGCAGTTCGAGCGCAACGGGCACCGCTTCGACTACCTCGGCATCGTGCTCTCGGCCGTCGGCATGTTCCTGCTCGTGTTCGGCATCCAGGAGGGCGAGACCTACGACTGGGGCACCATCACCGGCCCGATCTCGGTCTGGTCGCTCATCGTGACCGGCATCGTCGTGCTCGCCGCGTTCGTCGTCTGGCAGGGTGTGCAGAAGGGCGAGCCGCTGCTGCCGCTCGGGCTGTTCAAGGACCGCAACTTCACGCTCGCGAACATTGCCATCACCGCCGTCGGCGTCGCGATCTCGTCGTTCGCGCTGCCGATCATGCTCTGGGCGCAGGACGTGCTGCGCTTCAGCCCGACCCAGGCCGCCCTGCTGCTCGTGCCGCAGGCGGTCATCTCCGCGGGACTCGCGCCGTACGTCGGCAAGAACCTCAACAAGTGGAACCCGCGGTGGGTCGGCTCGTTCGGTCTCGCGTGCTTCTCGGGTGCGCTGTTCTGGTTCGGGTCCCTGCTCTGGTCGGGCGCCGACTGGGGCTGGACGCTCCTGCCGAGTGCGCTCCTCGGGCTCGCGAACGCCTGCATGTGGGGACCGCTCTCGGTCTCCGCGACGCGCAACCTGCCGCCGGCGCTCGCCGGTGCAGGGTCGGGCGTCTACAACACCACGCGGCAGATCGGCGCCGTGCTCGGTTCGGCCGGCATCGCCGCGCTGATCGAGGCCCGGATCACGGCGGAGTTCCCGTCCGGGGCGGGCTCCACCTCCGGCGGCGGCGCGGAGCAGCAGGTCGGGGCGCTGCCCGCGTTCCTGCAGCAGCCGTTCGCCACGGCCATGGGGCAGTCGCTCGTGCTGCCGGCCGTCGTGCTCGTCGCGGCGATCGTGGCGGCGCTGTTCCTGGCGAAGCCGAAGCAGACCGCGGCATGGGGCTCGGGTGCCCCGGCGGCGACGCAGCCCGGTGCCGCAGCGCCCGCGGCCGACGGCGACCAGCACGCCGCGGCGGGTCGGCCGGCCGGTGCGCACGCTGCCGGTGCCGCGCCCGCGACCGCGGAGGACGAGCTCGCGGCGGTCGACCACCACGGCCGACACGCGGACGCGGACGCCTAGTCCGGCCGGGGCGCCGTCGTCCCGGCCGCCGGCGGCGTGGTCGTCGTCCCGCCGGCCCGCGGCGTGGTCGACGTTCACGACATCGCGCGTGTCGATCGACGTGTGCCGTGTCGTTCGATGCGCACGCAACCGGTGCGCGTGCATCGTGCGACGTCGCACGTGTCGATCGACGCGCGTCTCGTCGCAGAACGCGCGCGACCCGCACGCCGGCCGGCCCGCCCGCCGCCCGCCGCACGCCGCACGCCGCCCGCGCTACCCCCGTCGCTGCAGGTGCGCCCGGGTGAGCTCGGCCATCTCCTCGTCGGACAGGGCGTCGACGGAGCGGGCCTCGCGGCGGTCGGTCCGCTGCCACCGGACGAAGAGCATGACGAGCACGGGCACGTCGGCGACCTCGGCGATGAACCACAGCAGGTCACCCGCCAGGTGCTGGTCGCGCAGCGGCGACGGGAACCACGGCTGCCCCACGGCCTGCACGAGCGACCCGTCGAGCACGTGGTTCGACACCCGCAGCACGATGCCGGGCACCGCGTCGAGCAGCAGCTCCACGAAGGCGAGCAGGAACTCGATCGTCACGAACGTCGAGCTCCGCAGGACCCCGGGTTCGAACAGCGGCGCGAGCAGCGTGAACCCGAGCACCGGCACGAGCACCGTGATGGCCGTCGCGCACACGCCCGACTGCCGGATCGCGGCGGACAGCGGGGTGAGCAGCACCGCGAAGAGCACCAGGCCGACGACGGGGGCGACGATCGCGTTCCCGAGCACCCGCACGGGTCGCGAGCCCATCACCCGGTCGGCGGTCGTGGACCACCGCGCCGGTCCACCGACCCGCAGGAGCGACACCGGGGCGGCGAGGGCGGCGAACGTCGGCACGGCGAAGAAGAGCAGTGCGAGCCGGAGCGTGAAGGCCCACCGGAGCTCCTGGTCGTACCGGCCGACGATGCCGAACTGCAGCACGGCGAAGAGCGCGAGCGCGGCGACGAACGAGGTCGTCCGCCAGGCCGACCACCGTGCCCCGCGTCGCCGTGCCCCCACGAGCCACCACGCGTAGGCCACGGCGGCGGTCACGAGCAGCACCGCGGCCAGGGGGTCGAGGTGCCAGGTGCTCCAGAACACGTCGGGTTCGGGCGTGGGGTGCCTCCTGGTGACGCGGTGGGACGGGCGTCGTCATCTTCCGCCCGGAGGCCCTCGGGAGCCTCCCGCGCCGGGGCCGGACCGGTGAGGATCGGCACAGGTGGTCGGTGAGCGGGTGTTCCGACACGCGCGCGTCGCGCACGTTCGGACGACGACCGTGTACGGTGGACGTTGTCTTGATCGATGCAAGAAAATCCATGCAAGCGAACCGATGCGGGAGAGGGGACGCGATGGACGCCGACGCGGATCTGCTGCGGGCCTCGGGTCTGCGGGTCACGGCACCGCGCCTCGCGGTGCTGCGCGCGTCCGCCGCGATGCCGCACGCCACCGCGGACGACATCCTCGGCGCGGTCGCGGCCGAGCTCCCCACGACGAGCCACCAGGCGGTGTACGGGGTGCTCGGCGCCCTGACCGGTGTCGGGCTCGTCCGCCGCATCGAGCCCGCCGGCAGCCCGGCGCGGTACGAACGACGCACCGGCGACAACCACCACCACGTCGTCTGCACGATGTGCGGCGCGATCGAGGACGTCGACTGCGCCGTCGGTCACGCACCCTGCCTGACGCCCTCGGAGACCCACGGCTTCGCCGTGACGACTGCCGAGGTGACCTACTGGGGCATCTGCGAGCGCTGCGCCGCCGCCGAGCGCGACGACGCCGCGGCCGTCCCCGCCTGAAGCAACCCGAGCATCCCTGACCGAACCAACCGTTCCACCTGAGGAGGAACCGTGTCCGACCAGAACACGACCGGCCCCGCCGGCACCCCCACCACCACGACCAACAGTGGCGCCCCCGTCTCGAGCGACCAGCACTCGATGGGTGTCGGCGCCGACGGCCCCCTCGCCCTGCACGACCACTACCTGGTCGAGAAGCTGGCCCAGTTCAACCGCGAGCGTGTCCCGGAGCGCGTCGTCCACGCGAAGGGCGGCGGTGCGTTCGGCACCTTCACCGTCACGAACGACGTGTCGCAGTACACCCGCGCCGCGTTCCTGCAGCCGGGCAAGCAGACCGAGATGCTCGCCCGCTTCTCGTCGGTCGCCGGCGAGCAGGGCTCCCCGGACACCTGGCGCGACCCCCGCGGCTTCGCGCTGAAGTTCTACACCGAGGAGGGCAACTACGACCTCGTCGGCAACAACACCCCCGTGTTCTTCATCCGCGACGGCATCAAGTTCCCGGACTTCATCCGCTCGCAGAAGCGCCTGTCGGGCTCGCACCTGCGCAACCACGACATGCAGTGGGACTTCTGGACCCTGTCGCCCGAGTCGGCCCACCAGGTCACGTGGCTCATGGGCGACCGGGGGCTGCCGTCGAGCTGGCGCCACATGGACGGCTTCAGCTCGCACACCTACCAGTGGATCAACGCAGAGGGCGAGCGCTTCTGGGTGAAGTACCACTTCGAGACGCAGCAGGGCCACAAGACCCTGACGCAGGAGGACGCCGACCGCATCGCCGGTGAGGACGCGGACTTCCACATCCGCGACCTCTTCGAGGCGATCGAGCGCCGTGACTTCCCGAAGTGGGTCCTCAAGGTGCAGGTCATGCCGTACGAGGACGCCGCGAGCTACCGCTTCAACCCGTTCGACCTGACGAAGGTGTGGCCGCACGCGGACTACCCGCTCATCGAGGTCGGCACGATGGAGCTGAACCGCAACCCGGAGAACTACTTCGCGCAGATCGAGCAGGCCGCGTTCGCGCCGTCGAACTTCGTGCCCGGCATCGCGGCGAGCCCCGACAAGATGCTCCTCGCGCGCATCTTCAGCTACGCGGACGCCCAGCGCTACCGCGTCGGCACGAACCACGCGCAGCTGCCGGTGAACGCCCCGAAGAACGAGGTCCACTCGTACTCGAAGGACGGCGCCATGCGCTTCGACTTCCAGAAGGCCGAGGTGCCGGTGTACGCGCCGAACACCCAGGGCGGTGCCCACGCCGACCCGAACGCCACGGACGACGTGCCCGGCTGGGAGTCCGACGGTGCCCTGCAGCGCGCGGCCGCGACGCTGCACCCGGAGGACGACGACTTCGGCCAGGCCGGCACGCTCTACCGCGAGGTCCTCGACGACGCCGCCCGCGAGCGCCTGGTCGGCAACATCGCCGGGCACGTCTCGAAGGTGACGCGAGACGACCTGCTCGAGCGCGTGTTCGCCTACTGGACGAACGTCGACGCCGACCTGGGTGCGCGCGTGCGCGCCGCGGTCGCGCCGAGCGCGCCGGGTTCGAACGAGGACCCGGAGAAGGTCGCCGTCGAGGCGTAGTCGCGACCACGAGACGGACGGGAGGCCCGGTGCCAGCTGGCACCGGGCCTCCCGTCCGTCGTCCGGTCGGTCCTAGACCTGCTGGCCGTTGAGCATGATGGGCCCGGCCGGCCAGTCCTCGAGCCGGGCCTCGATCGGCAGGACCATCCAGCCGCCCTGCTCGGTCTCGGTCACGCCGGCGCCGTCCGCGGTGAAGGCCGAGAAGGTGCCGACGGCGCCCTCGAGCTCGTGCCAGCCGCAGCGTGCGTAGAAGGGGACGCGGTCCTCGCCGGTGCCGAGGAAGCCGAACGGCACGCGGAGCCCCTCGAGGACGGCGCGCGTCCGGACGAGCAACTCGCGCCCGACGCCCGTGCCCTGCAGCGACGGCGACACCGCGACGATGCCGGTGTCGCCGACCAGGACGTCCTCACCGCCGACGGTGACGTACATCCGGCGGATGCCGAGGTGCGCGAGGACGACGCCGTCCGCACCCCACCCGATCACCCGTCGTTCGGGCTGCATCCCGGCGTAGTCCCGGCCGCCCACGTACCAGTGCGACCAGTCCGGGAACGCCTGCCCCAGCATCGCCGCGATCGCCTCGTGGTCGGGGAGCGTCAGCGCGCTCTCCTCGACCACCTCCCACCGGATGTCTTCGCTCACGCGCCCATCCTGCCGGTTCCGTCTGCGCAGCGGTGGCCCGAGGCTCGGCCAGGCGGACAGTTTCGCGTCTGCTCGACCACGAAAGTGTCCGCGGAGCCGAGCCTCGGCGCAGCCGCCCCTGCCCGTGCCGGGTCAGCCGCGACCGGGCGCGGTCACCTCGATGCGGTTCGCCCACGGGTCCTCGAACGCCACGGTCCGGCCGTCGTCTGCGGTCTGCACGCCGGTGTCGTGCATGCGGGACACGAGCGCGCCGAGGTCGTCCGCGCCGGGGACCTCGATCCGGACCAGCCCGAGGCCGAGCCCGAGCTGCCGACGCCCCGCACCGCGGGAGTTCCACGTGTTCATCGCCATGTGGTGGTGGTAGCCGCCCGCACTGACGAACAGCGCCTGGTCACCCATGGCCGCGGTGGTCGCGAAGCCGAGCCGGTCGACGTAGAACGCCCTCGCGGTGGCGACGTCCCCGACCGACAGGTGCACGTGGCCGACCCGCCCCGGGCGCGACGCTGCGGACTCCAGCGCCGAGGACGTCAGGTGCTCCTGCACGAACGCGTTCGGGTCGACGTAGATCGTGGCCATGTCGACCATGCCGTGCGTCCACGACCACTCGGTGCGGTCGCGGTCCCAGTACAGCTCGACGCCGTTGCCCTCGGGGTCCTGGAAGTAGAACGCGTTGCTCACGAGGTGGTCGGCGCTGCCCGTGAAGGTCCGCGGGTACCGCGTCGCGACGGAGTACAGCGCCGCCGCCAGGTCGGCCTGCGTGTCGAACAGGATCGCGGTGTGGAACAGTCCGGCCTCGTGCGGGGACGCGTGCCGCATCGCCGGGGCGTGCTCGAGCACCACGATCGGCGTCGCGCCGCGGCCGAGCACCGCGGTGCCGCCGTCGTTCGTCAGGACCTGCAGCCCGACGCCGTCCCGGTAGTAGGCGACCATCGTGTCGAGGTCGGCGACCCGGAGCGTGACGGCGCCCATCCCGGTGTCCGCGGCGAGGAGGTCCTGCGTGTGCATGTCACCAGTGTGCGCCCGAATGGTTGACGCGTCAACCAAATGGGTCATCGCGCTACTTCGCGCTGAACCCGCCGTCCGTCTTCAGCAGCTGCCCGTTCACCCACCCGCCGTCCGGACCGAGCAGGAACCCGACCAGGGCGGCGGTGTCCGTCGGCATCGAGGGCCGTCCGAGCGGCGTCTGTGCGACCGCGGCCGCGCGGATCTCGTCGGTCATCCACCCGGTGTCGTTCGGTCCCGGGTTGACCAGGTTCGCGCTCACCCGTACGTCGCCGAGCTCGAGCGCTGCCCCGACGATCAACCGGTCGAGTGCGCCCTTGCTCGTGCCGTACGGCAGGTTGAAGCCGACGTGGTCGCTCGTCAGCGCGACGACGCGACGACGGTCCTCCGGCGCGGCCGCGCCCTCGCGGAGGCGTCTGGCGTACGCCTGCACGACCAGGAACGGCGCGCGGACGTTCACGGCCAGGTGCCGGTCCATCGACTCGACCGTCGTGGTCGCGAAGTCCGAGTCGACCGACTCGCAGTGCGACAGCACCACCGCGGTCACGGGCACGCCCGCCTCCGCCTCGGCTCGGCCCACGAGTGCGGCCGCCTGCTCCGCGTCGGCCAGGTCGACCGGGAGGCGCGTCACGCTTGCCCCCGCACGCTCGGCCTCGGCGACGACCGCGTCCACCCCGTCGGGGTCGGCCGCGCCGTGCACGCGTTCGTCGTACGGGCCCCACCACGACAGGGCGAGGTCCCACCCGTCGGATGCGAGTCGCGACGCGATCGCAGCGCCGATGCCGGCGTGCCGACCGACGCCGGTCACCAGGGCGAGGGGTCGGCTGGTGAGCGGTCCGTGGGTCATGGGTCGTGCCTCCCGTCCGTGCGACGCGACCGTGCGCCGACCCGCCCAGGATGGCACCGCACCCGGTGTCCGGTCGGCGGTACGCGCCGCAGCAGGGCCAGGATGGGAGGATGCCTCGTTCCCGCCCGCCCGTCCGGCCCCGTGAGCGGCGCGGCCGACCCGACCTGTCGACGTTCCCGGTCGAGCGCCTGCGCGACCGGTTGTCGTCGTACATCTACGGCAACATCACCGTGCTCGCCGTCGCCATCGCGGTGGACCCGGAGGCGATCCGGCACGGTTCGGCCGTGCTCACGGTCCTGGCGACCGCCGTGCTGACCTACCTGGCGCACGTGCTGTCGCACCTCGTCGCGCACGCCGTCGGCGACAGCGGGGACGACGAGGAACACCGGGAGACGTTCGGCGCGATCGTCCGCGACGCGAACCCCATCGCGACGTCCGGCCTGATCCCCGCCGTGCTCTACGCCGCCGCCTGGGTCGGCTGGCTGCCCGCGCCGTGGGCGCAGACCGCTGCGATCGTCATCCTCGTGGTGCGCATCGGCCTGGTCGGGGTGTTCCTGCAGCGCTTCAGCGGACGGCGGCCGTCGTTCCTCGGGCTGTGGGGCGGTGTCGTCCTGGCCGCCGTCGCCTTCGCGATCGGGCTCGTGAAGGTGGTGCTGACGCATTGAGTGGGACGCCGACCGAGCGGGAGCGTCCGCAGCGGTCCGGGTGGCGGTTCGTCCGTGACCTGGCGATCATCGTCGTCGTTGCGCTGCTGGCGTCCTTCCTGGTCAAGGCCTACCTCGTGCGCGCGTTCTCGATCCCGTCCGGGTCGATGGAGCGCACGCTCCTGGTCGGCGACCGGATCCTGGTGAACGAGCTCGTCCCCGGTGTGGTGCCGCTGCGGCGGGGCGACGTCGTGGTGTTCCGGGACCCCGGCGGGTGGCTCCGGGCGGACCAGGGCGACGACCTCGTCAAGCGCGTGGTCGGCCTGCCGGGCGACACCGTCTCGTGCTGCGATGACCGGGGACGGCTCTCCGTGAACGGGTACGCGGTCGACGAGCCGTACGTCGTGCGTGCGCCGGGGTCCGACCGGGTGGCGGCCGAGGACTTCTCGGTCCGGGTGCCGGCCGGGCGCATCTGGGTGATGGGCGACAACCGGTACGACTCGGCGGACTCGCGCGTGCACGGCACCGTCCCGTCGGACGACGTCGTCGGTCGGGCGTTCGTCGTCACGTGGCCGGTCGACCACTGGAGCGTCCTCGGCCGGTACGCGGACGAGTGGGACCGGGTGCCCGACGCCCGCTGACCGGCGGTGCCCACCCGGAGGGCGGAGCCGGTCGTCAGCAGGGCCGGGCCGTCAGCAGCCGGTGGTCGTGAGGGTCACCCGTGCGACGTCCTCGCCGGAGACCGTCGTCCGCACCGGGCACAGGTCCCCCGCCCGCACCGTGACGTCGCCGAGCGGCACCCCCGCGAAGTCCGCCGTGCCGCCCGGGAACACGCGCTGGTGCTCCGAGAGCTTCCCCGTCGCCGCGAAGACCTTCACCTCGTACGGGTGGTCGGCGGCGTCCCGGGACACCGTCACGGCGATCTGTCCGGTCGAGTCGTGCGCGCCGCAGCCGGTCAGCGAGACGGCGCCGAGCACGACGACGGCGAGGGCGAGCAGGGGGCGGCGGAGCACGACGACCAGGCTACGCCGCGCCGCGGCGTCCTCCGTACTGGGGACGGGCGCGATCCCGGCGGACCGGTAGCGTTGGACCATGTACCAGGGGACCTCACCGACCTCCACCGGCACCTCGGCCCAGGCCGTCCGTCGCGCCGCACTCGTCGCCGCGCTCGACGTCGTCGACGGCGGGCCCGAGGAGCGCTTCGAGCGGATCACCCGCATCGCTCGGGAGGCCTTCGGGGTCTCCGGTTCCTTCCTCAACATCGCGGGCGCCGAGGTCCTGACGATCAAGTCGCAGCAGAGCGACGCAGTGTACGGCCCGACCATCCCGCTCGAGGACACCTTCTGCGGTCGCACGCTCGACCAGCTCGGGCCCGTGGTCGTGCCGGACGCGCGCGCCGACGCCCGGTACGCCGACATGCCGATGGTCGTCGAGGACCCGAACGTCCGCTTCTACGCCGGGGTGCCGCTCCGCGTCGGCGAGGACCAAGTCAAGGTCGGCACGCTCTGCCTGGTCGACCCGCAGCCGCGCACGCTCGACGACGACGACGTCGCCCTGCTCGAGGAGCTCGGCGTCTGGGCGGAGCGCGAGCTCGCCACGGGTGCCGACGAGGACCGGCTGCGCGGCGTCCTCGCCGGGCTGCAGCCCCTGCCGGTCGAGGTCCCCGGGTACCGCCTCGGCGGGATGTCCGTCCCGCACGGCGTCGTGTCCGGCGACCTGCACGAGTGGCACCTGTCCGGCACCGCGCTGCACCTGACCATCGCGGACGTGATGGGCAAGGGCATGGCGGCCGGACTGCTCGCCGCGACGATCCGCGGAGCCCTGCTCGCACGTCCCGACGAGGACCCCGAGCGGGTGGTGGCCGCCCTCGACGAGCAGGTCGCGCCGGACCTCGGTCGCGCCGAGTCCTTCTCGACGATGTTCACCGGCCGCCTCGACCCCGCGTCCGGGCAGCTCGACTTCGTGGACGCCGGTCACGGCCTGGTGCTGCAGATGCGGGCGGACGGTGCCGAGCGCACGTTGCTCTCGAGTGACCTGCCGATCGGGCTGCACCCGGCTGGGCTGTCCCGGTCGACGGGGTCGCTCGTGCTCGAGCCCGGCGACGTGCTCGTGCTGGTCAGCGACGGCGCGCTCGAGCTCTGGGACTCGACGCTCACGTCGCTCTCGCGCCTCGGGGCGCTCTGGCGGCAGGAGCCGGACATCGACGCGTTCCTCGCCCGGGTGCGCGCCCGCGCGCTCGAGCACGACCCGGGGGACGACCTGACGGTCGTGGTCCTGGCACGCGACTGACGGCCGTCACGACGGCAGCGGACGGACGGGAGGCCCGTGGCGGCGTCGCCACGGGCCTCCCGTCCGTCCGGTGGTCGCCGCTCAGGCGCCCAGGCGCTCGATCAGTTCGGCGTACCGTGCCGCGGTGCGCTCGACGATCTCCGGCGGCAGCACCGGCGGGGTGCCCTGCCGGTCCCAGTGCGCGGTGAGCCAGTCGCGGACGATCTGCTTGTCGAACGAGTCGGTGCGGCCGCCGGAGCGGGCGTCCCAGTAGCGGCTCGAGTCGCTCGTCAGGACCTCGTCGGCGATCCGGATCGTGCCGTCGGCGTCGCGGCCGAACTCGAACTTCGTGTCCGCGATGACGACGTCGTGCTCCCGCGCGATCGCGGCCGCCTCGGCGTAGACGCGGAGGGACAGGTCGCGGAGCGCCTCGGCGTCCGCGCGGCCGACGAGCTCGACGGTCTGCTCGAAGGAGATGTTCTCGTCGTGCTCGCCCTGCGGGGCCTTGTACGCCGGCGTGTAGATCGGCTCGGGGAGCCGGTCGCCCTCGGACAGCCCCGCGGGGAGCGGGACGCCACAGACGCTGCTCGTCTCGCGGTACTCCGCCCAGCCGCTGCCGACGAGGTACCCGCGGACGACGCACTCGACGGGGAACATGTCGAGCGGCAGCACGTGCATCGACCGGGCCGCCACCGACGCGGGCACCGGGGTACCGCCGCCGGCGGGGTCGACGAGGTGGTTCGGGACGTCGGCGATCCGGTCGAACCAGAAGCGCGACAGCCGGGTGAGGAGCTCGCCCTTGCCCGGGATCGGCGGCTCGAGCGCGAAGTCGTAGGCGCTGACGCGGTCGGAGGCGACGAGGAGCAGCTCGGTGGCGCTCGCGACGTCGGCCGTGCCCTCGGGCACGTAGAGCTCGCGGACCTTGCCCGACGACACGTGCCGCCAGCCCGGCAGCTCCGGAGCGGCGGTCACCGGGCGACCTTCGCGGCGATGTCGGTGCGGTACTGCGCGCCCTCGAGCGTGATGTCGGCGATGCCCGCGTAGGCGCGCTCGCGGGCCTCGGCGAAGTCGGAGCCGGTACCGACGACGCTGAGCACCCGGCCCCCGGTCGCGACGAGGTCGCCGTCGAGGACCGCCGTGGCGGCGTGCGCGACGGAGACGCCCTCGCGGGCGTTCGCGGCGTCGACCCCGGTGATGACGCGCCCGGTCCGCGGGTTCTCCGGGTAGCCCTCGCTCGCGAGCACCACGGTGACCGCGACGTCGGCGCTGAAGGTCGGCTCGGGGGCGCCGGCGAGTTGCCCGGTCGCGGCGGCGGTCAGCAGCGCGCTGAGCGGCGTCGTGAGACGGGGGAGCACCACCTGGGTCTCCGGGTCGCCGAAGCGGGCGTTGAACTCGATGACCCGCACGCCCTGCTCGGTGACGATGAGCCCGCAGTAGAGGAGCCCGACGAACGGGGTGCCCTCGTGCTCCAGCCGGCGGACCGTGGGGAGCGCGACGAGCTCGGTGACCTCGGCGACGAAGGCCTGCTCGGACTCCCACCGGTCGGTGAGCCACGGCAGCGGCGAGTAGGCGCCCATGCCCCCGGTGTTCGGCCCGGTGTCGCCGTCGCCGAGGCGCTTGTGGTCCTGCGCGGGGCTGAGCGCGCGGACGTCGTGCCCGTCGCTGAGGAAGAACAGCGAGACCTCTTCGCCGTCGAGGAACTCCTCGACCACGACGGGTCCGTGCTGCAGCCAGTAGGTGGCGTGGTCGACCGCGGCCTGACGGTCCTCGGTCACCAGGACGCCCTTGCCCGCGGCGAGCCCGTCGGCCTTCACCACGTACGGGGCGCCGAGCTCGTCGATCGCGGCGACCGCCTGCTCGACGGTGCCGGCGGGGAGGGGACGGCCGGTCGGCACGCCGGCCTCGGCCATGATCCGCTTCGCGAACGCCTTCGAGCCCTCGAGCTGCGCGGCCGCGCCGCTCGGCCCGAAGACGGGGATGCCCCGGGTGCGCAGGGGGTCGGCGACACCGGCGATGAGCGGGGCCTCGGGGCCGACGACCACGAGCTCGATGCCGTTCTCGATCGCGTACTCCGCGACGAGGGGGCCGTTCGTCGGGTCGAGCGACACCGTCTCCACGTCGGCGGCGATGCCGGCGTTGCCCGGGGCCACCGTGATGACGTGTCCGGCTCCTTCCGCGAGGAGGGCCGTGGTGATCGCGTGCTCGCGGGCACCGGAACCGAGGACGAGGATTCGCACGCGATCACCCTACCGACGTCGACACGCCGCTCGCGATGCGACGGTTAGCCTGGGGACATGCCGCCGAAGAGGATCGAGGACGCCGACGGTCTCGCCGCTCTCGCCGCGGTGCAGGGCGGGTCGACGCTCCGGACCGCCGTCGCGACCGCGGTGCGGTGGACGCTCCAGCGACTGGCCGACGACGTGCCGGGCAACAGCGTCGAGGTGCGGGTGCCGCCCTTCGCGGCCGTGCAGGCCGTGCCGGGTCCACGGCACACCCGTGGGACCCCGCCGAACGTCGTCGAGACGGACGCGACCACGTGGCTGGCGCTCGCCACCGGAGTGCTCCGGTGGGACGACGCGGTGGCGCAGTCCCGGGTCAGTGCGTCCGGGTCACGAGCGGACCTGGCGGCGTTCCTGCCCGTCCGTACGACTGCCTGACGCTCGCACGGCCGCCTGACGCCCTCGGGCCGACCGGCGGAGCGCGACTGGCCGACCGCTGCGGGGTAGGTAGGTCCTACCGATGTGGTGGACACGAGCCCCTGCGTAACGTGGGTGTCGCCGGGATTCGGACCCGACCCGAACGGGTCCGAACCCGGCGACAGGGTCAAAGGTACGCGACATGTGCCGTCGTCTGTCAACCGTTCCGGCGAGTCGTGGCGCAGATTGCAACGTCCTTGCGTGGTCGACGACGTGATTCCGTACCGGGGTGGAACGTCTTCCGGCAGTCAGCGGTCGGAGCGCAGCGGTCCGCCGAGCATCTCGGCCAGCTCGGACCGCGCGTGCACGTCCCACTTCGCGAACACCCGCGACATGTGCGCGTCGATCGTCCGGACCGACAGGCCGAGCGACTCCGCGATGCGCCGGTTGCTCAGCCCGCTCGCGGCGAGCTCGGCGACCTCGTGCTCCCGGTTCGTCAGCGGCGGGCGCACGTGCCCGGCCGAGACGGCCATGCCGTGCGAAGCCAGGACGCCCTGCGCGGCGATGATCCGCACGCGGTCCCCGGACCGGACGGCGTCGGCGTACGCGACGATCGCGTGCGCCAGGGGACCGTCGACGCGGGCGGCGGCACCGCGCATCCGCGCGAGCGACGCCGAGGTGTCGCGCCCGGTCACCATGTCGTTCGCGTAGTGCAGCGTCTGGGCGTACATGACGGGCAACCACGCCCCGCTCGCCGTCGACCGCTCGGTGATCTCGTCGGCGTGCCGGAGCCCGGCCGGGTTGCCGAGGACGGACTCCGCCCACGCGATCGACACCGCGACCTGCTCGCCGAGGATCCGCATCGCCCGGAGCGGGGTGGTCCGGGCGCGCTCGAGCGCCGCGGTCGCACCCTCGGCGTCGCCGGAGTACGCCAGCGACAACGCCAGCCGCGCCCACGGGTAGGCGGCGAAGCCCCCGTGGTCGGCGACGTCGTACCGCTCGCAGGCGGCCGAGAACGCCGTGACCGCGTCCGCCCACCGGCGCTGCCCGATCGCCTGGTTGCCGACGCCGATGAGCTCGAGCGTGAAGTCGTACTTCAGGAAGGGGCTCGACCGCCGGACGGGGATCTCCGTGAGCAGGTCGGCGATGTCCCCGCGCCACACCTGCACCTGGTGCAGGACCGAGACGATCTCGCCGACGCTCCAGGGCGCCTCCTCGACGTGCTCGACGGCGGTCGCGAGGGAGCGCTTCGCCAGGACGGTGGCGTCCTCGAGCCGACCGGCGGTGGCCAGCGCCGTCACCGCGCAGGGGGCGACGCAGAGGAAGGACACCGGGACGGTCGGCTGCTCGAGCACCCGGGAGCGCTCGATCTCCGCGCGGACCTCGGTGAAGCGCCCGCCCCAGCCCAGGTGCGCGAGCCGCAGCAGCCGCAGCCGCTCGGCGGTCGCGGCGTCGACCAGGGGCATCGCCGCGTCGGTCAGCGCGACCGCCGCGTCGACGTCGTCGTCGTGGAACTGCCGGATGTTGGCCAGGGTCTCGCACGCCTCGACGATCGCGGCGTCGTCCACCTCGGTCGACCGCCCGGTCGCGATGCCCCAAGCCGCCTCGGCGTCGCACCGGCCGGCCTCGCGCCCGGTGCTGTACGAGTGCGCGAGCGACCGCAGGCAGTGCACCGTCACCCGTTCGGTGGCGGTCAGCGCGGTTCGGAGCGCGGCGGACGCGAGCGTCACGCCGCTCTCGTGCTCCTGCAGCCGCACCGCGACCTGG
Source organism: Curtobacterium sp. NPDC089185 (assembly GCF_040685235.1). Classification (NCBI taxonomy): domain Bacteria; kingdom Bacillati; phylum Actinomycetota; class Actinomycetes; order Micrococcales; family Microbacteriaceae; genus Curtobacterium; species Curtobacterium sp. NPDC089185. Next base: position 28,150 of record NZ_JBFBHK010000005.1, on the reverse strand, counting down.
GTGGCGTCGATCAGCTGCCCGACCGGCGGCAGGACGCCGCACTCGAGCGACCACAGCGCCGCACGCAGACGGGCGGCGGGCGGCGCGCCCTCGGGACGGGTGGTGCGGAAGGCGTTCGCGCGGGCGAAGAGGGTGGTCCGTCGGGCGACCGGCACGAGGCCGCGGACGACCTCGCCCACGAGCGGGTGCGACGGCCGGACGACGGTGGTGCCGTCCTCCGTCGAGTCGACGGCGACCAGGCCGAGCGCGACGACGCGGTCGACGTCCCCGCCGGAGACCATGCCGAGCAGCCGGGCCAGGGGGATCGGGTCGGCGAGGGCCACGATGTCGACGACGTCGCGGAGGTCCTCGGGCAGCGCGCCGAGCTCGGTCCGGTACATGTCCGCCAGGCTGTTCGACGCCGTGATGCGACCGCGCCAGTACCACCCGGACGCGGTCTGTTCGAGCGCGCCGGACGCCAGCGCCGCACGGACGACCTCGCGCAGGTACAGCGGGTTGCCCGCGGTCGCCCGGTGCACCCGTTCGGTCGAGGCCGTCTCGAGCTGGGCACCGAGCGCCCGGGCCACGACCTCACCGGTCTCGTGCAGGTCGAGCGGGGCGAGGTCGATGCGTTCGAGCAGGTCGTCCTGCCACAGCGCGCGGAGCGCTTCCGGCAGTGCGGTGAAGTCGCGGCAGGTCAGCACGAGCCGAGCGCCCTGGTCGCGGACCAGCCAAGCGACGTAGCGGGCGGAGACGGCGTCGAGGTGGTCTGCGTCGTCGACCCGGAGCACGACGTCACGGTCCGACAGGTCGTCGACCTCCCGCAGGCGCTGCGCGGCGCCCGCGTCGTCGACCAGGTCGGCGAGACCGGCGGGCAGGTCGCCGAAGCGGTCGGCGACGGCGCTGAACGGCATCGTCCGACCGGACGCCACGGCGGTGATCGGCACGACGACCGTCCGACCCGAGGCGTCGCGACGTGCCACCCGGTCGGTCACCCTCTCGGCCGTGGACGTCTTCCCGAGACCGGGCGCACCGACGAGCGCGACGCTCCACCGGTGCTCGGCGACGACGGACACGGCGCGGTCCTCCTCGCGACGCTGCACGATCGTCCACATCACGCGTCCGGGCGCGGCGGGACGACGACGGCCGTTGATCGACTGTTCGCGCACCCCGTCACCTCCCGTTCGTGGTCGCCCGCACGTCCCCGGTCGAGCGGGTCCGGTGTCCGGGCTCGCACATCGTCCTCGACCGGGCGACCGGCACCCGACGCGCTGCGCGCAGTGGATACCGGCCGGTCGTCACATCTTGCACCGTCGCGCACGGGGATGAACAGGCCGGAGCACGTCCCACAGTGGGGGACAATGGGACGGTGAGCGACACCGACCGACCCGAGGACCGCCCGGCACCGACCCCGGCTGCGGCACCGACTCCGGCACCGGCGCCGAACGCCGTCGAGTCACCGGACGAGGTCACCATCCGCCGTGCGCCGAAGTTCGGCGTGTTCATCCTCGGCGGTGCGGTGCTCGGGTTCCTCGCGACCCTCGTGATCGTGACGCTCACCATGGACATCGACCGCGGCGACCAGCAGGACGCGTCCTTCGGCACGCTCGTCGGCTACTTCTCGCTCTGGGGCGTCACCATCGGTGCGTTCGCCGGCGCCCTCGCCGCGATCGTCCTCGACCGGGTCCTCGCCCGTCGCGCCGCTCGCCTGACGGCGGAGCGGGTCGCGGTGGAGCCCGCGGAGGAGACGGTCGACGGCGAGGTCGAGGACCAGGGCGACGCGACCGGACCCGTGGAGCGCACCGACCGCTGACGGTCGCCACCAGCAGACGGACGGGAGGCTCCCCACCAGCTGGTGGGGAGCCTCCCGTCCGTCGCGTGGTCGCCGGGGCGACGCCGCTCAGCTGAGCTGGTTCGCCTCCACCCAGGCGAGGTACTCCGGGCTGACCGTGCCGGTCACGTACTCGCCCGTGAAGCAGCTCATCTCGAGGTCGGTGACGTCCGAGCCCTCGATGATCGCGTCGCGCATGTCGGCGACCTCCTGGTAGATGAGGTGGTCGCTGCCGAGCACGCGGTTGATCTCCGGGATCTTCCGGTCGTGGGCGATGAGCTCCGCACGCGTCGGCATGTTGATGCCGTAGACGTGCGGGTACCGGACCGGGGGAGCGGCGCTCGTGAACGTGACCTCGTTCGCTCCGGCCGCGCGGGCCATCTCGACGATCTCGCGGCTCGTGGTGCCGCGGACGATCGAGTCGTCGACGATGAGGATGTTCTTGCCCTTGAACTCCGACGACATGGCGTTGAGCTTCTGCCGGACCGAGCGCTTGCGCTCCGCCTGCCCCGGCATGATGAACGTGCGGCCGACGTAGCGGTTCTTGAAGAAGCCCTCGCGGTAGTCGATGCCGAGCTTCTGCGCGACCTGCATCGCCGCGGGGCGCGACGAGTCCGGGATCGGCATCACGACGTCGATGTCGCCCGTGGGGGCGTACTGCGCGATCGTGTCCGCCAGGCGGTTGCCGAGGCGGAGGCGGGCGTCGTAGACCGAGATGCCGTTCATCACCGAGTCGGGCCGGGCGAGGTAGACGTACTCGAACGAGCACGGCACCAGGCGCGGGTCCTTCGCGCACTGCCGGGCGTGCATCTGGCCGTTCATCTCGATGAACACGGCCTCACCGGGGGCGATGTCGCGGACGATCTCGTAGCCGCCGGACTCGAGCACGAGCGACTCGCTCGCGACGACCCACTCGGGCTGGCCGGCCTCGTCGAACTTGTGCCCGAGGATGAGCGGACGGATGCCGTACGGGTCACGGAACGCCAGCAGGCCGTGGCCCGCGATGGTCGCGATCGTGGCGTAGGAGCCCTCGACGCGCTCGTGCACGCGCTCGACGGCGTCGAACACCTGACCGGCGTCGAGCTCGCTGCCGCGGACCTGGCCCTGCAGCTCGTGCGCCAGGACGTTGACGAGCAGCTCGGTGTCGCTCGTCGTGTTGAGGTGCCGACGGTCGATGTCGAAGAGCTCACGGGTGAGCTCCCGCGTGTTCGTGAGGTTGCCGTTGTGCACCAGGACGATGCCGTACGGCGCGTTCACGTAGAAGGGCTGGGCCTCTTCCTCGTTGCTCGCGGCACCCTTCGTGGCGTACCGGACGTGGCCGAGGCCCATGGTGCCGAGCAGGGCCCGCATGTCACGGGTGCGGAAGGACTCCCGCACGTGGCCGCGCGTCTTGTGCATGTGGTGGACGCGACCCTCGACCGTGGCGATGCCCGTCGAGTCCTGACCCCGGTGCTGCAGGAGCAACAGGGCGTCGTAGATGGATTGGTTGACGGGCCCCTGCGCAACGAGGCCGACGATGCCGCACATTCGCGGTGTGCTCCAGACCGTAGGATCGGGTGGTACCGAACAAGTCTGCCACGCCCCGCGGAGGACCACGCATGCCGAACCCGTACGCAGCCGCCGGCGTCGACACCGCAGCCGGTGACCTGGCCGTCGAACTCATGAAGTCCGCCGTCTCGGCGACGCACAACGCCTCGGTGCTCGGGGGTGTGGGCGGCTTCGCGGGGCTCTACGACGTCTCGTTCCTGCGCGAGTTCTCACGGCCGTTGCTCGCCACGTCCACCGACGGCGTCGGCACCAAGGTCGCGATCGCGCAGGCGATCGACAAGCACGACACGATCGGGCAGGACCTGGTCGGCATGGTCGTCGACGACATCGTCGTGGTCGGTGCGAAGCCGCTCTTCATGACGGACTACATCGCGTGCGGCCGGGTCGTGCCGAACCGCATCGCCGACATCGTCGCGGGCATCGCCCGGGGCTGCTCGGCGACAGGCACGGCGCTCGTCGGCGGGGAGACCGCGGAGCACCCGGGGCTGCTCGGCCCGGACGACTACGACGTGGCGGGTGCCGCCACCGGCGTCGTCGAGGCGGACCGGCAGCTCGGGGCGCACCTGGTGGAGGACGGCGACGTCGTCGTGGCGATCGAGTCCTCAGGGCTGCACTCGAACGGCTACTCGCTCGTCCGGCACATCCTGGCCGGCAAGGGTGTCGGGTACACCGACCAGCTGCCGGAGTTCGGCACCGGGGTCTCCGTCGGCGAGGCCCTGCTCGAGCCGACCCGCCTCTACACGTCGCCGTTGCTCGCCCTGCTCGACGCGCGTCCCGGTGTCGTGCACTCGCTCTCGCACGTGACCGGTGGCGGCATCGCGGCGAACCTGGCGCGAGTGCTGCCCGTCGGCACCTGGGTCGAGGTCGACCGCACGACGTGGACGCCCCCGTCGGTGTTCCGGGTGCTCGCGTCGATGGCGGGCACGCCGATCGAGGAGACCGAGGGCACGTGGAACCTCGGCATCGGGATGTTCGCGGTCGTCGCGGCCTCGGCGGCGTCCGACGTGCTCGGGGACCTGCGTGCCGCGGGGCTGCCCGCGTGGACGGTCGGCACGGTGTCGACCTCGGCGCGGGACCTCGACGGGTTCGAGCAGGGCGCCAAGGGTGTCGACGGGGGCGCGGTACGGCTCGTCGGCGCCTACGCCGGCTGACGCGGGGCGGTCCGGCGCGGGGGCTGACGCTGCCCGCGCTCGGCGCCATGCGCCGAGGTTCCGCAATCCTGCACTCTCGCGCTGCCACGCCTGCGGTCGTGGGACCTCGGTGATCCGCGCGCGGCGAGTCGTGCGACCTCGGCGTCCGGGACCGCGCGGGTCGCTCGACCGGAGCCGCCGCGCCCGCCGGCGCCCTGCCGAGCGGGCAGGACGTGCCGCTCGACCGGAGCCGCCGGTCCCGCTGTCGCGCTGCCGAGTGGGCAGGACGGGCTGCTCACGTTCGTCGAGCGTGCACGATCGGTCGCCCGGCGGCGCCGAGTGTGACGGATGTTGCACGCTCGCCAGGGCGGACCTGGCCCGGAGGCGCTGATCGTGGACGCTCGGGCGCGACGCTGCCGGAGCCGGAGCCGGAGCCGGTGTCGCGGGCGCCGCAGCCGCCGTCGCCCCTGCCGAGTGGGCAGGACGTGCCGCTCACGTTCTCCGAGCGCGCGTGATCAGTCGCCAGGCGGCGCCGAGCGTGACGGATCGTGCACGCTCAGCACGCCGCACGCCGCACGCCGCACTCGGCACGCAGCACGACCGCACCGCCGCCCGCGCACACGGAAACGCCGCGCGGCCCCACGGGGCGCGCGGCGTCGACGATGTGGGTCAGGCGGACTTGTTCTGGTCCTGCTGGGTCTCGAAGTCGTCCTCGTCGTCGCCGGGTTCCTCACCGTACTGGTCAGCCCAGCGGTCGACGTAGGAGTTCTCGTCCGAGTGTTGCCCGGCGGAGAGCTCTCGCTCGAGCGCACCGTAGTTCGTCTCCGGACTGAAGTACTTCAGCTCCCGGGCGACCTTGGTGTGCTTTGCCTTCTGACGGCCGCGCCCCATGCGTGACCCCCTCGTGATCGGCTCTGGTCCGGTCCTGGCGGGTGCAGGGTTGCCACCCGGGGAACCGAACGATTCGTGGTTTGAAATCTGCCGATAACTCTACCATGTACCCCGTTCCCGACTCGGCCACCGGCGTCCCCCGGAGATCGACCGGGGGAGCACCGAAGACCTGATCAGGACTCAGGCGGGCAGGGGCTCGGGGACGCCGCGCTTGCGACGCGAGGAGCGCAGCACCAGGGCGTCGATCGAGAAGCGCCCCGGTCCGGTCAGGGCCACGGCGAGCGAGGCCACGGCGAGCACGAGCACGTACTCGAAGCCGCCGTCCTGGGCGAAGAACCCGGCGGTCGTGTGTGCGAGGAGGCCCGCGACGACCATGTCGACCGCGAGGAGCAGGCCGACGACCCGGGTCGCGACGCCGAGCACGAGCAGGACGCCACCGACGAGTTCGAGGCCGGCGACGACGGGGGCCGCCACCTCGGCGAGCGGGACGCCCATGCCGGCGAAGCCCTGGGCGACGCCGGGGATGCCCTGGGCGAACTTCTGGGCGCCGTGGGCGATGAACACCACGCCCAGGACGATGCGGAGCGCGGTCAGGCCGATGGAGGTCGATGTCGTTCGCATGCGGCAGACGCTAACCGGTGACGCGTCATCGACCAGGGTGGTTCGGAGGACTGCCCGGACTTCGCCAGGACTCCCTCAGGCTGTGGTCCACCGAACGGCGGACCGCCACGCAGCACCGGTCCGCCGAACGACGGACCGGTGCCCGGTCGGGACGGACTCAGGAGTCGGTGCCGCGCCCGGTCTCCTGCTGCAGACGCTCGATGTTCTCCGACGCCTCGGCCTTGTTGAGGTCGGCGGGGAGCTCCTCGCCGGCCTCGCGGGCCAGGGTGTCGAGGTAGCTGCGCTGCGGGCCGGTCATCGGCTCGTCGCCGGTCACCCACTGCGAGGGGTCCTTGCTGGCCGTCGTCGAGGGGTCGGGACGTTCCCCACCGAGGGTCTCGCCCTGGTGCCCGGCGTCCGGGGTCTGCTGCTGCTCTGCATCACTCATGGCGCCGAACCTACGCGCGGGGTCGGACACTGCACGCAGCGTGCCCGTCCCCCGGATCCAGAGCCGAGCACCCCGCACCCCGGGTCAAGCGGGCGGGACCGGCGTGCCGGTGTACCGCACCAGGTCCGGCCCGATGCCGCTCGCGGCGATCGGCACCTCGTCGTCGCCGCGCCGCAGCCACACGGTCGCGGCGCGCTCGTCGATCCGCACCACCTCGTGCAGGGTGCCGTCGATCAGCACCGCGGCACGGACGTCCACCGCACCGGTCGTGGGTCGCGGCGGCAGCCCGACCACGTCGGCGTCGTACGCGGCGTACCGGCCGGGGGAGAGGAACGGTGACACCGGGGTGGTGACGACCTCGAGCCCGTCCGCGACGTCCCGGACCGCGACGAGCCGGACGGCCTGGTCGGTCGGCAGGGGGACGTCGACGACCGGCGCGTCGGCGGGACCGGCCAGTGCGCGGAAGGCGGGCCGGCCGTCGGGGGCGAGCCGCGCCTCCAGGCCGTCGATCCGGACGCGACCGCGGCCACGCGAGTCGGCGTACAGGCCCGGCTCGAGGCCGGAGCGCCGCGCCTCGAGCCGGGACACGACCACGCGGTCCGGCCGGTACCAGTCGCGGAGGGTCGCCGGGTCCACCCAGCCGATGCTCGGCACGCCGCGGGTCAGGTCGTCGCCGTCGGCGGCAGGTCGTTCGTCGAGCGCGCCGATCGGGTGCTCCCCGCGCACGGCGACGAGGCCCGCGTACGGTCCGGCGGCGGGCGGCTCGTGGTCGAGCACCTCGACGCGCTTCGACACCTTGCCGCCGTGGCCGTCGAACGTCGCGAAGGTGCGCAGGTCGGAGATCGTCATGTCGCCGACGATGCTACGACCGTCTGCCCGGGTCGGCCCAGGCGGGCGGGGACGACGGGCAGCAACGGGTGCAGCGGACGGGAGGCGCGCATCGCCTCCACCCGTCCGCTGCGGGCCGTCAGAGGGAGCGGCGCAGGGCCTCCAGCCCGTCCCGCAGACGCGTCACCGTGTCGTCGGTCAGCGTGCCGCGCGTCGCGCGGCGGCGCAGGTCGGCGCGCACCTGCTGCCGGAACGACGCGACGGCCATCTCGACCTCGCGCAGTGCGCCGGCGCCGGCGGTCGGGACGTCCTCGGGCTCGTCGGCCGTCTGTCCGCGGGGTGCCTGGGCGCTCGCGGCGAGGTCCGCGCGGAGGGACCGCATGGCCTCGCCCACCGAGGCGCGGACCCCGTCGGCCAGCGTCCGGACCGAGTCGGCGACACCGGACTGGATCGCGGCGAGCTCCTCGGCGCGGGCGTCGAGTTCGGCCCGGCCGGCGTCGGTGATGGCGTAGACGGTCTTGCGGCCGTCGGTGGTCTTGGTGACGAGCCCCTCGGCCTCGAGCTTCGCCAGGCGCGGGTAGACCGTGCCGGCGCTCGGGACGTAGGCGCCGCCGAAGCGCTCGCCGAGGGCCTGGATGAGCTCGTACCCGTGCATCGGGCGGTCGGCGAGCATCGACAGCAGGGACAGGCGCAGGTGACCGTGCGCGAACACCGGGCTCATTCGGGGACCACCGTCTCGTCGGCTCCGGATGCCGGTGCGGGCTGCGCCGGCGGGGCGTGCAGGACCGCGATGTCGCCCGAGACCGAGTTCACCTTGAGGTCGAGCCACTGCCCGGAGAGGTCGCCGCCCTGCTTGACGTACGAACCGCGCACCCCGCGGATCTCGGAGTCGTCGAACTGCAGCTTGCCGGTCGCCGTGCCCACCGTGCAGCGGTAGGGCACGCCGTCCTCGAGCCGGACGCTGACCGAGCCCGACACGGTGTTCACCCGGGCGGAGTCGGGGGTGCCCTGCAGGTCGAGGACGACGTCGGCGTTCACCCCGTCGGCCGTGAACCGCGGGATGGACCCGGTCGCGACGACGTCACCGGAGACGGTGCGGACCGTCAGTTCGCCGTCGAGGTCGCGGACCGTGGTGGTGCCGGAGACCGCGTGCACGGCGAGGTCGCCCGCGAGCCCGTCGACGACGACGTCGCCGGAGACCGAGTTGACCGAGGCGCCGCGGTTCGTGCCGGACAGCAGGGCGCCGGCGGAGACCACCCCGACCGTCACCCGGGCATCGCGGGGGACGAGGACGCTGACGTCGGCCGTGGCGCGCCCGCTGAACGACTTGAGGAAGCCGAGCGGGTCGTCCCAGCGGATCTGCGGGTGGTCGATCGTGAGCGTGTCACCGTCGAGCTCGATCTTGAGCGGCTTGCCGGAGACGCTGTGCACCTCCACCCGGGCGGTCGGCTCGTCGTGCGCGACGACGTCGACCTGTCCGCCGGCGAGTCCGACGCGCAGCGCGCGGACGATGCCGGTGTCGATCACCTTGGGCTCCTCGACGAGCCACTTCTCCTGGGCCATGCTGCCTCCTCGAACTCGCGATGCATCGCGTTTGGTGGTGTCACGATACATCGCGAGTCGGTGGATGTCACGGGGCCGGTCCCGTTCCCGGGACGACGGACGGCCCCGCTCCCGGAAGGGGAGCGGGGCCGTCGGACGGTCGTGCCTACTTCGCCTTGTCGAGCGCGGCCTGTGCCTGCTCGGCGGCGGCGTCGAGCGCCTCCTTCGGGCTCGTCTTCAGCAGCATCGCGGTCTGCAGCTGCGTCGACAGGGCGGCGCTCACCTCGCCGTAGGCCGTGATGGACGGACGGGCCTTGGCGTACTCGAGCTCGTCGGCGAAGGCCTTGAGCCGCGGGTTCTCCTCCAGGTACTGCTTCCACGTGGCGTTGTCCGCCGTGGCCTGGTTCGCGGGCAGCAGGCCCGTGGCGATGTCCCACTTCGCCTGGGTGTCCGGGCTGAGCCACCACTGCAGGAACTTCCACGACGCGTCCTGCTGCTTCGTCGACGTCTTGATGATGTACGAGTTGTTCGTCCCGAGGTTCATCGCCGGCTCCTTGATGCCCGGCAGGGCGAAGACGCCGACGTTCTCCTTGCCGAGCGTGCTGTCGATCGTCGACAGGTCGTAGGCGCCCGTGATGGCCATCGCGGCCTTCTTCGACGTCAGGGCCGGGACGGCGCCGTTGGTCGAGGTGGTGAGCAGCGACTGCGGGTAGGCGGTGCCGTCCTCGAGCATGTCCGTCCAGCCGGTCAGGGCCTGCACGCCGGCGTCGCTGTTGAACTCGACCTTGGTGTTGTCCTCGTTGAGGAACTCGCCGCCGGCGCCCCACAGCATCGACTGCCAGGTGAAGACCGGCCACTCGCCGGTGCCGATCGGCAGGTAGGCGCCGTACTGGGTCGTGCCCTTCGTGAGCTTCTTCGCGTCGTCCTGGAACTCGGACCAGGTGGTCGGGGTGTCCGTGATCCCGGCCTCCTTGAACATCTGCTTGTTGTAGACGACCGCGTAGTCGCCGATGTCGGTCGGCAGCGTGTACTGCTTGCCGTCGAACTCGCCGGTCGACAGCATGCCCTCGGTGAAGCTGTCCTTCGTGATGTCACCGCTGGACAGGTAGTCCTCGAGCGGGAGCACCTTGCCGGTCTCGATGACCTGCCCGGTCTGCTGCGGGGTGCTGTCCCCGAGCACCATGTCGGGCCCGGTGTCGTTCTTCAGCGCGTTGATGAGCTTCGCGTCGAACTGGTCGGACGAGGCGGCGTACTGCGCCTGGACCTGGATCCCGTCCTGCGAGGAGTTGTACTCGTCGATGAGCTTCTTCACCTCGGTGGCCTGGGGGCCGGTGTAGTTGTGCCAGACCGTGATCGTGGTCTTCCCACCGCTGCCGCCGGAGTTGCCGGTGACGGAGCCGCCGGAACACCCGGCCAGGGCCAGTGCGGCACCCACGGCGAGGGCCGTGGCGCCGAGCAGTCGCTTGCGCATGAGGTCGTCCTTTCTCGGACATCTGGGTGGAGCGAGGAGTGGAGCGAGGAGTGGAGCAGGGAGTGGTGCGAGGGGGGTCTGGGGTCAGCGGAGCCCGCCGGCCATCGCCGACACGATCTGCTTCTGGAAGATGACGAAGACGATGAAGACGGGCAGGATCGCGAGCGTCGACCCGGCCATCAGCAGGTTGAAGCTCTGGCTCGCGTTCGCCGACTGCAGCTGCGTGAGGCCGACCGACACGGTGAAGAACTCGGTCCGCGACGCCACGAGGAACTGGAAGAAGAAGTTGTTCCAGTTGTAGACGAAGGACAGGACGGCGAAGGAGCCGATCATCGGGGTCGCCATCGGCGTCACCACGGACCACATCCGGCGCCAGACGCCGGCGCCGTCGACCCGGCTGGCGTCCTCGATCTCGCTCGGGAACGAGGTGAAGAACTGCCGGAACAGGAAGGTGCCGAGGATCGACGGGATGTTCGGGACGATGAGGCCCTGGTAGCTGTTCAGCCAGTGCAGCGAGGACAGCAGGGTGATGAGCGGCGTGAACACGACCTCGAACGGCACGAGCAGCGCGGCGAGCAGGACGACGAACACGATGTTCTTGCCGGGGAACTTCAGGCGCGAGAACGCGAAGCCCGCGGCCAGGCTCGTCACGATCTGGCCGGCGGTCGTCGCGATCGCCACGACCGTCGAGTTGAAGAAGTACAGCCCGAAGGGCGCGACGGTGAAGATGTCCGCGTAGTTCGACAGCTCCCACTGCCGCGGCAGGAAGCTCGGCGGGAAGGCGAGTGCCTCCTCCGAGGACTTGAAGCTCGTCAGCAGCATCCAGAGGAACGGGCCGAAGAACAGCACGACCGCGACGAGCAGGACGACGTGGCGCAGGACGGCCGGCGAGTGCTTGCGGAACAGCACCCGGAAGGGGCGGCTGCGGTGCGGACGGGAGGCACGGTGCGCGTCCGACGGGAGGGCGCGGGGAGCGATCTGGGTCACGGTGGCGGTCCTAGTTCAGCTCGATGGGGTCGCGGCGGTTGATGACCCGCAGCTGGACGACCGCGACGAGGATGCCGACGATGAGCAGGAGGACGGCGGCGGCACTGGCCGAGCCGCCGTGGAAGAACACGAAGCCCTGGTTGTAGATGTAGTAGAGGATCGTCTCGCTCGAGTTGATCGGACCGCCCTGGGTCAGGACGTAGACCTGGGTGAAGACCTGCAGGGCGCCGATCACGCCGGTGATCGCGAGGAAGCCCGTGGTCGGGGCGACCAGGGGGAGCGAGATCGTGAAGAAGCGGCGGATCGGGCCGGCGCCGTCGAGCGTCGCGGCCTCCATGTAGGACTGCGGGATGTTCGTCAGCGCGGCCGAGTAGATGATCATCGTGTAGCCGACGCCCTGCCAGATCGAGAACACGATGACCGAGACCAGCGCCCACGGCTCGGACGTCAGGAAGCCGATCGGGGGTGCGCCGAGTGCGGTGACGACCCCGTTCACCAGGCCGCCGAGCGGCGACAGGATGAAGCTGAAGATCAGTGCGCTGCCGACGATCGGCGCGATGTACGGCACGAAGAGCAGTGCCCGGTAGACGCCGCGGCCGCGGAAGGGCTGGGCGAGCAGCGCGGCGAAGAACAGCCCGATCGCCATGGTCACCGGGACCACCACGACGACGTAGAGCGCGGTGTTGCCCGCCGCGCGGACGAACTCGCCGTCGCGGAACAGCCCGGTGAAGTTGGACAGTCCGACGAAGCCGTTGGTCTCGCCCGACGCCGGGTTCCAGTTCGTGAACGAGTAGAAGACCGTCTGTGCCAGCGGGTACAGGTAGAACAGCGCCAGCAGCACCGTCGTCGGGGCGATCAGCACGTAGCCCGCGCGGCCCTCGCGTCGTTCCATCCGGCTGGCGTCCGCGGTGGACGACCGTCGACCGGGAACGGTCACCCTGGTCGGGTTCTGAACCGCACTCGTCATGCGGACCTCCTCTTGGCTCGTCGTTGAACGCTAGGAATCGGCTGTTTCGAGCACATTACCGTTCGATCACCAAAAGTAAACAGTCGATTCTGCAACGACTTCGTTCGGCAATCGACCGTTTCGTCGCTACAGTGACGGCATGCACGAGCAGCACTTCCAGGACATGGCACGGAGCCCCGGATCGGTCGGGGACGTCCTCCGCCTGGTCCGCGTCTCGGACACGACCTCGCGCTCGAGCATCGCCCGCAGCACCGGCCTCGCGCCGTCCACGGCCTCGGCCCGCGTCGATGCCCTGATGGCCCTCGGTCTCGTCCGCGAGAGCGGTGCCGAGGGGTCGCGCGGCGGCCGCCGGGCACGACGGCTCGAGCTCGTCGCGGACGCCGGCTTCGTCGCCGCGGCCGACCTCGGCGCCCACCACGTGCGCATCGTGCTGACCGACCTGGCCGGCACGGTGCTCGCCGACACCGACGCGCTCGAGCACGGTGCCGGCACCGTGCCGGTCGCGGCCGGACCCCGTGCCTCGGTCGCCGCGCTGTGGGAGCGCTTCGTCGAGCTGGCCGCGGACAGCGGGCTCGACATGGCGCGCTTCCGTGGTGCGGCGATCAGCGTCCCCGCGCCGGTGTCGTACCCGGGCGGGAGCGTGGCGACGCCCTCGTTCGAGCCGTCCTGGCACGGGGCCGTGCTGCCCGAGCTGTTCGCGGAGTACACGGACGTCCCCGTCCTCGTCGAGAACGACGCCAACCTCATCGCCCTCGCCGAGCGTCCGGGCCCGGACCGCGTCGGCACCCTCGTCGCCGTGAAGCTCGGCACCCGCATCGGCTCCGGGGTCCTGCTCGACGGTCGGCTGCACCGCGGCGTGAGCGGTGCGGCGGGGGAGATCAGCCACACGCCGGTGGACGGCGAGGCCGCCATCGGCTGCACCTGCGGCGTGCCGGACTGCCTCGAGTCGGTGGCGTCCGGCGGAGCGATCGTCGCGCGGCTCCGGGCCGCCGGACACCGTGTCGGCGGGACGAGCGACGTCCTGGCGCTCGCCGCGCAGGGCGACACCGACACGCTCGACGAACTCCGCCGGGCGGGCGAGCACATCGGCCGGGTGCTCTCCGGAATCGTGAACTTCTGCAACCCGAGCGAGGTCGTGCTCGCGGGGGCGATGTCCGCCTCGTCCGTGCTCGTCGCGACGATCCGCGGGGAGCTCTACCGGTCGTGCCTGCCGATGGTCGCCGACGCGCTCGACGTCCGGGCCAGCGCCGCGCCGCGCGACGCCGGCATCCGCGGCGCCACCGTGCTCGCGGTCGACGAGGTCCTGGCGCCGACACGGATCGACGACCTCGTCCGGACGGCAGCGGAGCAGACCGCGTGAGCGCCGCGGTGGGGACGTCCGAGCGGCACGGCGCGGTCGTCGCCGTCGACGTCGGCGGCACCACGGTCAAGGGGATGGTCCGGGTCGGCGACGTCGTGCTCGACCGTGTCGTCGTCCCGACCTTCGGCGCTGCGCCGGTCGTCGACGCCCTGGCAGCCGGTGGCCCGGCGCTCGCCGCGATCGCCGCGGTCGTCGACCGCCTCGCTGCCGCCGCTGCCCGGGCCGGGCACCCGCTCGCCGCGATCGGCCTGTGCACCCCGGGCGTCGTGGACTCCCCGGCGGGAACGGTCGTCGTCGCGGTGAACCTCGACTGGCGCGACCTGCCGATCGTCGCGCTCCTCGGCGACCGGTACGGCGTCCCCGTCGCGGTCGCACACGACGCCCGTGCCGCGGCGACGGCCGAGATCGCCGCACGGACCGCGGCCGGGCGCGACGTCACCGAGCTCGTCTTCATCCCGATCGGTACCGGCATCTCCGCGAGCCTGGTCGTCGACGGCCGGCTCGTCGTCGGCGCCGCCGGGGGTGCCGGCGAGGTCGGGCACGTCTGCGTCCGACCCGGCGGCGAGCAGTGCACATGCGGACAGCGCGGCTGCGTCGAGGCGTACGCCTCCGCCCGGAACGTCGCGCGGCGCTACCGCGAGGCCGGCGGCACCATCGACGGCGGCGCCGAGGACATCGTCGCCGCCGTGGACACCGACCCCGTCGCCGCCGCGGTGTGGGCCGACGCGGTCGACGCCCTCGCCGCCGGTGTCGCGATCCTCGCGGCCGTGCTCGACCCCGCGGTCGTCGTCGTCGGCGGGGGACTCGGGGAGTCCGGCGAGCGACTGCTCGCCCCGCTGCGGACGGCCGTCGACGCCCGGCTCGGCTGGCGACCGTCGCCCCGCATCGAGCAGTCGCTCGCCGGCGCCGGCGCGGGACTGGCCGGGGCCGCCCTGCTCGCCACGGCCGCCGCCGCACCGGCACCAGCACCAGACCACGGAACCAGGAGGAACCCATGACCGAACAGCGACTCCGGATCGGCCTCGTCGGCGCGGGGGTGATCGCCCACGCCCACCTGCCGAACCTGCTCCGCATCGGTGACGTCGTCGTCTTCTCCGAGGTCGGTGCCGAGGAACTCGTGGCCGCGCACGGCGGCGAGGTCGTCGGCTCCCTCGACGAGCTCCTCGCCCGCGTCGACGTGGTGGACGTCGTCGTCCCCACCTACGCGCACGCCGAGGTCGTCCGTGCCGCGCTCGCCGCCGGCAAGGACGTCATCAGCGAGAAGCCCCTCGCCCGCACCGACGCCGACGCCGACGACCTGGTCCGCCTGGCGCACGAGGCCGGGCGGCAGCTCTACCCGGCGCACGTCGTGCGGTACTTCCCGGAGTACGTCCGCCTGAAGGCCGCCGTCGAGGCCGGGCAGCTCGGCGAGCTCGCCGTCCTGCGGTTCGTGCGGTCCGGCGCGTTCCCCACCCGCTCGGCCTGGTTCGCCGACCCCGCACTCTCCGGCGGCATCATCATGGACCAGATGATCCACGACCTGGACATCGCCCGCTGGATCGCCGGCGACGTCGTCCGGGTCAGCGCGGTGCACGTGCGGAAGGGCACCGTCGACCACCCCGTCGAGGCCGCGCACGTCCTGCTCACCCACGCCTCGGGCGCGATCAGCCACGTCGCGGGCATCTGGGGCCCGGCACACCTGCCGTTCGTCACCGAGTTCTCCGCAGCCGGCACGCTCGGCACCCTGTCGCACGACTCCCGCGACGAGCGGAACTACACGGCGGAGCTCCTCGACGAGGAGGCCGTCGGCGGCGACCTGCCGGAGCTCGACCCCACCGAGGACCCCTACTTCCTCGAGATCCGCGAGTACCTCGGGGCGTTCCGGGGCGGCGCGGTGCCGCGCGTCTCAGCGGAGGACGGCGCCACCGCCGTCCGGATCGTCAACGCCGCGCTCCGCTCCGTCGAGACCGGCCAGCCCGTCGACCTCGAGCCCGTTACCGGCCGCGCGCACGGGACGGTCAGCGCATGAGCCCCCTGCGCATCGGCGTGCTGTCCTTCGCGCACACGCACGCGATCTCCTACCTCGCCGCGCTCCGGGCGATGCCGGACGTCGAGGTCGTCGGCACCGACCCGGACGGCACGTCGACCGGCACCGACCTCGTCGACCTCCGCGGCCGCGAGCTCGCCGAGGCCCTCGACGTGCCGTACGTCGACACCGTCGAGGAGCTCCTCGCCCAGGGTGTCGACGCGGTCGTGGTCACGAGCGAGAACGCCCGGCACCGTGCCCTCGTCGAGCAGGCCGCCGCCGCCGGGGCGCACGTGCTCTGCGAGAAGCCGCTCGCCACGACGTGGGAGGACGGTCTGGCCATGCGCGCCGCCGCCGACGCCGCGGGCGTGCTCCTCATGGTCGCCTTCCCGGTGCGGTTCGCCGGGACCTTCGCCCGGCTCAGCGCGACGAAGCGTGCCGGACGGCTCGGCGACGTCCTCTCGGTGCGCGGCGCGAACAACGGCATGCTCCCGCTGACGCGGTCGTGGTTCACGGAGCCGGAGCTCTCCGCCGGCGGCGCGATCGTCGACCACGTGGTGCACATCGCGGACCTGCTCGACGCGCTCCTCGACGGCACGCCCGCGGTCACCGTCACGGCCGTGACGAACCGGGTGCTGCACGCGGCACGCGCACGGG
The DNA here is from genome assembly GCF_040685235.1 of Curtobacterium sp. NPDC089185. Taxonomy (NCBI): domain Bacteria; kingdom Bacillati; phylum Actinomycetota; class Actinomycetes; order Micrococcales; family Microbacteriaceae; genus Curtobacterium; species Curtobacterium sp. NPDC089185. The sequence goes on along the minus strand of NZ_JBFBHK010000005.1, from coordinate 11,906 downwards.
CCGAGACCGCGGGCCTGGTCACGATCACCTACGCCGACGGCACGATCGCCGCGATCGACTGCTCGTGGAGCCGGCCGGACACGTCGCCGACGTGGGGCGGGCTGGCCCTCACCGTCGTCGGGACCGAGGGGTCGGTGGACGTCGACTTCTTCCGGCCGAGCGTCCGCGGGCTCGACGCTGCGAGCGGTCGGTCGGTGGTGCTGCCCTACGGGCCGGACTTCGACGCGGCGATGCTCGAGACGTTCGTGGCGGCCGTCCGCAGCGGGGAACAGCCCCAGCCCGACGCGGCCGTGGGGCTGCGCACGCTCGCGGTCGTGCTGGCGGCGCAGGAGTCGGCGGCGAGCGGCGAGACGGTGCGGGTGCGGTCCGTCTGACGCGACCACATGACGGTCGGGAGGCGCGGTGCCAGCTGGCGCCGCGCCTCTCCCCACCGGCACGGCCGGTCCGCCGCTGGCGCGTCGCCCCGGAACCGGCGGTGTGGGCCCAGTCCGTCTCGCGGCGGTCTCAGGAACCGCCGGCCGCCGCCCAGAGCCGGCGCGCGTTCGCGAGCCCGCGCTCGACGGCGTCGACGTCGTCCTCGAGCCCCTCGAACTCGATCGACACCGGCCCGTCGAAGCCGCTCGCGACGATCCGCTCCACGATCCGACCGAGCGGCAGGTCCCCGTGCCCGACCACCGTGCCGAGCACCGCGCGACCGGCGAGGGTCGGCAACCAGCCGTCCGCGGCGGGCGGCGTCTCGCGCACCAGGAAGTCCTTGAGGTGCACGACGGCCGCGACCGGCAGCGTCCGCTGCACCGCCCGGAGCGGATCGTCGTCGAGGCACACGAAGTTCCCGACGTCGAGCAGGGTGCGGAAGTTCGGTCGGTCGACCTCGTGGACGAGCCGCAGGATCCGCTCGCTGTCGTTGAACGCGAACCCGTGGTTCTCGACCATGGTGGTGATGCCGAGCGTCTCGGCGTGCTCGGCGACCGCACGGCACACCGGCACGACCTGCGCGAGCACCCGCTCGAACTCGGCGTGGTCCGCGTCCCGCCAGGCCCACGGCACCACGTCGTGGCGGAACCGGGTGATCCCGAGCCGGTGCGCGACGTCGAGGTGCTCGTGCACGCGCCGCACCTCGGCGTCGACGGTGGCGGGGTCGGAGAAGTCCGCACCGATCACGTGGTTCGCGAGCCCGATGCCGCGCGAAGCTGCGTGCTCGCGGATGCGGTCGACCAGGTCGGGCTGCCGGGGCAGGTCGTCGCCGAAGCCGCCGGCCGCGATCTCCAGGTGCTCGCCGCCGGCGTCGGCGACCCGGTCGACCACGTCGAGGATCGTCAGCGCACCGCGCTGGAGGGAGCGGGCGTAGCTGTAGGAGGACACTCCGAGGCGCATGGCGCGACCCTAGCCGCTCCGGTCTCGCCGCCACCAGGGGTGCGGGCGGCCCCCGCGCCGCTCGTGCGGGTGGGGGACCACGGCAGCCGACGGAAGAGCGGCATGAGCGGCTGGACCATCGGCCCGATCACGAACGCGGCGACCACCGTGCCGACGCCGACGTCGCCGCCGAGGAGCCACCCGACCACGACGACGGTGACCTCGATCACGGTCCGCGCGAGCCAGAGCGGCCAGCCGAACCGTTCGTGCACGCCGACCATCAGGCCGTCGCGCGCACCGGTGCCGAGGCCCGCGCCGATGTAGCACGCCGTCGCGACCGCGAGCAGCACCAGTCCCGCCGCGAAGAGCAGGACCCGGGCCACCAGCCCGTCCGGCTCGGGGACGAGCCAGAGCACGAGGTCGGCGGCGGGGCCGATCGCCAGGACGTTGCAGAGCGTGCCGATGCCGGGCCGCTGGCGGAGCGGGATCCAGAGCAGCAGGATCACGACGCTCGACACCACGGTGATGACGCCGAACGACCAGGGCAGCACGTTCTCCAGGCCCTGCGTCAGGACCGTCCACGACCCGACGCCGACCACGGCGCGGACCTGCAGCGCGGTCGACGCACCGTAGAGGAACAGGCCGACGAGCAGTTGGACGGAACGCAGGACGAGGGCGGGGGTGCGGTGCATGCCGACGATGCTCGTCCTCGATTGGCCTGTTGGTCGAGAGCCAATCGCACTACGGTGGACCCGTGTCCCCGGTCTCGCTGAGCGCCCGCGCCGCCGCCCTCCTGCTTCCCGACTGGCGTGCTGCCAGCGGTGCCCCGGCGTACGAGGCGTTGTCCGACGCGCTCCGCGTGCTCGTGATCGACGGGCGGGTGCCGCTCGGCGTCCGGCTCCCGGCCGAACGCGGGCTCGCCGATGCCCTCGGGGTGTCCCGGACCACGGTCGCGAACGCGTACGCCCGACTCCGGTCCGACGGCTTCCTCGTGTCGCTCCGGGGCTCCGGGAGCGTCGTGCACCTGCCGCGGGACCTCGTCGGGCGTCCGGATCCCGAGCGGCCCGGCGGCGTGGTCGGGGACGACCTCCTCGACCTCCGCAAGGCCGCGATGCACGCCGCACCCGAGGTCGCCGAGGCCGTCGAGCGCGCGGTCCGGTACGTGCCCGCGGCGCTCGCCGGGATCGGCTACGACACGGTCGGCGATCCCGGGCTCCGCTCCGCGATCGCCGACCGGTACACCGAGCGCGGGTTGCCGACCGACCCGTCGCAGGTGGTCGTGACGATCGGTGCCCAGCACGCCATCGCGCTCCTCGCCCGTGTGCTCGTCCGCCGCGGCGACACGGTGCTCGTCGAGTCCCCGACCTACCCGCACGCGCACGAGGCGTTCCGCGAGGCCGGCGGTCGACTCGTCGGCGTCCCCGTCGACGCGCGCACCGGGTGGGACGCCACGGCGCTCGAGACGACGCTCCGCCGGACCGCGCCCGCGGTCGCCTACCTGATGCCCGAACTGCACAACCCGACCGGGGCGACCATGTCCGCAGCGACCCGGGAACGCCTGCTCACCGTCGCGGCCTCGACCGGGACCGTCGTGGTGGCCGACGAGACGATGGGCGAGCTCCGCATCGACGGGACGCCCGCGCCGCCGTTGGCCGCGGCGGACCCGGCGGTGGTCATGATCGGCTCGGCGGCCAAGGTGTTCTGGGGTGGGCTGCGGATCGGGTGGATCCGCGCGGACCCGGACCTGCTGCAGCGGCTGCTCCTCGCCCGCCCGACGGGCGACCTCGGCACGCCCGTGCTCGACCAGCTGGTCGCGCGCGAGCTCGTCCCGCGCACCGCGGCCGTCCTGGAGGCGCGGCGCACCGCCCTGCGCACCGGTCGCGACGACGTCGTGGCCGCGTTGCGCGCGCGCCTGCCCGAGTGGGACGTCCCGTCGCCGGACGGCGGCCTGACGACGTGGGTCGGGCTCGGCCGGCCGGTGTCGAGCGCGCTCGTGCTCGCGGCGCGTGCCGAGGGCGTCGTGCTCGCCTCCGGCGGGGTGTTCGGCCCGGACGGCGGGTTCGAGCGCTTCCTGCGGGTGCCGTACACGATGGGGGCGGCCGACCGGGAGCGCATGGTCGAGGTGCTCGAGCGAGCGTGGGCCCGCGTCGGGGGCGAGGGCACGGGCGTCCGCGGGTCGCTCGCCGCGGTCGTCTGAGCGGTGTCGGGCGGCCGGTTCTGTTCGCAGGTGGAACTGCGAGGATCGGCTCGTGCACTTCCTCTCGGTCTTCAGCCTCCGCAACCGTGCCCTCATCGCGCTCGTCACGATCGTCGTCGCGGTGTTCGGCGGCATCGCGCTGACGAACCTCAAGCAGGAGCTCATCCCGAGCGTCCAGTTCCCCCAGGTGGCGATCGTGAGCGCCTACCCGGGCGCGACGCCGGAGGTCGTGTCGAACGACGTCTCGACGAAGATCGAGCAGGCGATCCAGGTGGTGCCGGACCTCGAGTCGACGAGCGCGACCTCGTCCACCGGGCAGAGCGTCGTCTCGGCCTCGTTCGACTACGGCTCGAACCTGGCGAGCGCCGAGGACAAGATCCAGACCGCGGTGAACGCGCTCTCGTTGCCGGACACCGTGCAGACGCAGATCGTCACCGGGTCCTTCGACGACCTGCCGGTCCTGCAGCTCGCGGTGACCGGTTCCGGCAACCAGGAGCAGCTGGTCGACCGGTTGAACGCGACCGCGGTGCCGGACCTCGAGAAGCTCGACGGCGTCCGGCAGGCCGACGTGTTCGGCAACCCGGGGCGTCGCGTCGTCATCACACCGAACGAGGACGAACTGGCGTCGCGGGGGCTGACGACGCAGTCGATCTCGGACGCGCTCGACGACAACGGCACGCTCATCCCGGGCGGCACCATCACGCAGGACGGCCGGACGCTCTCGGTGCAGACGGGTGCGCGCATCGCGTCCCTCGACGACATCCGCGGGCTGCCGCTGACCGCGTCGAGCGGGTCGGGGTCGTCGGGCTCCGGGTCGGGGTCCGGCTCGTCCGGTTCGACCTCGGGCGCCGGCGGTGCCGCGACCCAGGGCGGCGCCGCGGCCGGCGCACCGGGCAGCACGGGGACGGGGACCGGCACCGGAGCCGCCGGTTCCGGTGACGGCACGGCCGGCGGGACCGCCGCGGGCCAGACCGGCGCGGGCCAGACCGGCGCCGGGACCACCGCGACCGGCGGGACGGGCGCGAGCACGGCCTCCACGCCGACCTCGCTCGGTGACGTCGCGACCGTGCAGATCGAGGAGTCGCCGCGCACGTCGATCAGCCGTGTCGACGGCAAGACCGCGCTGACCATCGCCATCACGAAGACGCAGGAGGCGAACACCGTCGACGTCTCCGAGACGGTGAAGGCCGCCCTGCCCGGCATCGAGGCGAAGGTCGCGGGCTCCCCGCAGTTCACCGTCGTCTTCGACCAGGCCCCCTACATCCAGCAGTCCATCGACTCGCTGGCCGAGGAGGGGCTGCTCGGCCTCGGCTTCGCGGTCGTCGTCATCCTCGTGTTCCTGCTGTCCTGGCGCTCCACGCTGGTCACGGCGATCTCGATCCCGACGTCGGTGCTGCTCGCCGCGATCGGCATGCAGGCGGCCGGCTACACGCTCAACATCATCACGCTCGCCGCGCTGACGATCGCGATCGGCCGCGTGGTCGACGACTCGATCGTGGTCATCGAGAACATCAAGCGGCACCTGCAGCCCGGGGTCGACCGCGGACGGGCCGTGCTCGACGCCGTGCGCGAGGTCGCGGGCGCCGTGACCGCGTCCACCCTCACCACCGTGGCGGTGTTCCTGCCCGTGGCCTTCGTCGCCGAGCTCGTGGGCGAGCTCTTCCGGCCGTTCGCGCTCACGGTCACGATGGCGCTGATCGCCTCGTTGCTCGTGTCGCTGACGATCGTGCCGGTCCTGGCGTACTGGTTCCTCCGTGCGCCGCGGACGCACCGGCACGCCGACGCCGGCCGTGCCCGGGGACCGCAGCCCGCCGCCTCCGCCCCGGCCGCCGCGACCGGTGCCCTGGCCTCCGCCGACGACCTGCACGACGCGGGCGCCTCCGACCGGCTGCGCCGCGGGTACCTGCCCGTGCTCCGCTGGGCGATCGGTCGTCCGGCACTCGTGCTCGTCCTCGCCCTGCTCGTGCTCGGTGGCACCGTCGCGGCCGTCCCGTTCGTCAAGACGAACTACCTCGGCGACTCCGGGCAGAACACGTTCACCGTGACGCAGGACCTCGAGCCGGGCACGAGCCTCGACGAGCAGTCGGACGCCGCCCGCAAGGTCGAGGGCGTCCTGCGCGACGTCTCCGGCGTCGAGACCGTCCAGACCACGATCGGGTCGAGCGGCCAGTCGATCCAGGCGGCGTTCGGCGGTGGCGCCTCGGCGTCGGTGCAGTACAACGTGACGACCGACGCGGCTGCCGACCAGACGACGATCCAGTCGGCGGCCCGTGACCGCATCGGGCGGATCGACGGCGTCGGCGAGGTCAGCCTGTCGTCGGGCGGCGGCGGGTTCGGCGGGTCGAGCGACATCGAGGTCGACGTCACCGCGCCGACCCAGGCCGAGCTCGAGACCGCGGCCGGCAAGGTCCTCACGCAGATGCGCGGCGTCGCGGGCACGACCGGGGCGACGAGCAACCTCTCCGCCGCCGAGCCGTACCTGGCCGTGAAGGTCGACCGGAGCAAGGCGGCCGAGCGCGGGCTCACCGAGACGCAGGTCGGCGGGATCGTCGCCGCGTCGGTGTCCCCGCGCGACACCGGCAGCGTCGAGATCGACGACGCCACCCTCGACGTCTACATCGCCGACCCGGAGCCGCCCACGACGATCGACGCCCTGAAGGCGCTGTCGATCCCGACCGCGAGCGGTGACGTCCCGCTGTCCGACGTCGCCACGATCGAGCAGTCCGACGGACCGACGACGATCACGACGTCCGACGCGGTCCGCACCGCGACCATCACGGTGACGCCGGACTCGACGAACCTCGGCGAGGCCGTGCAGAACGTCACGGCGGCGGTGGACCGGCTCGACCTTCCGCGAGGCGCGTCGGCGACGATCGGCGGTGTGGCCTCGAGCCAGTCGTCGGCGTTCAGTCAGCTGCTGCTCGCGGTGCTGGTGGCCGTGCTCATCGTCTACGTGATCATGGTCGCGACGTTCCGCAGCCTGCGGCAGCCGCTCATGCTGCTCGTCTCGATCCCGTTCGCGGCGACCGGTGCGGTCCTGCTGCAGATCGTCACGGGCATCCCGCTCGGTGTCGCGTCGATCATCGGCCTGCTCATGCTCGTCGGCATCGTCGTGACGAACGCCATCGTGCTCGTCGACCTCGTGAACCAGTACCGGCGCCGGGGACTCCGCGTGCGCGAGGCCCTGGTCGAGGGCGCGACCCGGCGACTCCGGCCGATCCTTATGACGGCACTGGCGACGATCTTCGCGCTGCTGCCGATGGCGGTCGGGCTCACCGGGAAGTCCGGGTTCATCTCGCAGCCGCTCGCGCTGGTCGTGATCGGTGGGCTGGTGTCCTCGACGCTGTTGACCCTCGTGGTGCTGCCGGTGCTCTACTCGGTGGTCGAGGGGTTCTTCGAGCGACGGGCCGACCGACGGGCGGCGCGGGCCGCGGAGCGTGACGGGGCCGAGCACGACGGGGCCGCCGAGCGCGACGGGGCCGGGACGGCGGAGGCGTAGCGGGACGCAGGACGGGCCGCGTCGGCCGGGCGGCCGGCGGCCGTCCGATCAGTCGCGGGAGCCGGACTCCTCGGCGTCGACCTCGCGGAACCACGAGACGACGACGCAGGTCAGCGTGACGAGGAACACGATCGCGGCCCCCTGCGCGGCGACGGCCATGCGGCCGGTCGCTGCCGAGTAGCCCCCGAAGGCCACCGCGGCCGTGAACGACAGCCCGAGGAGGAGCTCCGCGTAGGTCCGGACGGAGCTGCGGTGGGGCCACTCGGTCGGGACGCTCAGGGGACGGTCGATGGTGTCGGTCACACAGGAAGTCTGCGCGGAGCGCTCAGCTGCCGCACACCCGAATCCGGGTGCCACCCGCACGGGGCACGGCGCCCGCGACTACCCGAGCCGCGCCCGCAGGAAGGCCACGACCCGCTCGCTCATCGCCCGGTCGAGCTGTGCGATCGAGTGCGCCGTGCCCTCGACCGCCACGAACGTCACGGGCACGTCGTGGGCACGCAGCGTCGCCACGAACTCCTGCGACTCCCAGAGCGGGATGAACTCGTCGGTCGAGTGCCCGACGAAGAACGGCGGGGTGTCCGCGGTGACGTGGGACCCGGGCGACGCCTGCTGCGCCGCCGGACAGTCGGCGTACGTCCGGCAGCCCAGGTAGAGCAGCTGCTTGCGCTGGAACGAGGCGGACACCCCGTCCGGCTCGGTCGACCGTGCCGTCAGGTCCGTCGGACCGCTCAGGTCCACCACCGCGCGCACCCGGTCGCCGGCGGCCCAGGCGGCGGACTCGTGGTCCTGGACGGCGAGCAGCGCGGCGAGGTTGCCGCCGGCGCTGCCGCCGAACAGGCCGACCCGGTCGGGGTCGATGTCGTAGGTCTCCAGGGTCGCCGGGCGGAACACCCAGTCGAGTGCCCGGCGGACGTCGTCGTACCCGGCGGGCCACGGGTCGGTCGGGGCCAGGCGGTAGTCGACGTTGACGGTCACGAAGCCCTCGGACGCCAGGTACTGGCAGACCGCTCGGTAGGCCGCGGTCGCCTTGTCGCCGTGCGACCAGCTGCCGCCGTGGATCATCATCACGGTCGGGCGGCCCGACGATGGGCGGGGGTCCGCCGCCGTGCTGGGCGAGCGCGAGGGCGAGGGCGTCGGCGTCGGTGTCGGTGTCGCCGTGGTGTCGGGCGCGCTGTCCGGCGGCAGGCAGACGTCGAGTCGCTGCAGGTCCGCGGAGCCGTACGGCACGTCGGCCACGACGTCGATCCCCGGGTAGCGCAGCGAGAGCGGGTAGATCACGGGCTCGGCCGTCACGGTCTCGTCCCGGTCCGCCGCGGGGGCGCCGCTGCACGACACGAGCGCACCGAGCACCGCCCCCGCGGTGACGAGTGCGAGCAGTGTCCGGCGGCCTGTCCTCATCGGCGTCCACGCTAACCCGCGGTCCCGTGCGCCGCGTCCGCCGCGTCCGCCGCCGAGCCTCCGGTGCCAGGACGGGCCCGCGGTGCCAGGATGGAGGAGACCCGCAGGAGGACCCGTGAGCCGTCGCAAGGCCTGGAACACCGACCCCGAACCGCTGCTCCGCGTCGAGGAGGGCTTCCGCCTGGACCGCGTCGACCCCGACGGCACCCCGGGCTTCCCCGGGCGCAAGATCGACGGGCTCGAGTCGCTCGCCACCGGCGCTGATCGCCTGGCGGCCCTGCAGGAGCGACTGCACGCCGCGAGCACGGCGGGGGACGAGCGCCGCGTGCTCCTCGTGCTGCAGGCGATGGACACCGCGGGCAAGGGCGGCATCGTCTCGCACGTCGTCGGCGCGGTCGACCCGAACGGCGTGCACTACGCCGGCTTCGGTGCCCCCACCGCCGAGGAGCGCGAGCACGACTTCCTCTGGCGCGTCGAGCGCGAGCTCCCGCGGGCCGGGCAGCTCGGGGTGTTCGACCGGTCCCACTACGAGGACGTCCTCATCCAGAAGGTGCGGTCGATGGCCCCGCCCGAGGAGATCGAACGCCGCTACGGCGCCATCGTCGAGTTCGAGGACCGGCTCGTCGCCGCGGGTACGACCGTCGTCAAGGTGATGCTGCACATCTCGAAGGACGAGCAGCGCGAGCGGCTCGGCGACCGGCTCGACCGCCCGGACAAGCACTGGAAGTTCAACCCGGGCGACATCGACGAGCGGCTCCTCTGGGACGAGTACCAGGAGGCCTACCAGACGGTCTTCGACCGGACCTCGACGGCGCGTGCACCCTGGTACGTCGTCCCGGCGAACCGCAAGTGGTACGCCCGCCTCGCCGTCCAGCAGCTCCTCCTCCGTGCCCTGGAGGACATGCAGCTCAGCTGGCCCGCGGCGGACTTCGACGTGGCCGAGCAGCGGCAGCGGCTCGCGGAGTCCTGATCCCGGGCTCCGGTCGGGAGGCCCGCCCCACCTCGTCCCCGCGGCTCACGTCCGCCCCGGGGCTGGCGGGCGCGTGCCTGGTCGCGTAGACTCACTCGGTCGGCCTTCGACGCCGTGACACTGTGATCACGGCCTTTGCTCGGGTGTGTGTTGTTCGAGGGCTGGATTCACGTCGAACCGCGACGGGAAGAACCCCCTCTCCGCCTCAAGAGCCTGCGCCGACGTCGCTGCCGGGCACGCGGACGTCTGCACCCCGGAAAGAAGTCATGGCCCCGTACGACAAGGGCGCGCGTCAGCGTGCCGACGACCGAGTCCGCCACGCGAACGGCACCCCCGCCGCTCGGTCCAGCAAGCACCGCGGCTACCGCGCCGCCGACCCGTCGCAGCCGCGGCAGAAGCAGCGCTGGGACGCCGATGCGCGCCGCGGCCGCGAGGCGCAGGGCGAGCGTCCGGCCCGCCCGAACTGGGAGCCGCGCGACGGCGGTCAGCGCCGTGACGACCGCGGTGGTCGCGGGTTCGACCGCAACGAACGCGCCCCGCGCCGGTTCGAGCGTGACGACCGTGCCCCGCGTCGTGACGACGACCGTGGTGGCCGTCGGTTCGACCGTGACGACCGTGCCCCGCGTCGCTTCGACCGCGACGACCGTGCCCCGCGTCGTGACGACGACCGTGGTGGCCGTCGGTTCGACCGTGACGACCGCGCTCCGCGTCGCTTCGATCGTGACGAGCGTGCCCCGCGCCGTGACGACGAGCGTGCTCCGCGTCGGTTCGACCGCGACGACCGTGCTCCGCGCCGTTCGTTCGACCGTGACGACCGTGCGCCCCGTCGTGATGACGACCGCGCGCCCCGCCGGTTCGACCGTGACGACCGTGCGCCCCGTCGTGATGACGACCGCGCGCCCCGCCGCTTCGACCGTGACGACCGTGCTCCCCGTCGTGACCAGGACGATCGTCCGCGCCGTTCGTTCGACCGCGACGACCGTGCTCCCCGTCGCTTCGACCGCGACGACCGCGCCCCGCGTCGCTCCTCCGACCGCGACGACCGCCCCCAGCGCCGCTCGTTCGACGAGGACCGCGCTCCCCGCCGCGACCGCGACGACTCCCGCGGCTCGTACGTCCCCGCCGACGACGTCAAGCTCGAGAAGCTCCAGGCCGAGGCGACCGTCGCGGCCGACGTCGAGGGTGTGAGCTTCACCGACCTCGGGATCGGCGGCAACATCTCCCGCACCCTCGCCGAGATGGGCGCCACGAGCCCGTTCCCGATCCAGGCCGCGACGATCCCCGACGTGCTCGCCGGCAAGGACGTGCTCGGCCGAGGCCGCACCGGCTCCGGCAAGACCATCGCCTTCGGTGCGCCCCTCGTCGAGAAGCTCATGGAGCACGGCGGCGGCACGAAGCGGAAGATGGGCCGCGCCCCGCGTGCGCTCATCCTCGCTCCGACGCGCGAGCTCGCCCTGCAGATCGACCGCACGGTGCAGCCGATCGCCCGCTCGGTGGGCCTCTTCACGACGCAGATCTACGGCGGTGTGCCCTACGGCCGCCAGGAGGGTGCCCTCGAGCGCGGTGTCGACATCATCGTCGGCACCCCCGGTCGCGTGCAGGACCTGATGAACAAGGGGAAGCTCGACCTCAGCGAGGTCGTCGTCTCCGTGCTCGACGAGGCCGACCACATGTGCGACCTCGGGTTCCTCGAGCCCGTGCGGGAGATCCTCTCGGCCACGGCCGAGGTCACCCCGCAGGGCAACCGGGCGCAGAAGCTCCTGTTCAGCGCGACCCTCGACGCGCAGGTCGCGTCGCTGGTGTCCGAGTTCCTGCACGAGCCGAGCGTCCACGAGGTCGCCGGCGAGGACCAGGCCTCCTCGACCATCGACCACCGCGTGCTGGTCGTCGAGCAGCGCCAGAAGGACCAGGTCCTCGAGGAGCTCGTGGCCGGTGACGGCAAGACGATCGTCTTCGCCCGCACCCGCGCCTACGCCGAGCGTCTGGCCGACCAGTTCGAGGACGCCGGCATCCGGGCGACCTCGCTCCACGGCGACCTGAACCAGTCGCGGCGCACCCGCAACCTGCAGCTGCTCACGAGCGGCCGGGTGAACGTGCTCGTCGCGACCGACGTCGCCGCGCGCGGCATCCACGTCGACGACGTGTCGCTCGTCGTGCAGGCAGACGCCCCGGACGACTACAAGGCCTACATGCACCGTTCGGGCCGCACGGGTCGTGCCGGCAAGGAGGGCACGGTCGTGACGATCGTCCCGCGCGGTCGCATCCGGAAGATCGAGGGCATCCTCGAGAACGCGGAGATCGAGGCGGACCTCGTGCAGGCGGCGCCCGGTGACGGCATCGTGGCGGAGCTCGCCGCGCGCTAGTCGCGACCAGACGACGGACGGGAGGCGCGGTGCCAGCTGGCTGAAGCACGATCGGACGTCCGGAACCGCTCATCAGGCGTTGCCCAGGGTCTCGAACAGGCAGGCGTCGATGGCTTCCTTCGG